>JANLWE010000005.1:0-2022 GCA_031364365.1 Gammaproteobacteria bacterium | reverse complement strand
CTGGGTGGCGATCATCTCGGCCCCAACCCCTGGCAGGGCCTGGCTGCCGAAGCTGCGATGAGCGCGGCCGAAACGATGGTCTCTGCCTATGTCGCGGCGGGTTTTCGCAAGATCCACCTCGACTGCTCGATGGCCTGCGCCGATGACTCGGGACCCCCTGGGGACGAAACCATTGCGCGTCGCAGCGCGCAGCTCTGCGCTGCCGCCGAACGCGCCTGGTCCCGAGCGGGTGGCGAGCCGCCTGTTTACGTGATCGGTACCGAAGTTCCGGTGCCCGGCGGCGCCACGCACGACCTGCATGAACTTGAAGTGACCGACGCGGCATCTGCGCGCGCGACAATCGACAGGCATCGCGACCTATTTTGCGGGGCTGGACTTCGCGAAGCGTGGACGCGTGTGATCGCAGCCGTGGTGCAGCCGGGCGTCGAGTTCACGCACAGGAGCGTGGTCGACTACGACGCCCGCAAGACCGGTGCACTGAGTCGCGTGCTGGATGACTACCCGGGTATGGTGTTCGAGGCGCACTCGACCGACTACCAGACTCCGGAAGCACTCGCGCAACTCGTGCGGGATCGTTTTGCGATCCTGAAAGTGGGACCGGCCGTCACCTTTGCCGTTCGTGAAGCACTCTGGGCGCTCGATGCCATCGAGAAGGAATGGATCGACGGCGGCCGCAGGTCGCGCTTGCGCGAAATCACGATCGAACGCATGAAAGCCGATCCGCGGCACTGGTCAATGTACTACTCCTCCGAGGGTGCTCAACTCGACTACGAACTCCAATTCAGTTTGAGCGACCGGATTCGTTATTACTGGGGCCAGCGCGAAATCGTCGCCGCGCAAGAAAGGTTGTTCGCAAACCTCTCGCAGAATCCGCCGCCGCTCGCGCTGATCAGCCAGTACCTTCCGACCGCCTTCCGGAGCGCCCGCGGCAGCCCGTCGGGCCTCGCGCCCAGGGCGCTCGTGGTCGAACACGTTGCGCGCGAACTCGAAGGCTATAGTTCTGCCTGCATGCCATCGGGAGGCGCGCAGGCATGACACTGCTCGGGATCGACGAGGCCACGCTGCGGGCACGAGGCGCACTCTGGACCGCGCGCGAGATTACGCAGCAACCTGCCATGTTGCTGAAGACGCATGCGCTCCTGGGCACGCAACAGCACACGCTCGAGGCGTTCCTGCGGCCCCTGATCGACCGACCAGAACTGCGCTTGATCCTCACGGGCGCCGGCAGCTCGTCCTTCATCGGCGAATGCCTTGCACCACACCTGGCGAACCGCCTGCGATGCGGAGTCGAGTCGGTCGCAACGACCGACATCGTTTCCGCTCCGCACATCTACCTGCAGCGTCACAAACCAACCCTGCTCGTCTCGTTCGCGCGCTCAGGGAACAGCCCCGAAAGCGTCGCCGCGGCCGAGCTGGTCGACCGATTCGTGGACGAGGCTCATCACCTGATCATCAGCTGCAATGCGGACGGCGCGCTTGCCAAATACGCACGCGCAGCTCCGCACTGCTGCCTGTTCCTGCTGCCCGAGGAGACGCACGACCGGAGCTTCGCGATGACGTCGAGCTTCAGCTGCATGACCTATGCGGCGCTCTCCGTGTTCAGCGGTATCGAGGGCATGCGCCCGCGTGTCGACACGATCGCACGCGCGATGGACTATGTCCTCTCCACGGAGACTGCGCGGATGAAGGCCGTATCCGGGCAGCGCTACGAACGTGCTGTTTCGCTCGGCAGTCACGTATTCAAGGGGTTGGCGCGCGAGGCCGCCCTCAAACTTCTTGAATTGACCGACGGTCAGATGGTCGTCGCCTACGATTCGCCGATGGGTTTCCGGCATGGACCCAAGACCATCGTCAACGATCGCACCCTTGTGACGATTTTCCTGTCGAACGACCCCTACACACGGCGATACGATCTGGATCTGCTCGACGAGCTCCGGCGCAATGCGACGGCCGCGCGGGTGATCGCGATTTCCGCGCAAGCGGGCGCCGAACTGGATCCCGTGGAGAACATCGTGATCCCGG
>JANLWE010000049.1:0-2068 GCA_031364365.1 Gammaproteobacteria bacterium | reverse complement strand
CGAACTGCTGGCCAGCCGCGATTTCCGGGTCCCACCACACCGACCAACCCTTCGCCTCGAGCGCGGCGTCGAGCGGCGCGACGCGTTCCTTGTCGGTGCGGGCGTAGGAAATAAAGACGTCGGCCATGCCTGTCGGATCTCAATCTGGGTGGGTGCCGCAATTCACCAGCGACCTCGATAGTTTAACCCGGTTCGGGGTCGGGAAAGGGAGCCTGAAGATCCGCGTGCCGGTGATTCGACTCCGCCCCTGGCCACCATTTCATCAAGACACTTGCCAAGGTCAGCAGTCAGTCGATCCAGCACGCACGAGGCTTAACGCTGCTCATTGCTCAAGACCAGGGGCACGCGAATTCCTTCTGGCGACAGCGTATGCCGCGAGTGCCACCAACACCGACACGACGCTGGTCCAGAACTCGGCAATCTGGGACGGCGTCATCGCCATGGCGATCAGCACGGTGATCATGCCGGCGATTGCGAGATAACTGAGCCACGGGAACAGCCACATCGGCAACGGCGATGGCGGTTTTCCTGCAAGTTCGCCCTGCCTGCGCAGGCGGACCTGCGAGACCGCGATCGCGAGGTAGATGAATACGATCAGCGCGCCGGAGGCCTTGACCAGGAATGCGAACACCATGCTCGGAGACAGGATGGCCGCGAGTACGCCCGCGAAGCCCGCCACACTCGCCAGCAGCACCGCTCGCGCAGGGACGTGCCGCCGGTTGGTCTTGACAAGCCAGCGCGGCGCGTCGCCATTCGCTGCGAGCACGAACAGCACGCGCGAGGCAACGTAGAACGCCGAGTTCAGGCATGACAGCACTGCGGTCAGGATGATCCACGCCATGATCGTGCTCGCGTATGGGACATGGATGGTGTCGAGTACCAGCGTGAATGGGGACTGGCCCGGCTGGACGAGGTTCCAGGGCACAACGCTGACGATCATGAAGATCGAGCCGACGTAGAAGATCAGGATACGGCCGATGACTGTCGAGGTCATCCGCGCCACGGCACGGGCTGGCTCAGTGGATTCGACGGCCGCGATGGTCACGATCTCCGCGCCCATCATCGAGAAAATCACGGTCGTCACCGCCGCAAGAGCTGCGAGCGCGCCATGCGGCGCGAAGCCGCCGTGTGCGATCAGGTTTGCGAATGTCGGTCCGGTAGGCGAGTGGAAGCCGAAGGCATGCGCTGCCGCGACCAGGATGAACGCGATGATTGCCGTCACCTTGATCGACGCAAACCAGAATTCGAACTCGCCGAAGGTACGGGCTGACATCATGTTGACGCAAGTCATCAGCGCCATCAGCGCGGTACCGACTTGCCACGCCGGCACCCCGGGCAGCCAGCCCTGGATGATTGCGGCGCCGGCGATCGCCTCGACCGGGATCACGATGACCCAGAAATACCAGTAGAGCCAGCCAACCGAAAACCCGGCCCAGTTGCCGAGGCCGGCACGCGCGAATTCGGTAAACGAGCGGATGTGTGGCATGCCGACCGCCATCTCACCCAGCATCCGCATGATCAGCAGCACCAGGAATCCGGTGAGCACATAGCTGATGACGATGGCGGGACCGGCCGCGGCGATTGCAGCGCTGCTGCCGACGAACAGGCCGGCGCCGATAATTCCGCCGATCGTGATCATCGTGACGTGGCGCGGTCGCAGTGAGCGGCTCAGCGAGTGTTGGTCGACGGGTAACGCGGCGGCAATTTCGTTCATGGGCAGTCGATTCCGGGACACCTGATGGCGGAACGCCGAGGTTACACAATGCCGCGAGGGATGAGAAATCCAGGTGGGGCATTGGACTGAAAATCCGCGTATCAGTGGTTCGATTTCGCCTCGGGCGTTTCGGCACCGGCAGTGGTCCCCAAGGTGGTGTCGACTGCTTCCAGGTTGTTTCCGACCCAGCACTCACTGCCGTGGCACCGGGGGGCGGAGACATGGGTGACAGCTTATCGATTCAATGGAGGCTCAACTGCGAATGGCGTGACCGCCAGCGTCACGTAGGAGTCATCGTGCATCAATCGCAGTTCGTAATCGCCGGGCGCCAGCGGCTCGGGCAATGACTGCCCT
>JANLWE010000043.1:0-5911 GCA_031364365.1 Gammaproteobacteria bacterium | reverse complement strand
AGCGGCTGAAGGTGAACGTCCCCTTCAATCAACGTCCCCCTTATAATGCGGCGATGAAGAACTTCTACGATTTCAAAGTCCTGGGAATCGACGGCGGCGCTGATCTCTTGAGCGGCCTCAAGGGCAAGGTCGTGCTCGCGGTCAATGTCGCGAGCCGCTGCGGACTCACGCCGCAATACACGGGTCTCGAGGAACTGCACGAGGAACTGGCCGGCGAGAATTTCGCCGTCGTCGGTTTCCCCTGCAACCAGTTCGGCGCGCAGGAGCCGGGAACCGAGCAGGAAATCCAGACGTTCTGTTCCGCGACTTATGGAGTGACTTTCCCGATGAGCGCGAAGCTCGAAGTCAACGGCACGGGCCGCCACGCGCTGTATGCCTGGTTGACCGACCCGGCGAACGGGCATGCCGGCGACATCGAGTGGAACTTCGAGAAGTTCCTGATCGGACGCGATGGGAAGCTGCTCCAGCGCTACGCGCCGACGGTCAAGCCGCGTGACAACGGCCTGATGTCAGACATCGCCGCAGCGCTTTGATCCGCGCGCCGGGCGGCCGGCGCGCTGCTCTGTCAGGCCTTCTTGTCCATCGCCTCGCGGACCGCGCCGCTGACCAACTGGATATGCAGGCTGGTGAAACCCATGACTCTCCCCTCTGGTTCTGCGAAGGCCTCCGACTCTCTCTTGCCGGAGGCTACTGGCGGACTTTACGCCGCTGAAACCGGAGCGGCGTCAGGTGGCAATTCCAGCGCGCGGCGCTTAACATTCCCGGCGCTCACGGCGCCCTGAGACCCCCATTCTGGAGATCGGATCGATGCGATTGGACCGTCTCGCCAGTACGCTCATTGTCGGCTTTGCTCTCGCTCTTCCCGCGATGACCGCCGCTGCCGGCGATGTCGAAAACGGCCGCAACCTCGTCTACACCTGCATGGGTTGCCACGGCATCGAGAATTACAAGAACGCCTACCCGAAATATTCGGTGCCTAAGCTCGGTGGCCAGAACGCGGCCTACATCGTGGCCGCGCTCCAGGAATACGCCGCTGGCGACCGCTGGCATCCGACGATGAGGGGTTTTGCCAGCAGCCTGTCCGCCGAAGATCGAGCCGATCTCGCGGCTTGGTTCGCTGCGGCCGCGCCGCCCCATGCGGGTGAGCCACTCGCCGGCACGCTGCCGGAGAAAGCGGAGGCCTGCACGGCCTGCCATGGAAAGAACGGCAAGGGGACGACTCCCGATTATCCGAACATCGGCGGCCAGCACGCCGACTATCTCGCCCAGGCGCTCAACGACTATCGCCTCGGCAAGCGCAAGAACCCGATCATGGCCCCGTTCGCGCAGCAGCTGACGCACGACGACATCAATACGATCGCCGACTATTTCTCGAAGCAGCCGGGACTGCGCGAGCCGAAGCTCGAGTAGTCGGCCGCGGGTCGCGCAATCGTGTCGAAGATTTCGGTGACACGCGAGTTGCAGGCCAAGGGTGGCCGCTATGTCGCAACAGTCGAAGGCTTCCCTGGCGAAGCCGAGCTGATTTTTTCCCGCGCGGATCCATCCATCGTGGTCGCCAATCACACCGGCACGCCGGTTGCGATGCGCGGCCAGGGCGTCGCGGCGGCGCTTGTTGAACGCCTGGTCGCCGATGCACGGGCCGAGGGCTTCAGGATCGTGCCGCTGTGTCCATTCGTGGAGGCACAGTTCAAGCGACACCCCGAATGGTCGGACTTGCGCGCCTGAAGAGGCCTAAAGGGGACGTTCCCCTTTAAAGGGGAACGTCCCCTTTAAGTTTCTCCAGAAAGAGCGCCACCGCCCACTGGTAGTAGTCGATGTTGTCGCGCTTGGCGAATCCGTGGCCTTCATTGAGCCCAACGAGATACCAGACCTCACCGCCGTTCGCGCGGATCTTTGCCACCATCTGCTCCGCTTCCGTGAACGGAACGCGCGGGTCGTTCTGCCCCTGCACGATGAGCATCGGCTTGTTGATCTTGCCGGCGTTGTTGAGCGGCGAAATCTTCTGCAGGAACTCGCGCATCTTCGGGTCGCGCTCGTCGCCGTACTCCGGGCGACGCAGGTCGCGCCGGTATTCCGCCGTGCTCTCGAGGAAGGTGACGAAATTGCTGATGCCGACGATATCGATCGCGCCGCGCAGTCGATCGTTGTAATGCGTCATGGTCGCGAGCGTCATGTAGCCGCCGTAGGAGCCGCCGATGACGACCACGCGTTTCGGATCGAGGTCGGGTTGCGTCGCGATCCAGTCGAGCAGCGCGCCGATGTCCTTGACCGCGTCCTCGCGCTTCACACCGTTGTCGAGCGCGACATAGGTCTTGCCGTATCCGGTCGAGCCGCGCACGTTCGGCGCAATCACGGCGTAACCGAGCTCGACGGCCCACTGCTGCGTCGAAATATTGAAAATCGGCTGCGCCTGGCCTTCAGGGCCGCCGTGGATATTGATGAGAACCGGGTGCGGGCCCGCACCTCGAGGTTTGTAAACCCAGGCGGGGATCTGGCGCGGTTTGCCGCCAACCTGGTCGAAGCTCGGGTACTGCACGAGCGTCGGTGCGACGAAGCGTGACGCATCGAGCGGGCCGATTTCGCTCTGGGTCCAGCGCACGAGTTCCGAGTTCGCGAGTCCGAACACCCAGACGTCGTAGGGTTGTCCAGGGGTCTGAAGGCTGAACGCGAGCCGCTTGCTCTCCGGGTCGATGCCGAGCGATCCGATGACGCCGAAGGGCAATTGCGGCGGGATGAGATCCGCGCGCAGCGCCAGGTCCATGATCCCGAGCCGGCTCGCGCCGTTCTCGTTCCAGACATAGCCGAGATAGCGGCCATCGCGCGACAGCGTGAATTCGTCGATATCCCAGTTCAGGTGATCGGTGAGCGCCGTCACCTTGCCGGTCGCAAGGTCCAAGTAACGGAGCGTCTTGAACTCGCCGCCGAGATCGGAAGTGAAGTAAACGCCCTTGCCGTCGGGCGTGAATACACCGCCCGCGCGCGCCGTCTTGCCCTTCGCCGGTTCGATTTCGCGCAGCTGCCGTGTTTCGAGGTCGTAGACGTGCAGGGCGCTCTCGTTGACGGATACGAAGTGCACCAGCAACAGCGACTTTCCGTCCGGTGACCAGTCGGTTACGTCCCAGCCGGTCTCTGGCGCTTCGAACACCATTGCGGGCTGGCGCTTGTCGAGCGGATCCTCGACGTAAATATCGGTGTTGACGCCGGTCTTCACCGTCCACGAGAACGCGTACTGCGTGCCGTCAGTCGACCAGACGCCGCCGCCCGCGCGTCCGCGTCCGTCGGTGAGCCGGATGGGATCCGCGCTCGCAGGGTCGAGATATTCGAGCTGGTAGTTCTCGTCGCCGCCCACGTCGCGCAAGTAGGCGACGCCCTTGCGGGCGTCCGTCGGCGACCAGCTGCCGCCCGTGACTGGCTCGTCGAAGAACGTGATCTGGCGGCGCGCGCCCATCGGCTGATCCACGACATGCAGCTGGCTGGTGTTGCCGAAACGCGTGCTGATCGTGATCTTCCCGTCCGGCGTCCAGCCGCTGAACAGGGCGCTTCGGGAAAACTGGTAGCGGCGCAGGCGCTGGACCAGTACCGGCGGGATTTCCGGGATTCCCTCGATCGCGAGGCTCCCGCGGGTGACGCGCGGGACGTCGGCCGCGTGGGCGTTGAGGGAGAGGAGGACGAGGAGAAAGAGGAGCTTTTTCATGCGCGGATTCTAACCGCCCGGCATGCGATCATGGTGATGGAGGAATTTATGGCGTCCTACAACGTGGGTTACATCATCGGCAGCCTGGCCAAGGCTTCCATCAACCGGAAACTTATGACGGCGCTTGTGCGACTGGCGCCGCCCGAGTTGAAGTTTACGGAGATCCCGATCGGGGACCTGCCGCTCTACAGTTACGACTACGACGCCAACTTCCCGGAGGTCGCGAAGACGCTCAAGAAGGACATCGCGGATGCCGATGCGGTGCTGTTCGTGACGCCGGAATACAATCGTGGGATTCCCGGCGCGCTCAAGAACGCGATCGACTGGGCGAGCCGGCCCTACGGCACGAATTCGTTCAGGCGGAAGCCCTCCGCGGTAATCGGGGCATCGCCCGGCAAGATCGGCACGGCGGTCGCGCAGCAGCAATTGCGGAGCGCCCTCGCATTCTGCAACTCGCCGCAGATGACCTCGCCGGAGGCCTACATCCAGTACACGAAGGGCATGATCGACGATCAGGGCGGCGTCACCGACGAACCCACGAAGGAGTTCCTCGGGAAATTCATGAAAGAGTTCCACGTGTTCCTCGACATGGTCGTGCCGTGCCTGAACCAGCCTCGAAACTGACCGACTTCGCCGCGGGAATCACTGCAATCGACGTGGACTACGTCCGCCCGCGTCTCGCCGCTTCGCATCTCGTGATCGACGGCGGGCGCGCTGCATTCGTGGATACGGGCACGACGCACTCGGTGCCGAACCTGATGGCCGCGCTCGCGGAAAAAGGCGTCGATCCCGCTGATGTCGACTGGGTGCTCGCGACGCATGTGCACCTCGATCATGCCGGCGGCGCGGGCGCGCTCATGCAGCTGCTCCCGAATGCGCGCTGCGCGGTGCATCCACGCGGCGCCCGCCATCTCGCCGAGCCTTCGAAACTGATCGCGGGTTCGATCGCGGTGTACGGGGAGGAGAGATTCCGGAGCCTGTACGGCGACATCGTGCCGATCGAGGATTCGCGGCTATTCGTCCCCGAGGACGGCGCGACGGTGCGCCTCGGCGGGCGGGACCTCGAACTGATCCACACGCCGGGGCACGCGCTTCATCATTACTGCATCGTGGATCGGGATCACGAGCTGCTATTTTCGGGCGATACCTTCGGTATCTCATACCGCGATTTCGACGTGGACGGCCGGGAATTCATCTTTCCGACCACGACACCGGTGCATTTCGACCCCGAGGCGCTCTGCAATTCCGTGGATCGCCTGATGTCCTACCGGCCACAGGCGATTTATCTCACCCATTACTCGGAAGTGCGGGATCTCGACCGCCTTGCACGCGAGATGAAGACACGCGTGCGGGCTTTCGCGGACCTGGGCCGCCGCACCGTAGACGCGCCCGACCGCACGGGCAAGCTCCGCAACGGCATGTTTGCGATGATGTCAGGTTGGCTCGACGAGCATAATTATCGACGCGCGGATGGCGAACGGCATCGGCTGCTCGACGACGACATCGATCTGAATTGCCAGGGTATCGAGTTCTGGCTGGACAGGAAGTGAGATGAAAGCATTCAAGGCATTCCGCATTCACGAGAGTGAAGGAAAGATCGTCGCCGGCTTCGAGCAGATGGCGGTGGATGCCCTGACACCCGGTGAAGTCGTCATCCGCGTGAAGTACTCGAGTATCAATTACAAGGATGCGCTCGCGGCAACCGGCACCGGCAAGATCCTCCGCAGGTATCCGCTGAATGGCGGGATCGATCTTTCCGGCGAAGTCGAGAGCTCGACAGACGCGCGCTACAAGCGGGGCGAGCTGGTGCTGGTGACCGGATGCGGCCTTTCCGAGAACTTCGACGGGGGCTATGCCGAGATGGCGCGTATCGCCGGCGACTCTGTGATCCCGCTGCCGGACGGCATAAATCTCCGTGACGCGATGGCAATCGGCACGGCCGGTTTCACGGCCGCGCTTGCGATCCATCGCATGGAACAGAACGGGCAGGCACCCGGCAAGGGCGCGATCGTCGTGACCGGTGCGAGCGGCGGCGTCGGATCGATCGCGATCGACCTGCTCGCCGGCCGTGGTTACGAAGCCGTCGCCGTCAGCGGCAAACCGGAAGCCGACGACTACCTCAAGGCGATCGGCGCGTCGCGCATCCTGCGCCGCCAGGAGATCGACCTCGGCAAGCGGCCGATGGAGGCGACGCAATGGGGCGGCGGCATCGATAAC
>JANLWE010000041.1:0-21858 GCA_031364365.1 Gammaproteobacteria bacterium | reverse complement strand
TTTCCGATCCTGGGTTCATGGAATTCCTGATCGACACTCTCGAAGCACACGAGCCGACGCCGGGCGTACTTTGCTTCGAGGTCACCGAAACTGCGGCGATCACGAATCTCGGCCACGCGAGCTATCTGATGCGGGAGATGGCGAGCCGCGGCTGCCTGATCGCACTCGACGATTTCGGCAGCGGGCTATCGTCCTTCAATTACCTGCGCACGTTGCCGGTGAACTACCTCAAGATCGACGGCAATTTCGTCCAGAACGTTGCGAATGACCCGATCGACCGCAGCATGGTCGAGGCGATCGTCCAGATCGGCCGGGCGATTGGCATCGAAACCGTCGCGGAACGCGTCGAAACGCAAGCCGTGCTCGACACGCTCCGCCGCATCGGTGTCGGTTACGCGCAGGGATTCCTCTGCGGCCGACCGGCGCCGATGGCGTGTTTCCCTCACCGCAAGGGGTGAGCCCCCGAATCGATGCGGACGATTAAACAGAATCCCGCGCGGTATCGCAGGAATGAGACACCGTTCCGGGGCGTATGCCCGATATGACGTAATAGTCCGTCCACAGTGAAACGCGGCAAACCCGTCGAAAGGCGGGGACGCAAAGCTTCCGGTCTGTCGGCCTCAGTGCCCACGATAGCGGGGTTGCCACTTGAGAGAGAAAGCTCCGTCAGCAGCCGTTGCGCCCATTTGCGCAGCCGTTGCATTGGTCGCGGCCATCCTGGCATTTGCCACAGTCGCCGCGGCGGGCGATCCGAACTGTAAATCCAAGCGCGCTCGCGAGACCTGCGGGACCTCGAATCCAGGCAACGACGCACCCTCGATCTCCGGCATTGCGCCGACGTCGGTCGTCGCTGGCCAGGCGTACTCATTCACGCCAGCCGCGTCCGACCCGGATGGCGACACGTTGAACTTCTCGATTGCGAACCGGCCGCCGTGGGCGTCGTTCAGCGCCTCGACCGGTCGCCTGTCGGGAACACCCACTTCGTCGGCGGTCGGTGAGTACATAGAAATCAAAATCAGCGTTACCGACGGAAAGGCCCAGACCACACTTGCGCCCTTCGGCGTCATGGTTACGCAGGCGAATCAGGTACCGGCGATTTCGGGCACGCCCCCGACTGCCACGCGAGAAGGGCAGCTCTATGAATTCACGCCGGCCGCCGTGGATGCCGACGGCGACGCTCTCAGTTTCAGCGTCTCAAATCGTCCGCCATGGGCCAGCTTCAATGCGACGACCGGCAGGCTGAGCGGCACGCCGGGCACCGGTACCGCGGGAGACTACTCGGGCATTTCGATTCGTGTCAGTGACGGCGTGGCGTCAACCGCGTTGCCCAGCTTTTCGATCGCGGTGCAGCAAGTCTCGATGGGCAGCGTGACGCTCTCGTGGCAGCCGCCGACCATGCGCGTCGACGGCTCGCCGCTCGCGAATCTGGCCGGATACCGGATTCGTTACGGAACGTCGTCAGGCAGCTACCCGAATGTCGTCGCGGTCCAGAACGGGGGCGTGACGAGCGCCGTCATCGGAAACCTGCCGCCCGCGACATACTACTTCGTCGTCAGCGCATACGATTCCATGGGCCTGGAGAGCGACAATTCGTCGCCGGTTTCGAAAACCATAAGCTGACGCGGCACGTGGTTGCGCCGATGGGTGAACATCGGCCACAGTTGCGGGAATGCGCTCCAATCGCCTGACCACCTTCATCGTGATCGGCCTCATCGTCGGCATTGCGGCCGGCTACCTGAGCAACAGCGCCTATCCCGAGGACAGCGCGCGATTCGCGGAAGTCACCGCGCTGCTGCCTGCGGCATTTCTCCGCCTGATCAAGATGATCATCTCGCCGCTCGTGTTCGCGACCCTCGTCGTCGGCATCGCGAAAATGGACGACATCCGCACCGTCGGCCGCATCGGCAGCAAGGCGCTCGGCTGGTTCATCTTCGCCTCGATCATCTCGCTGACGCTCGGTCTCCTGGTCGTCGATTTCTTCGAGCCGGGTCGGGCAATGCAGTTACCAATTCCAGCTGAGGCAGCCTCGGCAGGCATCGCGGCTGACGGCCTCTCGCTTCAGGGCCTGATCACGCACGCAATCCCGACCAGCATCCTCGATGCGATGGCGCGCAACGAAATCCTCCAGATCGTCGTGTTCGCGGTTTTTTTTGGCGTCGCGATGGCGGCGCTCGGCGAGCGCACTCGCCCGATCGTGACGCTCCTCGACGCTCTTGCGCACATCATGCTGAAAGTCACCGGCTACGTAATGATCGTCGCGCCACTTGCGGTCTTCGGCGCGATGGCGAGCATTGTGGCCAAGGAAGGGCTCGGCATCGTTCGGGTCTACGGCATCATGGTCGCCGAGTTCTATCTCGGCATCGCGCTCCTGTGGCTCGCGCTCATCGCCCTCGGCGCGCTGGTCATCGGCCCGCGCATCGTTCAGTTGGTGAAGCGCATCCGCGAGCCGGTGCTGCTCGCGTTCTCGACCGCAAGTTCCGAGGCAGCCTACCCGAGGACGCTCGACGTGCTCGAGCGGTTCGGCGTCAGCAACCGGATCGCGAGCTTCGTGCTGCCAGTCGGGTATTCGTTCAACCTCGACGGCTCGATGATGTACTGCTCCTTCGCCGTCATGTTCATCGCGCAGGTGTACGGGATGGACATTCCCCTGAGCCAGCAAATCGTCATGGTGGCCATCCTGATGCTGACGTCGAAAGGCATCGCGGGCGTTCCTCGCGCGTCGCTCGTGGTTGTCGCGGCGACCCTCGCGCAGTTCAACATCCCGGAGGCGGGCATCTTCCTGCTCCTTGGCATCGATCATTTCCTCGACATGGGCCGTTCGGCGACGAATGTCGTCGGCAACAGCATCGCGACGGCGGTCGTCGCGAAATGGGAAAAGGAGCTCGGCCCGGAACTGACAGACGCGGAAGGGGCGGCGGACACATCAGTCGCCCGCCAGGCCCATGCCAGTCTGCCCGGTACTTGAGCTTGCGCTCGCGCTCGGTGCTGCCATGGCACCGGCGCAGGTCGAGCACGCAGCGCATGCGATGCCGATGCCGATGTCCGGCGCCCTGGGTTCATACACGATGACGCGCGATGCCTCTGGTACCGCGTGGCAGCCTGACAGCACGGCGCACGAGATGGGCCATGTGATGCGCGGCGACTGGATGCTGATGGGTCACACCCAGCTGAACGCGATCTACGACCGACAGCAGGGTCCGCGCGGAGACGAGCTTGGCTTCGTCGCTGGCATGGTCATGGGATCGGCACGGCGCGATGCGCCGAACGGCAATGCGTTGACGTTGCGCGCGATGCTGAGTCCCGATCCGTTCATGGGCAAGGGCGGCTATCCACTCTTGCTGGCGGCCGGGGAAACCGCCGACGGCACGACGACACTCGTCGATCGGCAGCATCCCCACGACCTCTTCATGGAACTCTCGGTGACCTGGGCTTGGCTGTTCCGGGAGGGGAACAGCGCATTCCTCTATGCGGCCCTGCCGGGCGAACCGGCGTTCGGGCCGCCCGCATTCATGCATCGCACATCGACGATGATGAGCCCCGAAGCGCCGATCACCCATCACTGGCTCGACTCGACGCACATCAGTTTCGGCGTGATCACCGCGGGCTGGGTCAGGGATCGCTGGAAATTTGAGGTCTCACGATTCACGGGGCGGGAACCGGACGAGGATCGGTACGACATCGAAAGGCCGCGCCTAGACAGCGCGGCCATCCGCGCGAGCTGGAATCCCGGCGGGCGCTGGTCACTGCAAGCGTCCTGGGCCGACGTCAGGAGTCCCGAGCAACTCGAACCGGAGGTCGACGAGACCCGCGTCTCGGCGAGCGCGATCTACACCATGGCGCTCGACGACGAACGCTCCTGGTCGACCACGCTCGCCTGGGGGCACAAGAACCCGACCGAGGGCGAATCGACGAACGCGCTGGCCTTTGAGATGGCCTACGCGCCCGCGCGCGGCTGGACGCTGTTCGGCCGCGCCGAGTGGCTCGAGACCCACGAGCTTGCGCCGACCGAGGACAACTTCGAAGTCGCCAAGATGAGTGCGGGCGCGATTCGCGAATTCCGGGTGACGGACCGGAGCAGGCTCGGACTCGGCGCGCTTTACAGCTTTAACTCGGTTGCGAGCGAACTCGAGGCGGCCTACGGCGGCAGCCCCGAGGGGGCGATGGTTTTCCTGCAATTCACGGCAGGTACCTGAAAAGCGGACGCGGTATGCTTCGTTGTAACCGGTCTGACGGAGCTTAAGCCGATGGAACGCCTGCTCCGCGTCTTTGAGCGCGGCATCCTGTATGCCGCACAGTTGCTGCTGGTCATCGTGATCCTCCTGGCCGTCGCGCAGCTCTGGTATCTGCTGGCGATTGCGATCCGGGACCGCCTCGGGGACATCGATTCGATTCCGCTGCTGACGCAAGCGGTTCAGCGTTCGTTCTCGGGCGTTTTGCTGATCGTTCTAGGACTCGAGCTGCTCGAAACGCTCCGGGTGTATTTCACGCATCACCGCGTGCGTCTCGAGATCATCCTCATCGTCGCAATCATCGCGGTCGCCCGGCACATCATCAATCTCGACGTCGAACACCTCTCCGGCGCGTCGCTCGCCGGCATCGCGGCCCTCGTTGCCGGTCTCACGGCTGGCTACTACCTGGTCCGGCGCGCCGAGTCCGAGGACAAGTCATGAAGGACCCCAAGGGAGCCGGTGTCAGTCGATGATCGACCACTGTCAGGCGATGCCGCAAACAGTGAAGTCGCTGCCGATCAGGGTCGTTGCGCCTTTGTTCCACCTGAATTTCACGGATTGACTCTTCCCGAGCGGCAGCGAGAGTGTCATGCCCACGCGCGAATTCGACTGCCGGACCCCCGAGTCAACGCGATTGACGCTCGTCCGACTGCCCTTGTAGAAGGTCGTATCGACGGCCAGCCACAACCATGGCCGGAAGGTGTAATTCGCATGAGCCTGGAAGCTTGTCAGCGGGTCCTGCTCATTTCGCTGGCCGCCGCGAAAATTGTCGTTGTCGTTGAACAGCCATCGCCAGTTCGACGCTCACCGCCCTGCAGATCAAAATCAAGCGCGAGTAAGGAGGGGATCATCCTGGACTTGCGCGCGGGCGGCTCTACGGGCTGGCGCCTAGCGGCCTGCCTGGCGCTCACCGCCCTCGGCGGTTGCGCGCAACTGCCGCCGCGCCCGCCAACGCCGGACGTCGTGGCGATTCCGCCGGCCGAGGGCGGGCGATTAGACGGCCTGTCTGCAGGCGGGGAAGCGCGCCATCCGGGTGCATCCGCATTTCGGCTCGTCACCGAGGGCACGGAAGCGTTCGTGGTACTCATGCAAAGCGCCCGCCTTGCCGTTCGGAGCCTCGACGTCCAGACCTATATCTGGCACTCCGATCTCACCGGCAACTATCTCGCGCAGCAGCTGCTCGAATCCGCGGATCGCGGCGTGCGAGTACGACTCCTGGTCGATGACCTCGATGCCCGTGCGAAGAACGACGGTTTTGCGGCGCTCGCGTCGCATCCCAATATTGACGTGCGCATGTTCAACCCGTTTGTCACGCGGAGCGGCACCCTGCGCAAGGCGGGCGAGGGTGCGATGAACTTCAAGCGCATCAATCGCCGCATGCACAACAAGAGCTGGATCGCTGACAACCGCGTGGCGATCGTTGGCGGGCGCAATATTGGCGACGAGTATTTCGGCGCGGGGGATGAGATCAATTTTGTCGATCTCGACTTCGCGATGCTCGGGCCGGTCGTGCGCGATGCCTCGGCGTCCTTCGACAAGTACTGGAACTCCGCGTCCGCCTACCCGATGGAAGCGCTGGATGCCGACGGCGTCAGCGAGGAGGCGCTCGGAAAGCTGCGGAAACGGCTCGAGCAGTACGTGAACAAGGCGGGAGACAGCCGCTATGCGGCGGCGCTCCGCGGTGACGAGGTCGTGCAGCGGATGGTGGCTGGCGACTGGCCGATGGAGTGGTCAGCGAAATACCAGTTCATTGCGGACGACCCCGCCAAAGTCACGATGAAGAGGCGCGATGCCAAGCGCACACCGGTCGGCTCGGCCCTCTTGCCGATGGTTCAGGCCGCTGAAACGTCGATCAACATCATTTCGCCGTACTTCGTACCCGGCGAGGACGTGACTGCAGCCCTGGTCGGGGCCTCGGGCGCGGGAAAGAAAGTGAGTGTCCTGACGAACTCGCTTGTGGCCAACGACGTTGCGGCTGTGCACGGCGGTTACTCGCGTTATCGTCGCCCCTTGCTTGAAGGCGGCGTGCAGCTCTGGGAGTTGAAGCCGCGGCCGGGCGGGAAATCCAGTTCGAGCCTTTTTGGTTCTTCGGGCGCAAGTCTCCACACCAAGGCCCTCTCAACGGATGGCCGTACACTGTTTGTCGGGAGTTACAACGTGGACCCGCGCTCGACCTGGCTCAATTGTGAGCAGGGCGTGATGGTCGAGGATGAGGTGCTGACACGCCAGCTCGAAGCGATTTTCGCGACACAGACGGCCGGGCCGCACGCCTGGCAGGTGACGCTCAAGGACGGCGAAATGGGTTGGAGCGACGGTGAGGAAAGTTTCGATTCCGATCCGAAGGCATCCGGCTGGCGCCGATTCCAGGCCTGGATGACGCGCGTGCTGCACCTCGACGCGCAGTTGTAAATCGGTCAGCGCATGCTTTCCCGGAGGTCGACGAGAACTTGGTCGGCGGCGTCCACGCGAATGAGTCCGAGGCGAGGGAATTCGAGGTCGACGATCACATACGTCGTCAGCGTGAGAATGGCCGCGAATACCAGTGTGTGCAGCCAGGTGCGGTCCTTGTTGAGAGAGGTGCTGTAGCCGACCAGCAGTGCGCCGACGAGCGAAAGGCCCACGAGCAGCAGAAATATGATCGGCGGCGGATGATTCCGGGTCGCCATCAGCCGAGTCGTTGTGATATCGATCATTTCATTGAGTGCAGGCAAGAGCAGCATGGCGGCCTGTGTGGGAACCCCCGGCCTCAGCGACGCCGTCACGGCTTTCGACCAGATTTCGCCTTGCAGGGCCGCATCCTCCGCGAGGCTGGCCTTGGTGGCCGTCTGATTTTCTGGGTTCCGGTACATCTCGAGTCGGGAATCGAGATACCGGCGAAAGACGTCCCTCATCGTCGGTTGCACGTCGGCGGGAAGCATGTCGATGCGTAAATAGGCGGTACCAATCGCATTGGCCTCCGCCGTTACAAGGTGGCGGCGGGCTTCAAACCTGGATGCAGCGCCGGAGAATGTGAAAGCCAGCAGAAGTCCCAACAAGGCGAACACCGCAGCTTCCGCCGCGCCAGCTCCCTGTGGCAGGCCTTCCTTGTGGTGCGCGAGTTGCGCAATGCCGATGCGTCGTCCGGCTTCGGCGACGCCGAGCATCCCGAGTAGAAAGCTTAGGAATAGCAGCACTGCAATCAATGAAAAACTCACACTCGCCCCTCTGTGTCCGCGGTCCAGACATAATCTTTGTTTATCATGAGGCCATGAGCAAGGGCGCGATCTGCTTTGCCACTCTCGCCGCCTGTGTGGCAGCGGCTAGCGCCGATGCTCCCAGGTTCACTCCGGTGCAGCCGGAAGTGTTCGCCGCCCCTCAGGCGCTCTCCAACGCGTTTGCCGATGTCGACGGCGACCCCGACCTGCACGCCGGCGTTTCGGGAGACGAGGGCGTGCCCGCTCGCAACCTGCTTTTCCGAAACGAAGGCGGCACTGCTTTTGTGGAAGTGGCGGAAAACCTGGAAATGATCGTGCTCGATGCCGACAGCAGGCAGGCGAATTGGCTCGATTACCACAAAAAGCGCTTCGAGGGAGTCGATCCGCGCGCATGGGCGGGCAAGTCATTCGTCGTAAAGGCTGACTGATGTTGCGCTCGATGAAGGCGAGTTCCTGACAGGTTGGACGCAATCGCCGTTTGCGACGCGATTAGCGTTGATTCACCGGTTTCCAGAGCTAAACTGTGATTCACTTTCCGCCGAGAGGTCCGGAAAGTGGAGCAATCGCGCCCCAATCGCCCGCTGGATCTCTTTCCCCGTAAGGCACAGCCGCAAATGGCGCCAAACCGAAAATTCCACTCTCCTCCGCGTGTTTTGATCGTTTCGCCGCAACCTTTCTATGAGGATCGGGGAACTCCGATTGCCGTGCTGCAGGTCGCTGCCGCCTTGACTGCGCTCGGTTGCGAGGTGGAGGTGTTTGCCTACCCGATCGGCAAATCCGTGAGTCTCCCCAACATGCGCCTGCAAAGGAGCAGAAACCTGTTCGGCATTCGCGATGTCCGTATCGGTTTCTCGTTCAAGAAAGTATTGCTGGATCTGGGCATGCTGGGACGGTTGCCGTCGCTCCTGCAGTCCGGTCGATTTGACGTCGTGCATGTGCTCGAAGAAATGGCTCTGCCGGTCATCTTCCTTTGCCGGCGAAAGAATCTGCCCGTCATCTACGACATGCAATCCAGCCTGCCGGATCAATTGAGGACAAACGCCATTTGCCGCTTGCGGCCCATGCAATTCGTGCTTCGCAAGCTCGAGGACTGGATGCTGAACCGGGCGACTGCGGTCATTTGCAGCGCCGGGCTGCTGCCTCACGTGAAATCCAGGGCTCCGCAAGCGCTGGTCTATGAATGGAAGTTCGCCGGCCAGCCGCGCGACGAAACGGAACGGCCAGGCGCATTGCGCGCGCGCCTGGGCTTCGCTGCGGACGCCAAAATCATCTTGTACTGCGGAACGTTCGAGACCTATCAGGGGATCGACCTGTTGTTGGCAGGCATTCCCGAGGTCGTGAAAGCGATTCCGAATGCCGTCGCATTGCTGGTCGGTGCAACGCCGGGCGATGATCTGATGAATGTTCCGTTGGTCTCCGAACTTATCCTCCAGGGCAGACTGCACGTTCTGCCGCGTCAGCCGCGGCACACGATTCCTTCCTATCTCGCAATGGCCGATGTGCTGGTCTCGCCGCGAGCGTACGGCGACAACATTCCGCTGAAAATATTCGACTATCTCCTGTCCGGTAAGCCTATCGTGGCGACGGACATTCGCGCTCACAGGAGCGTTCTGAGCGACCAGATCGCGAAGTTCGTGGCCTGTTCTCCCGCGGCCATCGCCGCGGGAATCACTGACCTCCTGCTTCACGAAGAAGAAGCCGCGCGCATGGCGAAAGCCGCGTTGGAGCAGGCAAGCGCCGCGCCCGGCAAACAGGCCTTCATTGATCTCGTAGAATCCCTCTATGCCTCCGCGCTCAGCGACGATACACAGGCCCGGCTCGAACGCCCATTGGGTCTCGACTGACCCGCGCGTGATTGCCCCCACCCGTCGGACAGCTTGAATTCACCGGTGACTTCTGGTCCGTCCTGGCCGCTGGTATCCGTCGTCATACCGGCGCGCAATGAAAGGCTGATTGAAAGTGTGGTTGCCGCGGTTCTCCGGCAGGTGTCACGCGCGCAAGTGCTGGAAGTGATCGTCGTGGACGACGGCTCGACGGACGACACGGCTCGACTGGCTGAAGCTGCAGGCGCACGCGTTTTGAAGGCGCGACCAGCGGGCGAGCGGGGAAATCCGGCGGCTGCCCGCAATCTCGGCGCGAGGGAAAGCCGGGGAGATCCGATCGTCTTTCTGGATGCCGATTGCATCGTTGCAGAAGGCTGGATCGAATACATCCTCGCGGCTCACGAGCAGGGCGCGACAGTAGTTGGCGGTTCACTGGCGCTGCCGCAGGGCCTTCCCGCGATGGCTCGATGCGATTACTACTGCGGATGGTATTTGATTCATCCGGCGGCGCGGGCGGGGTGGGTGCCGCATCACCCGCCGCCGAACCTCAGCGTGCGTCGTGCGGCATTTGAAGCTACGGAAGGATTCGCCACTGAACCGCCGTTCGACTACACGAACGAAGAGCGCTTCTGGCAGGGCCGGCTGCTGGCGGCGGGGCATCGCATCTATTTCGAGCCCCGCGCCGTTGCCGCTCACTACAACCGTCCGGGTTTTGGAAATCTCCTGCGCCGAAACTATCGATGGGGATACACCGCGGTGGAGGCCAAATCGCGCACAGGCGCCGCACGGGCCGCATGGTTGTATCGCTACCCCTTGCTGATGATTTGTGCGAGTCCGGTTTTAGCGATTGCCCATTCGGCGTACATCGTTTCTTGCTGGATGCGGGCTGGCATGTTCGAACCGCTGCTAATGCTGCCGGCCATTTTCGTGTCCCGACTTGCCTACATGACGGGGCTTTGCGTCGGCGCGGTGCGCTGGCTTCGGGCGGGGGACAGTGCGCCCGGTGCCGAGCGCGAGCGGCCAAGATGGGAATAGGCGGCGGCTGAATGTCTTCAAAATCGGCAGTAACCATTACCGTCGCGGTCTGTACAAGAGACCGGCCGGAGCAGCTCGAGCGGCTACTGCACTCCATTGCGAGCCAGAGTCGGAAACCCGATGAGGTGCTGATCGTCGACAATGCCCCGGCGACCGAACGCACCCGGCAACTCGTGAGCGATGAGTTTCCATTCTGTCGCTACGTGCTCGAGCCGGTGCCGGGACTCGACTTCGCCCGAAATCGCGCCGTGCGTGAAGCGACGGGAACCGTAGTGGCTTTCATCGACGATGATGCCGTGGCCAACGCCGATTGGGTCGAAGCGAGCGAACGCGTATTTTCCGAAAGCCCCCGCATAGCCGTTTGCATGGGAAAGGTCGATGCATTGTCGCTGGAGCACGAAGGGGCGCGCCTTTTCGAAGCCAATGGCGGATTTGCGCGCGGCTCACAACGCATCCATCTTCCGCCTGGCGCGGGTCTTCGTCCGCCGGGAGCACCCCGGCCATTGATCGCGTGGTCCATCAGTGCAGGAAGCGGCGTCAGCATGGCGATACGCAAAAGCGTTCTGGTTGAACTCGGTGGATTCGACGAAGCGCTGGATATGGGGGCAGCATTGCCCGGCGGGGGCGATCTGGACATTCTCTGGCGGGTGCTCGAGGCCGGCCATGAAATCGTGTACGAACCTTGCGTAGGAGCGCGGCATGAGCACCGACCCGAGAGGCGCGCGGCCGAGATGCAAATACTCGAGCACAACCGCGCCCTGATCGCGACACTTACGAAGCTCGTCTGCGCTTCGGGCTGGAGGTGGAAGGCGTCCATCCTTGCGTTTCTGCTCTGGCGCCTTGTGAAGCCGTTCAAGCGACTGCTCTGCAGTGTCGCCGGCAAGGATCCGCTTCCGCCGTCGCTGCTGTGGAGATTGGTCCTGCATACCTGGCGTGGTTTGGTGGCCTATCCGCCTGCCCGGCGGCTCGCTTTGGAGCGGGCTGAAGCCTATGGTCGGCAGGGCGCGTGAGCTACCTGCGGACCCGGCGCCGCTCAGGAGCGAGGCTTAGCCCGGACTCTCAGCTGATGCTTGTGCCGATCGCCATTTCCGATGCCATTGAACTGCCGTACTCACAATATCGGTCAGGCCCGCCATCTCTGGCGTCCAGCCAAGAATCTTTTCGGCGCGTTCGGTATTGGCGATCAAGACCGGCGGATCGCCGTCCCGCCGCGGAGAGGACCTGGTCTTCACCTGTCTTCCCGTGACCGCTTCGACTGCCTTGACGACTTCCTTCACCGAATGGCCCACGCCGGTTCCGAGATTGAGCGCCGTGCTTCTGCCACCATCCAGTAAATACTCGAGTGCGCGGACATGTGCGCGGGCTAGATCCATCACGTGCACGTAATCGCGAATGGCGGTTCCGTCCGGCGTGGGATAGTCCGTGCCATAAATTTCGAATGCGGCCTGCTCGCCCAGTGCCGCGCGGATCGCAAGCGGTATTGCATGGGTTTCCGGATCGTGGCATTCGCCAATCTCACATTCCGGGTCAGCACCCGCCGCATTGAAATAGCGTAATGCGACGGAACGGAATCCATAAGCAGGCTCAAAGTCCTGCAGTATCCGCTCCACCATGAGTTTGCTCGAGCCGTACGGATTGACGGGATTCTGCGGATGGTCGTCGCGAATGGGCACGCCCTGGGGAATCCCGTAAGTGGCGCAACTGCTCGAGAAAACGAAGTTACCGATGCCGGCGGCTCGCAGAGCGTCCAGCAGCGTGATGCTTCCGCACACATTGTTGCGGTAGTAGAGAGACGGATTGGCAACCGATTCGCCCACGTATGCATAGGCGGCGAAGTGCACGACGGCGGCGGGCCGATATTCTTCGAGTACGCGGGCGACGCCCTCGCGATCGGCGGTATCTACGACTTCCAGCGGCGCCCACGGAAGCTCGCGAATCCCGGCTCTTTCCAGGCTGTCCAGGCCGATCGGCTCAAAACCGCCGCGAGCGAGCGACTTGCAGGTATGGCTTCCGACATAGCCGCCGGCTCCGGTCACCAATACGCGCTTCACTGAACTGTTTCCCTGCTGGACCTGAGCAGCTCGTCGAAGTACTCGATGGTTTTCTTCAAACCCTCGTCCAAGCCGACGATCGGCGCCCAATCAAGCTCCTTCCTGGCGAGGCTGATATCCGGCTGGCGCTGCTCGGGATCGTCGGCTGGAAGCGGGCGGGACTCAATCTTGGATCGTGACCCGGTGAGCGAGATGATCTTTTCAGCCAGCTCAAGCACGCTGAATTCGGACGCATTGCCCAGGTTGACGGGTCCCGTGAAGCTTTCGGGGCTGTTCATGAGGCGAATGAGACCTTCAATAAGGTCCGTCACGTAGCAAAAGGATCGCGTCTGCTGCCCGTCGCCGAAAACGGTGATTGGCTCATCGAATAATGCCTGGCGGATGAAGTTCGAAACGACGCGCCCGTCATGCGGATGCATGCGCGGTCCGTAAGTATTGAAAATGCGTGCCACTTTGATGGGCACCTTGAATTGACGGTGGTAATCGAAGAAGAGTGTCTCCGCACAACGTTTGCCTTCGTCGTAGCACGCGCGCGGGCCGATCGGATTGACGTGTCCCCAATAGTCCTCGCGCTGCGGATGGACATCCGGGTTGCCATAGACTTCACTGGTCGAGGCCTGCAGGATCCGGGCGCGCGTGCGACGCGCCAGCCCCAGCATGTTGATCGCGCCGTGCACGCTCGATTTGGTGGTTTGCACCGGATCGAATTGATAGTGGACCGGCGACGCGGCGCATGCGAGGTTGTAGATCTCGTTGACTTCGACATAGATCGGAAAGGTCACGTCGTGGCGTATGAGTTCGAAGCGTGGGTTGTCGAGCAGATGCGCAACGTTGTGGCGCGAACCGGTAAAGAAGTTGTCCAGGCAAACTACGTTGCCCCGCTCTACCAGCAGGCGGTCGCAGAGGTGCGAGCCGAGAAATCCGGCGCCACCGGTCACGAGTGTCTGGGTATAGTCCGGATATCGGGCCATTTGTGCCTTCCAGTCTGCGCCGTCGGGCCATGGCGCGGTGAGTTCGAGAGGCCAGGCCCTAAATAATACTTCAGAATGAAAGACTTAGAGCGCCGTTTCTCGGTTGCGCCGATGATGGACTGGACCGACCGGCACTGTCGGTACTTCCTGCGCCAGTTTTCGCCACGGGTGCTCCTCTACACGGAGATGATAGTCGCGCAGGCGATCGTGCGCGGCGACCGGCATTACTTGCTCGAGTTTGATCCGGAAGAACATCCCGTCGCGCTCCAGCTTGGCGGCGCTGAGCCCGGCTTGCTGGGTGAAGCCGCCGCAATCGGCGCCGGGTTCGGCTACGACGAGATCAACCTGAATGTCGGTTGTCCCAGCGACCGCGTGCAGCAGGCGACCTTCGGCGCCTGCCTGATGGCCCGACCGAAACGCGTCGCGGACTGCGTCCGCGCGATGCAGGCGGCCATAAGCATTCCCGTGACCGTCAAGTGCCGGATTGGCATCGATGATCACGATGACTGGGAGTTTCTGCGCGACTTCGTGGCGGCGGTGAGCGATGCGGGGTGTCGTACGGTAATCGTCCACGCACGCAAGGCGATACTGAAGGGTCTCACGCCAAAGGAAAATCGCGAAGTGCCTCCGCTCGACTACGCGAGGGCCTGGCGCGTGAAAGAGGAGTTCCCGACACTCACGATTGTCACCAACGGCGGTCTGCGTACGGTGCCGCAGGTCACGGAGCAACTCGCACACGTCGACGGCGTGATGCTCGGCCGCGAGGCCTATCACAATCCCTACCTGTTGCCCGCGCTCCATCGGGCATTCCACGACGACGGATTCGAGACGCCGCCGGTAGAGCGCATCGTCCTGCGCATGCATCAATACGCCGAACGCCAGGTCGCATTGGGGACGCCGTTGCGTTCGATTACGCGTCACATGCTCGGGCTATTCAATGGCCGCGCGGGCGCGCGCGCCTGGCGGCGCGCGCTGTCGGAGGGCGTGAACAGGCGGAATCCGTCGCCGTCGCTTATCGAGGACGCGCTTCGCGCGGCTGGCAGCTGCCCATGAATCGCTCTGAAATGCAGGTCGCGCGGAATGGATCGGTCAAGTGGGATTGCGTGTGGCTGCTGCATTCAAGCACCATGTCATGTCATGCCGGACAACGAGTCAGACAATTGGCGCGCGGCTTTCCGAACGGCTCTTCGTCGTTGGAAATTATCCTCGCCGCGAGCGATGGTGCGACGACTAGGGTTTCATCGACCGAAAGCTCCGCTCCACTCGGTTCGGCTGGGAGACTTGCGCTCCCTGCGACCGGTGAGTCGCGAATATGGTTTCGATCGTGGTCAGCCGATCGATCGCTATTACATCGCACAGTTCCTCGCCGCGAACGAATCCCTCGTGCGGGGGCGGGCGCTGGAAATCGGCGGAAATGAATACACCCGGCAGTTCGGCGGCGGAAGAGTCACTCGCTCGGACATATTGAATGTCAATGCTGGAGTTCCGGATACCACCTTTGTGGCTGATCTCACCGATGGCATGGGTGTGCCGGACGCAACTTTTGATTGTGTGATTCTTACGCAGACGCTGCACTTGATTTTTGACGTTTCCGCGGCAATCCGCACGCTGCACCGAATCCTGAAACCCGGCGGGACGTTGCTGCTGACCGTACCCGGTACGATCAGCCAGATAGAAGCGGGCGAATGGCGTTCGGTGTGGTATTGGGGATTCACAAAGCTGTCGCTCGAGCGGTTGTTTGCCGGTGCGTTCCCGGACTCGCGGACTGAGATAGCGGAGTATGGCAACGTGTTGACCAGCATCGCGTTTCTCGAGGGGCTGGTGGCGGAGGAGTTTACGGCCGCGGAACTTGCGCATCGCGACGAGCTTTACCCGCTCTTGCTGGGCCTGCGTGCCACCCGGGTGCCGTGAACGTCCGGACCGCCTTCCGCTCGTTGTACCGGGCCGTGCGGCGCCGCCCGAAACCGCATGCAGTCGTGCTCATGTATCACCGGGTTGCCGTGTGCGACCTCGATCCTTGGAATCTATGCGTATCGCCGCAGCGGTTTGCCGAACATCTTGAGGCGCTCAAGCGCTCGTTTTGCATCGTGCCAATGCGGGAATTGACCCGTGCCGCTGCGCAGCGAAGCGCAGTTGCGATCACGTTCGACGATGGTTATGCGGACAATCTGCACGAGGCCGTGCCGCTTCTCGAGCGCCAAGAGGTGCCCGCGTGCTTCTTTTTGACCAGCGGCGCGCTCGGCATGCCGCGCGAATTCTGGTGGGACGAACTCGAGCGCCTGCTGCTGCGCAAAGCCGCTCTGCCGTCTACGATAAGAATCAGCGTCGGCGGCAGTCGGCGTTTGTTCGAGCCAGGGCGTGCTGCCGAGCCAGCAATGGACCTGCGAGGCGAGATTCGCGCCAACCCTCCATGGAAAGCCAGCCCGAAAACCCGCGTTGGCTTCTTTTATGCGGTCTGGCAGACCTTGCGTACGTTGGATGAGCGTTCCCGTCGCGCCGCGCTGGACGAGATCGCCATGCAGTTGCCAGAGGACGCGGGAGCTCGCGACAGCCATCGTGCCCTGACCGGCGACGAAGCGCGGCGCCTGGCGGGATGCCCCGGAATCGAAATTGGCGCGCACTCCGTCACGCACGCAGTGCTGCCATCCCTGAAATCTGCGGCGCAGTCCCGGGAAATCCAGGATTCGAAACAGCATCTCGAGAAGCTGATCGGCCGGCCAATCGCGGGATTTGCGTATCCTTTCGGCGATTACAACACCAAGACGGCGAAACTCGTGCGCGCGGCGGGATTTGAATTTGCCTGCACGACACAGGTCGGCGGGATCACCCGGAACTCCGACCGATTCCGGTTGCCGCGACTCGGTGTCGAGGATTGCGACGGTCCGACGCTCATTCGGCGGATCGAAAGCATCCTGGGATGAGCAACGCGCCGCTTGTCTCGGCCATCATCATATTCCTCAACGAGGAACGCTTCCTGGCACAGGCGATCGAAAGCGTGCTCGAACAGAGCCACGCGGACTGGGAGTTACTGCTGATCGATGATGGTTCCACGGACCGAAGTACCGTCATCGCGCGTGAGTTCGCAGCGCGGGATTCGGTGCGGATTCGCTATCACGAGCACGCAGGTCATGCCAATCGTGGCATGAGCGCCGCGCGGAATCTGGGTCTCGACCACGCGCGCGGCCGCTACATCGGGTTTCTCGACGCAGACGACGTCTGGCTGCCGAAAAAGCTCAGTGAGCAGATTGCAGTGCTGGACGGGAATCCGCAGGCGCAAATGGTCTACGGGCGGACGCTGATCTGGCACAGCTGGTCTGGTTCGGACGCGACCGCAAGCGACGGGTTCTGCGACCTTGGAGTCAGGGCGGATACGGTCATCGAGCCGCCAAACCTGCTGGTCAAGTTGATCGAGAATCGCGCCCAAACGCCGACGACATGCAATGCGCTGATGCGTCGTGAGGTTTTCGAAAGAGTCGGTCGATTCGAAGATTCGTTTCGCGGCATGTTCGAGGATCAGGTGTTCTTCATGAAGCTTGCGTTGGCCACCCCGGTGTTCGTTTCGTCGCGCTGTTGGGCGCGCTACCGGCAACGGTCAGACAGCCATTCGGCTCAAATGGAGGTCACCGGGGAAGTGAATGCGGCACGTGCGCGCCTGCTTGCATGGCTCGAAACGCATCTCCTCGAGCAGGAGGTGACGGCGCCGGCAGTGTGGCGAATGTTGCGACGACAGACGCGTCGCAATCCCTGGGCGTTCTGGCGTCGCCGGACGCAGTGATGAATCCGGGCATCGAAATGCCGGGCGTTTCGGTAGTCATGCCGTTCCTCGATGCCGCGCAATTCATGGACGAGGCGATCGAAAGCGTCCTGTCGCAGACCCTTTCCGGAGTCGAGCTGTTGCTGATCGATGACGGTTCGACGGATCCAAGTACCGGGCTTGCACGCGAGTATGCAATGCGCTTCCCGGAGAGGGTGCGCTACTTCGAGCATGCCGGCCATGTCAATCTGGGCAAGAGCGCGTCGCGCAATCTCGGCATCGCCCAGGCGCGCGGCCGGTACCTTGCTTTTCTCGACGCGGACGACGTGTTCCTGCCCCACAAACTGGCGCACCAGATCGAACTGCTCGCGCGTCATCCTGAAGTGGTGATGGTGTATGGGACCACCGAGTATTGGTTGAGCTGGGAAACGACGAAGCTACTGCTCAGGCGTGACAAGCCTGGCAAGCTGGGCGTAAAGACTGGACGCAGTTATCTCCCGCCGGATCTCCTGGTCGCATGGTTGCGCGCTCCGGGCATCGTCCCTTGTATCTGCGGACTGCTGGCGCGCACTGAGATAGTGCGCGCGACCGGGGCATTCGATGAGCAAATCCGCGACCTCTACGAGGATCAGGTCTTTCTCGTAAAGATGCTGATGGCGGGCGCCGTGTACGTGGAAGCCGGCTGCGGCGAACGCTACCGCCAGCACGCCGGGTCCAGCTCGGCGCTCGCGGTGGCCGCGGGTCAATATCATCCGCGTCGGAGCAATCCGGCGCGGTTGAAGTTTCTGCAGTGGCTGCAGCGATACCTGGGCGAGCGCGGGTACCTTTCGGCGGAGTTGCAACGCGCGGTGGATCGCGCCCTGCGGCCGTACGCCGATTCCTTTTTTCAACGACTGGGACTGTTCTCGTAGATCGTCGGGAAACCGGCGAAACCGAGCCAGCCGATCGTGCGCCGGCATCCCTCGGCAAATGACACCACGGGCCGATAGCCCAAGAGTTGTCTCGCCCTTGTATCCGGCAGCTTCCAGGCGCATCGGTACAGGAGGCTCATTTCCAGCGTGGCGGTCGGCAAAGGCGGTGCCCCTGCCGCCGGAGTCTCCCATGGGGACGCTTCAATCGGCGCCGGCGGATCAATCGCCGCACGAATGCCGCGTCGCACTCGCTTGGGTATGAGTGATGCGATCGCGCGGCCCGGCTTCGAAATTTCGACTGCACCGGCGAGATCGCGCAGGTTGCGACGCAGCGGGACGTAATCGACGTTCGGCAGCTGGAGCGGGTCAAAACCCAATGCCCGCGCGACAGGCTGGTAAAGGTCGGCCCATGTGACGGTTTCCTCATCGCCAACCAGGAACGCCTTGCCGTCGATACCGGGCACGTTGAGGGCGAGATGTATGGCATGCACGAGATTATCGACGTAGAGGCTGTTGCAGATCCCGCGGCCATCATCGAGCCAACTGGCAGTCCCGGCCAGGAGTTCGGACGCGAAGCGCGTCTGCCAGACGGATCGCGGCCCCGTGACAATCCCGGGTCGAAGCATCACAAGCTCAACCGAGCCCTTGGCGCGCAGGCTCAGCAGCCGGCGCTCCGCCCAGGCCTTGGCGCTGTTGTACGCAATCGGCTGGCGACGATTCACGGGGCTTTCCTCGTCGGTGCCGGGAAGCGGCGCCTGGCCATGCACTGAGGCACTGCTGAGATAAATGAGGCGACGCACGCCGGCCTCGTGTGCCGCTCGGTAGACCGGGGTGACCGAATCGCGAATCGTGGCCAGATCGCCGGCGATCGCATGAATCACCATCTCGCAACCCGCAAGCGCGGTACGCAATGCCGCCTGATCACGGGCATCGGCCACTCGCCAGTCAAGATCGAAGCGCGACAGCCGCGCAAGCGCTCCCATGCTGCGCACGACAGGCCGAACGTCGGCCAGACTGCCAAGATGGAACATCTCGACGATGCGGCTGCCGACAAAACCGCTGGCTCCGAGAATTGCGACTTTGTGGGTCACCGGACCTCGGGTGCTGCAGTGGTGATGCCGCTGAGTTCGCGGCCGCGCGCGATTTCACGCTCATCGAGCCAGGGCAGCGCCATGAGCGAACGCTGGCGATAGCACTGTTCGATCAGCTCAATACTTGCAATTCCTTCGGCGGCGGGCACCGCCAATTCTTCCGTCCCGCGCAGCGCGGCCACGACGTTGCGCAACTGGCCGAGAAAGGACTGCTCGAAATTCGAGGGGGTCAGATCGCGGACGCCGGCCTGGACGACCTGTGACGAATCGGCGAAGGCAAATTCAAAACGATCGACCTCGCCGGCCTGCCAGGAAAGCCATCCTCGTGTCCCGCGAATTGTGTAGCGATTCGCAAGCGCGCAGTCGCGACTGAGGCGCAATTCGCCGGTCGCGCCGCAATCCAGTCGGCAACGAATCAGGCAGTTCGCCTCGACGCCGCCCATGGCATCATCGGCATAGTCGACTACCGCGGAGTGACCTAGCCACCATTGCATCAGATCCAGCGCATGGACCCCGATGTCCATCAGTACGCCGCCCTGTGCCTCCCGCTTGTCGAAATAGCCGCGGGAAGCCGCAGGCCAGCTGAAAGAAGCGCACCCTTCGCTGAATTCAAATGAGCTGATTTCGCCCAATACGCGGAGCGACAGCATACGGCGGATCGTCTGGGTGGCCGGGAAGAATCGCCGCACCAGTCCGATGGCCAGCAGACCCTGGCTCGCGGCGGCCGCCCGCGCCATCGCCCTGGCGTCGTCCGCTGTAGTCGCCATGGGTTTCTCGCAGAGCACGGAGATGCCGGCTTCCAGCAGGTGGATGGTCTGTGCAGCGTGCAATGAATGCGGTGATGCGACGATGCCCAGTTCGAATGCATGTTGCGGCAACTCGGATAGCTGGCTCACCGTCCGCGCCTGAGGGAACGCTTCACGAAGGAGGGCGGCATGACGGGCTACGGGATCGAGGAGCGCAACGACTTCGAGCGACCCGGCGGCTTCGAGATCGCGCAGGGCCGGCAGGTAATAGAGGCGCGCGACTGCACCACAGCCAATCATCGCGACCTTGATCCTGGCGTGCTGTCCGCGCATTGCTCAACTCCAGGTGAAGGTCCGCAAGATCTTTGCCAGCACGCGCGGAGAAAGTCGGAACCGCAGCGCCTCGCGCGCCTGTGCGATGGCGCCAGTCAAATCCCGTTGGCGCAGTCGCTCGCGTGCAAATTCGACCGCCGACAACGCGTAAGTCTCGCGCGCGCGGCGCACGATGTCATGCGCCTTGGCTGGCGGCAGATAGGCCTCGAACATGTCGATGGCCGCGCGCGTATAGCGCATATTGGCCGCGTCATGGGTATTCCTCCCCGTGTTCGAGTCTGCGTGCATGCGATAAGCCGCAAGCGGCGCCGGTTCAAAGCCAATGGGATAGTGGGCGGCGATGCGCACCCACATTTCCCAATCCTCGCTGCAGGGCAGTCGATCGTCGAAGGCACCCAGTCGTTCATAAACATCGCGCCTCACGACCATGCTGGGTGTCATGATTCTCTGCTCCAGTGCCAGTCGCTCGAGCGCATCCGGCAGCACGCCGCTGAAGTTCTGCTCTTGCGCAGACATGGCGAGCTCGCGCCCGTGCCCATCGATGAATATGTGCTGGCAGAACGCGGCACCGATCGTCGGTTGCTGTTCAAATAGCCGCGACATCTGCTCATAGAATCCCGTGCGCACGCAATCGTCGCCATGCAGCAAATGCACAAGCCGGCCCCGGGCGAGACTGAGGCAGGTGGCGAAGTTCTTCGTGATTCCCACGTTGCGGGGCTGGCGGGAGTAGGCGACGCGACCCCGGCCGAGGGCTGCAACAATTGGGGCTGGGTCGTCAGCCGAATGATCGTCCACCACTTCAATTTGCATGACCTCGGGGCCAGGAGCCTGGGCGAGGACGCTCTCGAGCGTGGTGCGGAGAAGCTGATTGCAGTTGAAAGTCGGGATCATCACCGACCACAACGTCCTCGGCACGCCCGGCGCGACCGGGGCAATGTGGGCTCGATGCGACCGTGGGCTCATCTCCGGGAGGTCAGGCTGCCCGGAAGCAGGAGTCGCGCGACAAGCGCCATAAGTCGCGTCATTGAGATATGTTCATTGAACGGCCGTCCGCCAAGATATCTCCTGAAGCAATGCCAGGCGCGTGCTCGCTCGTGCCGCTGCGCATATACCTCGGCCCATTCGAAGAAATACTTCGATAGAGAGCTTCGAACCAATGTGTCGTAACGGTACTCGAGGTTCGAATTCATCGTGAGGTAGAAGGCACGGGTCTTCTCCAGTTTCTCCCACTGGTCGAACTGGGAGTAGAGCCCGCCGGGATGATATCGATACACGCCAAGCACTTCATCGAGATAGCCAATGTCGCCCTGTTGGGCGCTCAATATGTGCAACGGCCAATCGGTTATGGGAAACAAAGCGTCGTACCACGCGGGAATCGCGCCCAGGGCCGAGCGACGGAACATGACTGAGCAGGTCGCAATGAAATTACCCTGCCAGATGTCCTTGAAAGTGGAGATCGGCGGATGCCCGACCGGCGTCCAGTTCCAGGGCGCATTCGTGCTGCCATCTTCCTCAACACGGGCGTTGTGAAAGCAGCAGGAACACTGTAGCTGACGATCCAGGAAGTCCGCCTGCTTCTGCAACTTGTCGGACGAAGTCCAGTAATCGTCGCCGTCCAGCAACGCAATATACTCTCCGCGCGCGGCACCGTTGGCGCCCGCCACGACAGCAAATGTGGGGAACGTTTTATACCAAATAAGCAGGGGGCTGGGTTTGGGTT
>JANLWE010000034.1:0-120775 GCA_031364365.1 Gammaproteobacteria bacterium | reverse complement strand
GCCAAGCCGGTGATCGTCGGCTTCATGCACGGCCTGGCAGTGGTGATCGCCGTCGGGCAGTTGCCCAAGCTGCTGGGTGTGCCGGGCGGGGGCGAGACCGCGGTGGCTCAACTCATGACCGTCTGGCAAAATTTGGCGGGGACGCATGCCCTCACGCTGAGCATCGGCGCCTCCTGCGTCGCCATTATCCTGTCCTGTCGTCGCTGGTTCCCCCAAATTCCCGGACAAATCGTGGTCGTGATCGGAGCCATTCTGGCCGTTCACTGACTGTCGCTGGATCAAGCCGGCGTGGCTGTGGTTGGACGCGTTCCGCAGGGATTGCCTCGTATTCAGGTCCCGATCGTGAGCCTGCAGGATTTTCAGGCACTACTTCCGCTGGCCCTTGCCGCGGCGCTGGTTGCCTTATCCGATTCGGTGGCTACGTCGAGGGGTTTTGCGTCACGCAATCACTATCGCGTCGATGCCAACCAGGAAATGCTGGCTTTGGGTCTGGCGAATATCGCGGCGGGCGTGACCCAGGGCCTGCCGGTCAGCGGCAGCGGCTCTCGCACTGCTGCCGCGGAATCCGCCGGCAGTCGGACTCAGGTGACTTCAGTGATCGCCGCAGGGGTGGTGGCCTGCGTGATGCTTTTTTTCACCGACTTGTTGTATTCGCTTCCGAGTGCCGCCCTGGGCGGCATCCTGATCGCGGCCGCCTGGAGCCTCTGCGATTTTGGGGAGTTTCGGCGGATGTGGCGCTTTCGCGGCCTGGGGCTGGTCGGCGCAGTCGTGACCGTGGCGGGTGTGGTCGGCATCGGTGTCGTGGAGGGGATCGGCATCGGAGTCCTGTATTCCCTGCTCCTGGTACTGAGGGTATTGGCCTTTCCGGATGACGCCGTGCTGGGTCAGGTCGGCCCGGAGGATTTCCGTGACCTGTCGCGTCATCCGGAGGCGAAGACCATCGCTGGTGTGCTCGTGTATCGTTTCGCAGCACCCCTGTTTTTTGCCAACTGCGGCATGTTCCGGAATCGAGTCGAGGAATTGATCGAATCGTCTCCGCAGCCATTGCACGCTTTCGCCCTGGATGCGTCCGCCGTTTCCGGTGTGGACTTGGCCGCCTGCGAGGTCTTGTCCGAGCTCTATCGGGAACTTCAGGACCGCGGCATTCGACTGGTGATCGCCAATCTGCGCGGCGGCGTCAAGGACACCCTGATTCGCGGCTGGGAAGCCGCGGGGACCGAAAAGGGCCTGTTCTTTGCGACCCTGGGTGCCACTATCAGCGACCTCGCGAAACGATGAGGTAGCGCCCGGCGCTACTCAAACGGGTGACGCCAGCGCAGGCCGCTGAAGCGGCTGAAGTCCCGGTCCGTCGTGATCCACTCGCATCCGGATTCGATCGCCATTGCTGCAAGGTACGCGTCCGGTACGAGGTTCCCTTTCGCGCCAATTTCCACGCACAGGCGGCGAAAGAGATCCCAGTGGCGCATGCCCGGCTCCACGCGCACGCTGTTCGGCGGCTCGCGAAGCTGATCGGCAAAGGCAAGCGCGTCTGCGAGTGGGCTTGGCCTGTTGAAGACCTTGGCGTGAGTCACGACGCGGACGAACCCGCTCAACACGAGTTCGGAAATCCCATACGCCTCGTCGCCATTGATCACGCCCTCGAACCAGGAGCGGTAAGCGGTGTGATCCGCCACGTCTTCCCGGTGCGCATAGACCAGGACATTGACGTCGGGCAGGATCAACTCACGACTCCATGTGTTCGAGGAGGGACGCGGTGTCGTCGAGGTCCACGCCGGGCCGCACGCCGTTACCCTTCACTGTCCGAAGTCGAACCAGCTTGCGTTTGCCCGGTGCCCGGCGGCGGCCAAGGGTTTCGCGCAATGCATCCGTAAGCACCGAGGTCAGCGTCCGTCCGGACTCGGCGGCATATTTCTTGGCCTCCACGAGAAGGCGTTCATCGAGGCGGATCGTGGTGCGCATGCATCAAAACATACTAATGACGCATCAATATGTCAATGTCCGGGACTCAGGTGAGGCCCGGGCCGATGGCAATCGGCGCGAAACCTTGACGCCTTGGCGGAATTCAATGGCGGCCCAACTTCGAAGTCGATTACGACTTCAAGGATGAACGGGGCAACCAGGAAGGGTGTTCCGCGTCGGCCTGGTGCTGCTCGTGCCGGCACCGCAGTAGTCCAGACTGGCCTGCGTTGTCTGTTAAATGTGATTTATAAACAAACAGTTAAAGTAAATTAAATAGACGTTTAGAAAACTAAATGGCCATTGAGTCGTCGCTACATTCGCGCTAAAATGACCCCCGGTTAAGGCGGGAGAACGGTCATGGCGGCAAATCTCGAATCCGGCATTGAACTGCGGCCGACCGGTTCGAAGCTCGACCTGATTCAGGCGACGGTCGCCGCGATCTCGCGCCACGGCCTGTCAGAACTCACTTCCGCGAAAATCGCGAGCGCCGCGGGACACACGGCGGCCTCGATTAATTTCCATTTCGGCAGCAAGGAAGCGCTCCTGCTCGCGACGCTTCGCGAAGTGTCGGAGGAGTTCGCTGAAGTCATGGCGACCGTGCTCGAAGAGGCGGGCGATGATGATCTCCGCGCGCTCCTCGGCATCATCGACGCGAGCCTTGGCCGCCGCCTCAGCGATTCTCACAAGATCGCGGTCTGGTATGCATTTCTGGCCGAGACCAATGCGCGCGCCAACTACCAGCGCATCTGCGGCGACCGCGACGCCGCCTGGAGCCGGATGGTTATAGACCTCTGCAAGCGGGCTATTGCCGTGCGCGGCAACGGTTTGTGGCCCGATGCCGAGGCAGTCGCGCACGGACTCATGGGCCTCATCGACCAGCAGTGGCAGGGCATCCTGTTCGAGGGCGACGATTTCGACCGCGAGGCTGCGCGGCGCCAGTGCCGTGCGTATCTCTGCAGTGTCTTTCCCTGGCTCGCCGGCCGTATCGAGGCCGCGGCACCCGCCAGGATTCGCGCGCCCGAACCCGCGGCCGCGGTCGATCCGGCGATTCGCCTCACGCTGCCGGCCTGGGCGTATCACAGCGAGGAATTTCACGAGCTCGAGCGTGAACACCTGTTCCTTTCTTCGTGGCAGGTTGTCTGCCACGTGAGCGAGCTGCCGACGGCCGGTGACTACGCGTCCTTTGAGTTCTTCGGCCGCCGCGGCTTCGTAGTGCGGGACGGCGAGGGCACGATTCGCGCCTTCCACAACGTCTGCGCGCATCGCGCACACGCGGTCGTTTCCGGCGATCGTGGTCGCTGCGGGAAATTCCTGACCTGCATGTACCACGGCTGGACCTATCACCTCGACGGCCGCAATCGCAGCGTCAGTGCGCCCGACACCTTCCCGAAGTTCGACCGCTCGAAGTATGGCCTGAAGCCGATCGAGCTTGAGATCTACATGGGTATGGTGTTCGTGCGTTTCCAGGGAGGAGAGCCTTCCGTGGCGGAGCGCATGGCACCGCATACCGCGGAGCTTGCGCATTACAAGATGGACCAGATGGTGCCGCTCGACGATCTGTGGACGCACAAACTCCAGATCGACTGGAAGAACGTCGTCGAGAATTACGTCGAGGACTACCACTTCCCGATCGGCCATCCGGGCCTCTCGGCGCTGATGGAAGCGCAGTACGACCGCGAGATCCTGCCCGGCGGCACGATGCGCCTCTCGCACCGCATGCGGGAGAAGCCGCTCAAGTCCTGGAGTGCGGAGCGCTATGCGAAGTTCCTGCCGGTGATCGAGCACCTGCCCGAGGACATGCGGCGGCGCTGGACCTACTTCGGACTGTTCCCGAACGTCTATTTCGACATCTATCCGGAGTGGCTCGATTTCTTCCAGGTCCTGCCGCTCGGGGCCGGGCGCACGCTGCTTCGTGCGCGTTCATTCGGATTCCCGGACGACCGCCGCGAGATGAAGGCGGCGCGCTTCCTCTGCGCGCGGCTCAATGCGCGCGTGCAGTCCGAGGACGAAGTGCTGACGCGCTCGGTGCAGCGCGGCCTCGAGTCGGGCGCCTATACCCAGGGCATCCTGTCGGACAAGGAAATCGTGCTCGCCGGATTCCAGGACTGGATCCGGGCGCGGCTGCCGGTTGCGCAGTCAGTTGAGATGCCGGCGCGGGGTACGTTCGCCGAGCGGAACACCGCGCTCTCTTCCTGATTCGGCCGTCTGACCATAAGGGAGATGTGAGATGAGAATTCTGCTCGTGCTGATGTTCGCAATGTTCATCTGCCACGATTCCCTGGCGGCGGACACCAGACCTGCTGGCGATTCCCGACAGCAGGCAGTGCTGGTCACCGGTGCGAGCGCCGGCATCGGGCGCAAGGTCGCGGAGCGGCTCGCTGCCGAGGGCTACTACATTTTTGCCGGCGCGCGCAAGGAGCAGGACCTGAAAGCTCTGGACGCGATTCCAAATGTCAGCGGCATCCGGCTCGACGTGACCAGCCCCGCGGATGTCGCGGCCGCGGTCGAGGTCGTGCGCCACTCGGGCCGCACGCTCTATGGCATCGTCAACAATGCGGGTGTCGTGGTCGTCGATCCGGTCGTCAGCACGAAGGACGAGGATTTCGACTTCCAGATGCAGGTAAACGTGTACGGCGTGTTTCGTGTCACGAAAGCGTTTGCTCCCCTGGTGATCGCCTCGAAGGGACGCATCGTCAATATCAGTTCAATCTCGGCGTTCCTGTCGGACAGTGGAACTTCGGCCTACACGATGAGCAAGGCGGCCGTCGAGGCCCTCACCAATGTGCTGGCGGTCGAGATGGCGCCACTCGGGGTGTCAGTCATCGCCGTGGAGCCCGGCGCGTACAACACCGGCATCCTCAAGCCGGCGCTGGAACGGTCGGTGACGAAAGGCTTCAGCGCGGATCGGTCCGCAATGAAGCCGCCGGACGAAGTCGCCACGGTCGTGCTGCAGGCGTTGACCGACGCGCAGCCGAAGCGGCGATACATGATAGTGCCGGAGCAGGCGCAGGCCGAAAAAACCATTCGCGGCGTCATCGACGTGTTGGTGCAGCTCAATGAGGATCAGGCCTACACTTACGACCGAGCGGCGCTGGTACGGATGGTGGACGAAGCGGCGGCGAAGACGCGGGCACGCTGATCTCCCGGGGGTGGCAGCTGCGGTCAATGCGCATGGCGCGCTAGACCGCGCGCAGATACCACTCATAGTCGCGGTCGCTGATCTCCGAGTGGAATCGCACTTCTTCCTCGCGACGGCAGGTGCCGTAGAGCTTGTGGTACTTCCCGCCGAGATACTTCGGCAGGATCTTGCCGGCGTCGTATGCATCGAGCGCCGCTGACCAGCGCACCGGCAATTCGACCTTTTCGTCGATGATCGATTCTTGCGCCACCATCGGACCCGGCTCGACCTTGTTCGTGATCCCGTGGTGGACGCCGGCGAGAATCGCGGCGAGCACGAGATACGGATTGCCGTCGGCGCCGCCCGGGCGATGCTCAACGCGCGTGTCCTCGACGCCCGACATCGGGATACGCAGCGCCACCCCCCGGTGGTTGCGTCCCCAGTTCGGCGCGAGCGGCACGAACACGCCGGGACGGTAGCGGCGATACGAATTGGCGGTCGGTGCAAAAATCGCCATCGATTCAGGCATTGCAGCCGCGAGCCCGCCGATCGCGTGGCGCAGCGTATCCGCGAACGGCCCATCCTTGCTGGCGCCGGCGAAGATGTTCTTGCCGGCGGAATCGAGCAAGCTGATGTGCACGTGCATGCTGCAACCCGCCCATTCGGCGAAGGGCTTCGCCATGAAACTCGCGCCCATGCCGTGCTTGCGCGCGACCGCTTTCACCGCGCGCTTCAGAAGCACAGCGTGGTCGGCGGCCAGTTCGGCGCTCGGGACGTGCTGGAGGTTGATCTCGAACTGACCCGGCGAGAATTCCTTGAGGGTGGCGCCCGCAGGAATGTTCTGTGCCTCGCAAACGGCGTAGAGCTCGGCGAGAAATGGATCGGCGTCTTCGACGTCATCCATGCTTCCGTACTGTATTCCGTCCTGCTTGTGCCGCGTGCCGGGAATGCGCCCGACGCTGGGCGTTGGGCGATCGCCCGCGCCCTCCAGCAAATAGAACTCGAGTTCGGTCGCGGCAACTGCGGTCAGGCCCATCTCCTGGAGCGGCTTCATGGCGCAGCGCAGCACCTGGCGCGGATCCGCGAAGAAAGGGCCGCCCTTCGAGTCGTTCATGGCGAGCAACACCTGCGCGGTCGGCACCCGCGCCCAGGGAACCGGCGCCAGCGAACCTGGCACGGCGGTCGAGATCGCATCGGGGTCGCCGTCGCGGCCGCCATTGTCGATGCGGTCGAAGGTGAGGCCCTTGGCGTCGAGCAACACGGCCGCACTGCAGAAATTGAGGCCGTCGGCAAAGGGCTTTGCGAACTCGCGGCGCACGACTCGCTTGCCGCGCAGGATGCCGAGCATGTCGGGCTGGAGGAGTTCGAGCAGTTGCGTGTCCGGATAGCGCTCGAGGAACTTCTGCAGTTCTTCCGGAACGCGCTTTGTGGCCTTGTTCATGGATTTTTCCCCGCCCGCCAGGCGATGGCGGCTTTCGCGCCGTCCCGCCTTAGGATCTCGTTAAACTCGCGCGACTCGGCGGACTCCGAGATTTCGACCGTGATATCGATCTCGAGCGCATTCAACATCGCCTGGCGCATGCCGCCGATATCGAGGCCGCGGTTGATCGCCTGCTTGGTCATCCGGACCGCGAAGGCGTCGTTCGCGGCGATGCGGCGCGCGAGCACGAGCGCCTCGTGCAGGAGCTGAGCCGCCGGCACGACGCGATTGACGAGGCCGAGCGATTGCGCTTCGGCCGCGCTCACCCGATCGTCGCCGGTCAGCAGCAGGTATTTGGCCTGCTTCGGCCCGATCAGCCAGGGCAGCAGCAACGCGACGATGCCGCTGCCGAATTTCACTTCCGGCTCGCCGAAGCGGCAGTCGTCGGCGGCGATCGTGATATCGCAGGCCATGGCAAGTTCCATGGCGCTACCGAGGCAATAGCCCTGGGTCGCGGCGATCGTCACCTTCGGGCTGTCCCAGAATCGCAGGATAATCCGGAATTCCCTTTCCAGCGTACGACGCACCGCCGCGGGGTCGGGCCGGCCATCGCCGACGCCCATGTCCAGGTCGAATCCTGCCGAGAAAGCGCGGCCCGCGCCCGCGAGTACTATCGCGCGCAGGCTTTCGTCCGCTTCGGCCTCGTCGAGCGCATGTTCGAGCGCGTCGATCATCGCGGTATTGACGGCATTCAGCTTGTCGGGCCGATTGAGCGTGAGAACGACGACGGCGCCGTGACGCTCCGTCAATACCAGCGACTCGGCCACGCTCAGCCTTCCTTCAGCCGGAACCACGCAGACTTTGACTGTGTGTAGCTCTTGAAGCTGTCGAGGCACTTGTCACGCGCATTGCCGGACTGCTTGAAGCCGCCGAAAGGCTGGGTCATGTCGCCTTCGTCAAAGCAATTGATCCAGACGACCCCGGCCTCGATGCTGCGCACGAGACGGAAGGCCGTGTCGAGGTCGCGCGTCCAGACTCCCGCTGCGAGCCCGTAGATCGTGTCGTTTGCGATCCTGATCGCCTCGTCCACGCCGTTGAACTCGATCACCGAGGCCACGGGTCCGAAGACTTCCTGGCGTGCGATCGACATGTCGTTCTTGACGCCTGTGAACAGCGTCGGATTCACGTAGGCGCCTTTCTTCAGCTTCGCGGGCGTGTCCCCACCGAACTCGAGCTTCGCGCCTTCCTTGCGGCCCTTGTCGATCATGCCGAGCACGCGCTTCTGGTCGCCGCGCGTGACGAGCGGTCCCATGTTGGTGGCGGGATCAAGCGGGTCGCCCGGCTTGAAGGCATCCTCGCCGAGCTCGATGAAGCGCTCGACGAATTTCTTGCGGATCGAGCGGTCGACGAGAAGTCGAGAACCGGCGTTGCAGACCTCACCCATGTTCGAATAGATACCGCGATACGCGGCCGTCACCGCCCGGTCGAGGTCCTCGATGTCGGCCATGAATACCTGTGGCGACTTGCCGCCGCATTCGAGCGCGACCTGCTTCATGTTCGACTGGCCGGCGTATTGAAGGATCAGCTTGCCGACCGCCGTCGAGCCCGTGAACGTGATCTTGCGGACTTCGTCGTGCAGCGCCAGCGCGCGGCCGGCTTCCTCGCCGAGGCCATTCACGACGTTGAAGACGCCAGGCGGGCCGCCGGCCTGGACGAATAGCTCGGCGAGGCGCAGGCAACTGAGCGGCGCCTGCTCGGCAGGCTTCAGCACCACCGTGTTGCCGGCCGCGAGCGCGGGCGCGATCTTCCAGGTTGCCATCAGGAGCGGATAATTCCAGGGTGAGATCGCGCCGACGACGCCGTAGGGTTCGCGCAGCACCATGTGGACCACGCCGGATTCCGTGCTCGTGACGGAGCCGTCCACCTTGTCGATGCATTCCGCCATGAAGCGAATGGTTTCGACGACGGCCGGCAGGTCGAGGTTCACGACATCGGCGATCGGCTTGCCCATGTCGAGCGTCTCGAGCACCGCGAGTGCCTCGGCGTTTTCGTCGACGAGGGCCGCGAATCGGTTCATGATTTCCATGCGCGCGCGCGGGGCCATCTTCGACCAGACGCCCGCCTTGAACGCGCGCCGCGCCGCGGTGACCGCGCGGTCGATGTCCTCCGCGGTGCCCGCGGACATCTCGGCGATTGGCTCGCCCGTCGCCGGATTGACGCTCGTGAATCGGCCGCCTTTCTTTGCATCGACGAACTTGCCGTCGATGAAGAGGCGGGTTTCGAGCTTCTTCTGCGCCTTTGAGGCCACGGTCTGCCAGCGGCCATGGTCGTGCTTTGCAACGGTCTGGATGCTCATCGGGCTTGCCTCATACGTTCGGGTTCAAGAATGTGCGCCGCACACGGCACGACCAGCGCATCGACGATGACGCAGCCGTCCGCATGCACGATCACGGGATTCAGGTCGATTTCCTCGAGCTCGTCGCCGAGCGCTGCCGCGAGGGCAGAGAATTGGGCGGCGACCTGGCAGAACTCCTCGAGTGCGAGCGGTCGCCGGTGCCGCCGGCTGTGGAGCAGGGGTGCGATGCGCAGCCGCTCGACGAGCCGCGCGGCCTCCGCCGCGTCGAACGGTGGCACGGCGTAAACGGCGTCCGCGAGCGCTTCCACGTGCACGCCGCCAGCGCCGATCAGCACGATCGGGCCGAACTGTTGGTCGTGGATCATGCCAAGCAGCATCTCGACACCCTTGGCCGCGATCATGGGCGCCACCAGCACGCGTGCGTCAATTCGCTTCGCGAGGTCGTGGTAAGCGGCAGCGACGGCAGTGTCGCCGTCGAGCGCAAGGTGTATGCCCTGCTGGTCGCTCTTGTGGTCGAGGCCGCGTTTCGCGGTCTTGAGCACGACCGGATAACCGAGGGTCCGCGCTGCCGCGATCGCGGCTGCTTCGCTTTCGACGATGGTGCCTGCGTTGGCTGGAAGACCGGCGTCTCCGAGCAGTGTCAGAGCGTCGCTCTCGTCGAATCGGCGGCGGTCGGCGAGTCGCGCCCGCATGCGCGCCAGCGCCGCCGGCGCAATCACGGGCGCATCTGCGCGGGCGCGCGCCGTGAAATCGCGTTGATCGAGGAGGTGGCGCACGCCACGGAGAAACGACGTCACCCCGTCCAGCACCGGGAATCCTTCGCGCGTTGCCTCGACGATCAAGGGATCCGCCCCGGTGCCCTGGCGGTTCGAGACGAGGAAGGCGGGTTTGCCGGAGGCGCGATGGCCGGCGCGCAGGTAATCAAGATAGGTGGGATAGATGCCGCCGCTCTCGGCGCGGTCGTGCACGACGGCGCCGAATGCTGCCTGTGGATCCCGCATGAGTGTCGCGAAGCATTCGGCCATCTGCGTGTGGTAGTCGGGTCCGCCCGTGCTCCAGGCGTCGAGCGGGTTCACCGGCGGCAGGTCCGGGTCAAGCAGCGTCTCGAGCTTCGCGGTCGACGCCGGCGAGAGTTGTGTGAGCGGCACCTCGTGGTCGTGTGCGAGATCGATCAGGAGCTGGCGCTCGCCGCCGGAGTCGTGAATGGAAACGAGGCCGCCGCTGCCGACCGGATGCGGTTGCGCGAACATGATCAAAGTCGTTGCGAGCTCGTCCATGTCGCGTACACGATGCACGCCGTAGCGGGCGAACACGGCGTCGTATACGCCGTCCTGTCCCGCGATCGCGCCGGAATGCGACACCGTCAAGCGCGCGGCGAATTCCGTCCGGCCGACCTTCAGCGCGACGATCGGGATGCGGCGATCGCGCGCCTTCTCGAAAGCGGCGATGAGGCCTGCGGGATTCCGCGCCGTCTCCATGAAGAGGCCCACGGCACGCGTCTCCGGTTGCTCGAGGGCAAAGTCGAGATATTCATCCATCGCGACCGCGAGTTCCTGCCCGGTCGAGATGACGAGACTGAAGTCGATGCGCTCCTCGCTATCGACGATGCCACACATGCCGGAGCCGGAGTGACTGATGTAGGCGACGTTGCCGCCGCGCCGGTGCTTGCGGGTGCGGAAGCCGCAGCCCCAGATGCCGTCGGCAAAGTTGTAGAAGCCCATGCCGTTCGCGCCGCAGACGACGAGGCCGGATTTCCTGATTTTCGCGAGCACCCGGTCGCGGAGTGGCGGATCTGAATCGCCCTCGATGACAAGGGAAGACATCATCGTCGCCGCGCGCGCACCGTGCGCAATCACTTGGTCGAGCGCCGCTTCGACGCGCGAGTCGGCGATCGCGAAGATCACGTGCTCGACTGGCTTCGGGAGCGCGTCGAGCGACGGATAGCAGGGCACGCCAAGCACGGATTTGCGCCCCGGGTTGACCGCATACAGGTCGCCCTCGTAGCCGCCCTGCAGGAGATTCTCGATGGTATCGCGACCGACGGTGCCCTTGCGCTCGGTGGCGCCGAGCACCGCGATCGATCGGGGACGGAGCAGAGGGTTCAGCCGATGAGGCATTCCGGCCCCGCGCGAGGCGGTCAGAAATCCGCGGCGGGCGTCGCGCGCTTGCGCGGCGGATCCCAGAACACGCCCTCGACCACGCGGCAGCGCGCCATCACGCGCGACCACTTGAGTTCGCGCTGGTAGTAGATCTCCGCCCACAACTCGTCGTCCGGCCGGCCCCAGGGCATGTGCATCGAGGCGTAGGCAATGTTGGCCTTTGCGGACGGCGACCATTCCGCCGAGGTCACGGTCCCGACGACGTTCTTGTCCTTGTCGTAAATGTAGGCCGAACGTGCCGGTTTGTTGCCCTCGACGTCGAGCTTGACGAACCGGAACCGCGAGCCTTTCTTCTTTTCCTCGAGCAGGGCGCGGCGGCCATTGAAGACCGGCTTGCTGAAGTCGACGAGCCGGCCGAGGTCGAGCTCGAACGGTGAGCGCGAGCGATCGAGCATGATCGCCTGGTTGGCGCAGTGGAAGTCGACCTGTGCCGCAATGAAGCCAGCCTCGATGCGCGCCACTTCGAGCGCGTGCGTGCCCATCGGCCGGATGCCGTGGTTCGCGCCCTGGTCGAAGAGTGCGTCCCAGAGTTCGAGCGCGCGCGGCGGGTCAATCCAGAGCTCGTAGCCGAGATCGCCTGTGAAGCCTGTGCGCGAGACCATGAGTTCGCTGCCCGCGAACGGGAAGTACCTGATGTCGAAGGGCTTCATCATCTCCGCGCCCGTGCAGCCGATCGCTTTAAGCACTGCGCAGCTCGTCGGTCCCTGCAGCGCGAGCGCGGCGACGTCGTGTGTGTCCTCGACGATCGTGACATTGAAGCCGACGGCGGAGCGAGTGAGCCAGTCGAGCTGTCGCTCCTGCGAGCAGAGGCGGTAGACGCCCTCGCGGAGGTGGAAGACAGTGCCGTCGTCAATCACCTGGCCGTTGTCGTCGCACCAGACGCAGTAGCCGACCCTGCCGGGCTTGATCTTCGCGACGTCGCGGGTGACCAGGCGATTCAGGAAGGCGAGCGCATCGGGACCCGTGATCAGGTGCTTGGTCATCGGCGTCAGGTCGAACACCGCGCAGGCGTTCCGGATTGCGGCGTACTCGAGTGCCTCGTCGAAAAAGACGTCGGCCGTGGTGTAGTCCTTCCAGCGGTGCCACTCGTTCATCGTGTTGAGCGCGGACGTGCGCGGGTGGAACGGCGTCTCCCACACAGCCTTGCGGAAGTGCTCCTTGCGATTCATCTCGTCCTTGATGCTCATGCCGCTCGCTCCGTTGCGAGTACCGCGTTCGCAGCGTTCCTGCCAGCTGCGCCCATGACTCCGCCGCCGGGATGACAACCGGCGCCGCACAGGAAGAGTCCGGCGACCGGCATCGCGTACTGCGCGGCGCCCGGCACCGGGCGCATCATCATGAGCTGGTCGAGGGCGAGCTCGCCGTGGTGCCAGTGACCACCCGTGATACGGAACTCGCGCTCGATGTCTGCGGGCAGCAGCAGTTCGGAGCCGACGATCTGGCGGCGCAGGCCGGGCGCGTGGCGCTCCAGCACGCCGAGCGTGTGCTCGAGCAGTTCCCGCCGCGGACCGTCGCCGCTCGCGCGCGGGTCGTGAGGGGCGTACTGCACGATCGCCGACAGTACGTGCTTGCCCGCAGGCGCGAGCGTCTTGTCGTGCACCGAAGGAATCGTGATCTCGAGAGCCGGGTCCGGCGAACACTGGCCGTACTTCGCGTGGTCGAAGGCATGCTCGAGGTATACGAGGTCCGGCGAGATCACAAGGCGCTCGCCGGCGAGTTCCGCGGGCAGCCGCGCGAAGGCGGGCAGGGCGTCGAGCGCGAGATGCAGCTTGGCGGCCATGCCTTTCATGCGGACATGGCGTACGCGGTGCACGAAGCCGGTTTCGAGGTGACGCGCTCCCAGCAATGAGAGAAGCGTACGCGCCGGATCGGCATTCGAGACAACCGTCCTGGCGGCGATCTTCTCGCCGCTCTCGAGCTCGACGCCGGAAACCGCATCGCCCTCGAGCGTAATCCGCGCGACGGGGCAGCCAGTCCGGATCGTGGCGCCGGCAGCGCGCGCCGCGGCAGCCATCGCCTCGCCGATCGCGCCCATGCCGCCTGCCGGCAGAGAAAATCCGTTATTGCCGTTTGACTGCCCGCTCAGTCGGTGCAGCAGCGCGAGAATGGAGTTGTTCGAGCGCGGGCCGAGATTCGCGCCAAGCACCGCGTCGAGCGCGAGCGCGCCTTTCAGGAGCGGCGACTCGAACTTCTCTTCGAGCACATCGTAGATGTTGATGCCGGCGATCCGCAGGAACTCGCGCATCGAGTCGCGCCCGAGCAGCCGGATGTCGAGTCCGAGCTTGGCCGCGCCCATGAAGTCGGAGCGTCCGCCGCCGCCGAGCCGCGGGGGTTGCCGGTTGTGCTGTTTCGCGAGCACGCGCGCGAAGCGGAGCATCTGCGCGTGATAGGCGGCAAGCGCATCGCGATCGCTTTCGGACAGCGTGCCGGACTCGAGCTTGCCGCCGTCGAGCACGAGATGATCTCCGGCAGAGGCGAGCGCGACCGTTTTGAGGCCGGTCCGCGCCCATTTCAGTCCATGGGAGGCGAGCTTGAGGTCGCGTGCGATACCGGCGTCGAGCAAATAGGAGAGGTGCGCGCAAGCCGAGGCGCGGAAGCCTTTCGTGAACTCGCGCGTGACGGCCGCGCCGCCGACCTGGGCCGCGGCCTCGAGCACGACGACCTCGCGTCCGGCGCGGGCGAGAAATGCGGCGCAGACGAGGCCGTTATGGCCGCCGCCAACGACGACAATGCGATCGCGGTCAGTCATCCCGCCAGCCCTCCGGCACAATATTCGGGCGGCGCAAGTCCATGAGGATTTCCCGGGCAGCATTCGCGCCGGGCGCGGCCATCACACCGCCACCCGGATGCGTCCCCGAGCCGCACATGTAGAACCCCTTGACCGGCCCGCGGTACTGCGCGTAGCCGGGGAATGGCCGGTTGAACAGGAGCTGGTCCATCGTCAGCTCGCCCTGGAAAATGTTGCCCTCGGTGAGCCCGACTTCGTTCTCGAGTTCCCTCGGCGTGCGGCACTCGACATGACGCACCAGCGACTTGAAGTTCGGGCTGTAGCGGCCGATCTGGTCAAGCACGGTGTTCTTGAAGCCCTCGCGGTCGGCGTCGGTCCATTCGCGGCCGTGGATGAACGGCGGCACGTACTGCACAAACACCGACATGAAGTGTTTGCCGGGCGGGGCCATCGTCGGGTCCGTCAGCGAAGGAATCAGCAGGTCGAGGTAAGGCTCTTTCGACCAGGTGCCGTTCTTCCAGTCGTCGTAGGCGCGCTCCATCTTCTCGAGCGAGTCGAGGAAATGCATGTCGCCGCAGGCGAGGGGATTGTTCTTGCCGAGCGCCGGGAACTCCGGCAGGCCGTCGAGCGCGATATTGAGCTTGCCGGACGAACCGCGGATCTTCCAGTTGTGGGCTTTCTCGACGATTGCGGGCGGCAGGTCCTTGGGATCGAAGATTTTCGTGTACGTGCGCCGCGGGTCGAGGTTCGAGACGACGATGTCGGCGTGGTATTCGTTGCCGTTCTCGGTCGCGACCCCGGTGACGCGGCCACCCTTGACGATCACGCGTGCGACCGGCGCGTCGGTCACGATCTCGCCGCCGAATGACTTGAACGAATTCGCAATCGCTTTCGACACCGCCCCCATGCCGCCGCGTGCGAAGCCCCAGGCGCCGATCGAGCCGTCTACGTCGCCCATGTAGTGATGCAGCAGCACATAGGCCGTGCCAGGCGAGTAAACGCCCATCGCCGAACCGATGATGCCGCTGCCCGAAAGGTGGCACTTGATGGCGTCCGACTCGAAGTACTCGTTGAGGAAGTCGGCGATGCTCATCGAATAGAAGCGCAGCGTGTCGTAGATGAACTGCTCGCCGTACTTGTTGAGCTCGCGGCCGAGGAAAAGCATCTCGCGCAGGTCACGCGGCTTGAACGAGGTCGGATCGGGCGGGGTGCGGAGCAGCATCGGACGGATGAACTTGCACTGGCGTATGACGTCGGTCGAGTACCGCTGATACGCGTCGGCGTCGCGCGGGTTATGGCGCGCGAATTCGCGGCGCTGCACGTCCTCGTCGGTGTAGTTGCCGAGGATGTCACCGTTCGATGTGATGGAGACGCCGCCGCCGTAGGGCACGACCTGGAGGCCGTGCCGCGCGAGCTCGAGGTCGCGGAAAATCTCCGGCCGCAGCAGGCTGCACACGTAGGAGCAGTTCGAGTAGATCCAGCCCTTCTCGATCTCGCGGCTGACCGCGGCGCCGCCGATCCAGGGCATGCGCTCGACGACCAGGACCTTGAGTCCGGAGCGCGCGAGATAGGCGGCGTTGGTCAGGCCGTTATGGCCCGCGCCGATGACGATCGCGTCGTATTTCGCCACAGTCGATTCTTTACTTCAGGTCGTGTATTTCGTGAAGGGCGCTTTCGATTCAGGGCGGGCGCTTTGCACCACGTGGTCCACGGCGGTTTCGAATCGCTCCAGCGTTTCCGCGAGACAACGCTGGTCGTGTGCCTCGCAGATGAACCAGGGCTCGCGTGAGTCCGGCTCGCAGAGCACACCGAGGTTGTGCAGGTGCGGGGCCAGTGCCTCGTAGAAAGTGTAATCGCTCGAGGCCCAGTCCCGGTAGTCGCGCGGCGGCTTTTCGTTGAAGAACAGGCCGCTCATCGACGGGTGGCCGCTGAACGAGTGCTTGATGCCGCGCTGCGCAAGGATCTGGCTCATGCCGGCCCGCAGTTTCGTCCCATAGTCGGCGATGGTCGCCAGTGCCGGGGTTTCTGCCAGGATCTCGAGCGTCTTCTCGGCCGCGGAAAGCGCGACCGAATGGCAGGTAAAGGTGCCGCCGTGCACCACGCCATTGCCGAACTTGCGCATGATGTCCTCGCGCCCGCAGCACACGGAGATCGGGTAGCCGTTACCCATCGCCTTGGCGAAGGTGCAGAGATCGGCCTTCACGCCAAAGAGCTCCTGCACGCCGCCGCGCGCGACGCGGAACCCGGTTTTGACCTCGTCGATGATCAGGAGGATGCCGTACTTGTCGCAGAGCGCCCGGGCATCGCGCAGGTATTCCTTGGTCGCGGAGATCGAGCAGCAGTTGCCCATGATCGGTTCGATCAGGAAGGCCGCAATCTCGTGGCTGTAGGCCTTGAACACGCTTTCGAGCCGGTCCGCGTCGTTCATCGGCACCGCATGCAGGAGCGCACGCAGGACGCCCGGCACGCCGGCGCTGTAGGGCACGAGGTGAGGGTCACCGCGGCCGGGGCGCCACTCCTCGATCGGCGTGTACCAGAGCGCCGCGTCGAATACGCCGTGGTAGCCGCCCTCGACGACGACATAGGAATCCTTGCCCGTGTACGCCCGGGCAACGCGGAGGGCGGCCATGACCGCCTCGGTGCCCGAGTTCGAGAAGCGCACGAGCTCCGCCGCCGGAACCATGCTGGCGATCCGTTCGGCGACGGCCAACTCCCGCTCGGTGGAGAGGGCGAAGACTCCGCCGACCTCGATTCCGGCGCGGGCCGCCGCGTCCACCCGCGGGTCGGCGTAGCCGAGGATGCAGGGCCCATAGGCCAGCCGGTAATCGATGTACTCGTTGTCGTCGATGTCCGTCAGGCGGGCGCCCTTGGCCGACTTGACGTAGATGGTCTTGTCTTCGCCCCAGTAGCGGAAATTCGACGAAACGCCGAGCGGCAGTCGCCGAATGGCCTTCTTGAACTGGGCATTGGACTTCGCGAGGCTTCGGGTCATTTTCGCTGCCCTCCAGAGCGGACTGTCGAAGGGGACGTTCACCTTCAAAGGAAGCGTCAATCTTTACTGGAAGGTGAACGTCCCCTTCGACAGTTTCGTTTTCAGGCCGCCTAGGATCCCATAGGAGGGGTCGCGGCGTCCATGTCCAGTGAATATGCGTTCATTCATTGGATTGGCCCGGGGAACCCGGTATTATGGCCCCTTGGTTCGAGTCCAGTTTTCACACAAGTACCTGAATATAAAAGATTTTAGGTGAGCGCGAAACGACAGCTCGCGGTCGTGCCGAGGCGCCGGACGGCGCCCCCGGAAGAACGCCGCGGGCAGCTGATTCAGGCCACGATCCGCTGCGTCGCCGACCGCGGTCTTGCCGACACGACGATTGCGACCGTCGCGCAGGAGGCGGGCCTCAGCCAGGGCATTGTCAACCTGCATTTTCGGGGCAAGGAAGGGCTGCTGACCGAAACGCTCCGTTACCTGGCCGACGAATACCGCAATGCCTGCCGCGAGGCCGCCGCGGCCGCCGAGATCTCGCCGGTCGACGGCCTGCTCAAGATGGTCGACCTCGATTTCCGGCGCACGATTTGTGCCCGGGATAAGCTCGCGGTGTGGTTTGCCTTCTGGGGTGAGCGCAGGTTCCGGCCGACCTATCGCCGGATCTGCGCCGAGCGGGACAGGTCCTACGACGACATGGTGCGGGTCATGTGCGCAAAACTCTGCGAGGGCGGCAACTACCCGGAAGTCGATCCGGCGCTGGTGGCCGACGGCCTTTCGGCGCTGACCGACGGCCTCTGGCTTGACCTGCTGGTTCGGCCCGAATCGATGAGCCGGGAGCGGGCGAGGCGGATTTCCTTCGCTTATCTCGCGGACGCGTTCCCGAGGCATTTTCAGCAACCCAAAGCGGCCGCGCGAGGCTGAACCCATGGAGATCGCACTCGACAAAACTGCCCAGGCCTGGCGCGATCGCGCGGCGAAATTCGCGACCGAAGAGCTGATTCCCTGGGAAGTCGAGGCGGAGCTGCACGAAGGGCGGCTGCCGCCCGAGGTCGAGAAGCGGCACAAGAAACTCGCAATCGAGCTCGGCTTCAGCGGCATGGACGTGCCCGCGGCGCGCGGCGGCCGCGAGGCGCGAATCGTCGACCAGGTGGCCGTGTGGGAGCAGCTCGGGCGGGTCACGAACGCGCTTTGCTGGTGCTTCTCCGAAGCCCATAGCTGGATGTTCGAGGCTTGCACCGAGGCGCAGCTCGAGCGTTTCATCCTTCCGCTCATGAGCGGCAAGCGGAAGGAGTGTTACGCGATCACGGAGAGCGGGTCGGGCTCGGACGTTGAGATCGAGACCACTGCGCACCGCACCGCCGATGGCTACAGGATCTCCGGCGAGAAGTGGTACGTCACCAGCGCGAACCTCGCGGACTACTTCATCCTGCAGGCGCGCCTCGTCGACGGCCCGCACGCGGGTTCGCACTCGCTCTTCTTCATCGACCAGAACCAGCCTGGCATCGAGATCCTGCGGACGCCGCTCTTCAGCCATACGTTCAGCGCTCATCACCCGACCTACCGATTCCACGATGTCGTCGTGCCCGAGGAGCAGCGGCTCGGCCCGGAGGGCGACGGCATGCGTTTCTCGCACAGCTGGTTCCGGCGCGAGCGGCTCATGATCGCTGCACGCTGCTGCGGGGCTGCAGCGCGACTGATCGAGGAGGCGACCGCGTTCGCAAGCACCCGCAAGGTTGGCGGCGAGGCACTCGTCGACAAACAGATGATCCAGGCCATGCTCGCCGACAGCGTCACCGAGCTTTGGGCCGCGCGTCTCATCACCTTTGAGGCGGCCGAGGCGCACGACCGCGGCGACGACCTGAAGTCGCTGCACGCGCGCTGCTCGATCGCCAAGCTCTACGCGTCGGAGGCCGCGAACCGGATCGCCGATCGCGCGCTCCAGATCTTCGGCGGCCGCGGCTACATGCGCGAGAACTGCGCGGAGCGGTTCTTCCGGGAGCTCAGAGTCGATCGCATCTGGGAAGGCTCCAGCGAAATACAACGCCTGATCATCGCGCGTGCGCTCCTGAAGCGCGGCCTCGGGGGCATGTAGCCCGTGAAGCCGCCGCTCGCGCCGTTCGCCCTGCTGGCTCTCGTCGCAGCGGGGGCGGCATTCGCCGCCGAGAAAAAAATCCTCAACGTCTTTACCTGGCCGGACTACATCGCACCGGACACGATCAGTAATTTCGAGCGCGAGTACGGAATCAAGGTCAACTACGACACCTACGATTCGACCGAGATGGCCGAGGCGCGCCTGCTCGCGGGGCGCACGGGTTACGACGTCGTCGTGCACGCCGAGCGCTATTCCGCGCGCCTGATCCCGATTGGCGTCTATCTGCCGCTCGATAAGTCGAAGCTGCCGAACCTCCGGCACCTCGATACCTGGGTCATGGAGGCGGTCGCCGAGGGCGACTCGGGCAACCGTTACGGCGTGCCGTATCTCTGGGGCACGACCGGCTTCGCCTACAACAAGCGCCTGGTCGCAGAGCGCATGCCCGATGCGCCGGTGACGAGCGGCGACATGTTATTCAAGCCGGAAGTCGTCAAGCGCTTCGCCGATTGCGGCGTGACTTTTCTCGATGAGCCGACGGACGTCATCCCGATGGCGCTGCTCTACTTGGGCCGCGACCCGAATAGTTTCGACCCGAAGGACCTCGCGGATGTCGAAAAGCTCCTGAAGGGCGTCAGGCCCTATATCCGGTACTTCAGCTCGGCGAAGATGCTGATTGACCTGCCGAACGAGGAAGTCTGCATCGCCATGAGCTGGTCCGGGGATTACGCGCAGGCGATGATGCGCGGCCAGCAGGTCGGCCGGCCCGTACCGCTCGCCTACACGATCCAGAAGGAGGGCACGCTCGCCTGGTTCGACCTCTGGTTCATACCGGCCGATGCGCCGCATCCGGACAACGCGCACAAGTTCCTGAACTACCTGATGCGGCCCGAGGTGGCAGCATCGATTGTGGTCGAGACCCGCTACGCGACGCCGAACCTGGCGGCGCTGCCGATGCTGCCGCCCGAGATTCGCGGCGATCCGGCCGTGTTTCCGCCCGACTCGGTGCGGCAATCCCTGTACCGGGGCCACGTTGGCGACCCGATCATCGAGCGGCTCCGCACGCGGCTGTGGTCGCGCGTGAAGACCGGCCTGTGAGCGACCCGAAGACGCCGGCGCTGGTCCGAATCGAGAGCGTCACCAAGCGCTACGACGACGTCGCTGCCGTCGACGACGTTTCACTCGAGATCCTGAAAGGCGAGCTGTTCGCGATCCTCGGCAGCTCCGGCTGCGGCAAGACGACGCTGCTGCGCATGCTCGCGGGCTTCGAGCACCCGACCTCGGGCCGCATCTTGATCGACGGCGTCGACATGACCGAGGTGCCGCCCTACGAGCGGCCGGTCAACCTGATGTTCCAGTCCTATGCGCTGTTTCCGCATATGACCGTCGAACAGAACGTCGCCTACGGCCTGAAAAAGGAGCGAGTGCCCGAACCTCAGATCCGCGAACGCGTTGCGGAGATGCTGGCCCTCGTCAAGCTCACCCCACTCGCAGCGCGCAAGCCCGACAAGCTCTCCGGCGGCGAAAAGCAGCGCGTCGCACTGGCGCGCGCGCTGGTGAAGCGGCCGAAACTCCTGCTGCTCGATGAGCCGCTCGCGGCGCTCGACAAGAAGCTGCGTCAGCACACGCAGTTCGAGCTCGCCAACCTGCAGTACCAGCTCGGCACGACCTTCGTTGTTGTCACACACGACCAGGACGAGGCGATGACGCTCGCGAGCCGCATCGCCGTCATGCACGCGGGCAGGATCGCCCAGGTCGGCACGCCGGGGGAGGTGTATGAGTACCCGGCGAACCGCTACGTCGCAGGCTTCGTCGGCAACATCAACCTGATCGAGGGCTGCGTGTCCAGCGCGGCGAATGGCCGCGTGACGCTGCACTCGGATGCGCTCGATGCCGACCTCGCGGTCGCCTGCGACGACGCACCCGCCCCCGGCGGCGAGCTGTGTGTCGCGGTGCGACCGGAGAAGATCACGATCAGCCGCGAGGCGCCAAATGGCGGCGAGCGGAACGTCGTGAAGGGCGTGGTTCGCGATCTTGGCTACTTCGGCGACCAGTCGCTGTATCGCGTGCGCACCAAGAGCGGGGCGATCCTGCAGGTCAGCGCGCAGAACCTGCGCCGCTCGGCCAAGCTGACGGTTGAGTGGGACGACGAGGTGTTCCTGTCCTGGGAGGTCGGCAGCACGATCCTGCTGCGCTCATGAGCAGCCCGTCGAACGGCAACGGCGACCATTCGCTGCGCTGGCTCAAGCGCGCGGTGGCGTTCCCGTATTTCTGGCTGCTGCTGTTCTTCCTGGCGCCGTTCCTGATCATCCTGAAGATCAGTGTCGCCGATCCCATCGTGGCGCAGCCGCCGTTCACGCCGCTGCTGCAATGGGGCCAGCACGGGCTCGAGGGAATCCGCATCACGTTCACGAATTTCGCCTTCCTGTTCCAGGACGGTTACTACGGAATCATTTACCTCGCCTCGCTCAAGATGGCGGCGATCAGCACGTTGCTGTGCCTGCTGCTCGGCTACCCGATGGCCTATTACATTGCGCGCCAGCCGGCGCAGCGCCGGCAGCTGCTGCTGCTCGCGGTGATCCTGCCGTTCTGGATTTCGTTCCTGCTGCGCGTCTACGCCTGGATCGGGCTCCTCAACAACCGCGGCGTCATCAACGAATTCCTGATCTGGACCGGCGTGATCGACACGCCGATCCAGATGCTCTACAACGACTTCGCCGTCTATCTCGGCATCGTGTATTCGTATCTGCCGTTCATGATCCTGCCGTTGTATTCGAACCTCGAGCGCATGGATCTCGACCTGCTCGACGCGGCGGCCGATCTCGGCGCTCGACGCTGGCGGGCATTCGTGGACGTAACGCTGCCGATCTCGGTTCCCGGCATCATCGGCGGCTGCCTGCTGGTCTTCATCCCGGCGGTTGGCGAGTTCACGATTCCGGCGCTCCTGGGCGGTGCCGATACGCTCATGATCGGGCGGGTGCTCTGGGACGAGTTCTTCATCAACCGCGACTGGCCGGTTGCCTCGGCGGTTTCGGTCGTGCTGCTGCTGCTCCTGATCGCGCCGATCATGTGGTTCCAGCGGCTGCAGAGCCGCGAGCACGAGGCGACCCGATGAAGCACGGCTCGCCGGCACTCGCTTCGGTCGTGGCATTCGGCTACGCGCTCCTGTACCTCCCGATCGTCTCGGTCGTGATCTATTCCTTCAACGACTCGCGCCTGGTGACGCTGTGGGGCGGGTTCTCGCTGCGCTGGTACGTGAGCCTCCTGCACGACGACACGCTGCTTTCGGCCGCGTTCCTCAGCTTGCGGATTGCATTCGTCAGCGCGACCTTCGCAACCGCGCTCGGCGCCATCGTCGCGCTCGCCCTGCACCGCGTCGCGCGGCTGCGCGGGCGGCTGCTGCTGTCCGGCATGATCACTGCGCCGCTGGTGATGCCGGAGATCATCACCGGCCTCTCGCTGCTGTTCCTGTTCATCTCGATGTCGAACCTGATCGGCTGGCCGATGAACCGCGGCGCGACGACGATCACGATGGCGCACATCACCTTCTCGATGGCCTACGTCGTGGTCGTGGTGCGCTCGCGGCTCTCGCTGATGGACGACACGCTGGAGGAGGCCGCAATGGACCTCGGAGGCCGGCCCGTCGCCGTGTTCTTCGACGTGACGGTGCCGATGCTGTTGCCGGCGCTCGTTTCCGGCTGGCTGCTGTCGTTCACGCTCTCGCTCGACGACCTCGTGATCTCGAGTTTCGTGTCGGGCCCGGGCGCGACCACGCTGCCGATGCTCATCTTCGCCAAGGTGCGCCTCGGCGTGACGCCGGACATCAACGCGATCACGACGATCATCATCGCGCTGGTCGCAATCGCGGTTGCGACCGCATCCATCGTGTCGAACCGGCGCCGGCCGGTCACGGCCAGGTAGCGCAGCAGGGAGGGCAGGGCGTGGACGAATCCTTGAAGAAAGTGCTGGACGGATACCGGGAGGGTTTCGCGCTGCCGGGCGCCGCTTATCGCGACCCGGAGATCTACGAGCTGGAAATCCGGCACATCCTGCTGAAGTCCTGGCTCTACGTCGGCCACCAGAGCCAGATTCCGGAGCGGGGCGATTTCTTCCTGTTCGAGATGGCAGGCGAGTCCGTCATCATCGTGCGGGATGCGCAGGGCGGGATCAATGCGCTCCTGAACGTCTGCCGCCACCGCGGGTCGCGGATCTGCGACACGCCAACCGGCCACGAATCGCGGCTCGTCTGCCGCTATCACGGCTGGACCTACGGGCTCGACGGCTCGCTGAAAGCGGCGGCGCGCACGCCGGACGGCTTCGATCGCACGAAGTACGGGCTGCGGCGCCTGCACTTGCGCGTCTTCGACGGCCTGATCTTCGTGAACTTCGATGACGACCCGCCGGATTTCGGCGCGCTCGAAAGCGAGATGGCGGCGCCAATGCGACCCTACGGGCTCGACCAGGCCAAGGTCGCGCTCCGCCGGAACTATCCGATCACGAGCAACTGGAAGCTTGCGGTCGAGAACTACTGCGAGTGCTACCACTGCCAACCCGCGCACCCGGAATATTCCGTCGGCCACGGCCGCGCGATTCCGGACGCGGAGTGCGTCGCGATGCTCTCGGACGTGATGGCGAAGGCGCCGGTGGTCGGCCTGACGCAGCACACGATCCGGCGTTCCTGGCTGAACGCCGGGTCATTCGGCCTCGAATACAGCTTCGACCGCTATCCGCTCCTGCGCGGCCAGCTGTCGGGCAGCCGCGACGGCAAGCCGGTCGCGCCGCTGCTCGGCACGATCACGGGCTACGACGGCGGCACGACCGATCTGCACCTCGGGCCGATGACCTTCGGCCTCGCGTACTGCGACCACGTCGTGCTGTACCGCTTCACGCCGCGCGGTCAGTACCTGACGGATTGCGAGATCACCTGGCTGGTCGACGAGAAGGCCGTCGAGGGCCGGGACTACCAGCTCGCCGACCTGATCTGGCTGTGGGACGTGACGACCCTCGCCGACAAGCAGATCATCGAGCGCAACCAGGCGGGCGTCGACTCGCGCTACTACGTGCCCGGACCGCTGTCGCCGATGGAGGTGTTCACGCAGGATTTCCTGAACTGGTATGTCGCGGCAATGCAACGAACCACGGGCGGTGGATTGCCGGGCCGCCGGTCTGTCGCTACTATCCGGACGACAGCGGAGGTAAAGACATGACTGACCCGATTCACGGATGCGCCAGGAACGGATCATCGGCGCTGACGGCGGCCGTCTCGACGGTGCTGTCGATGGCGGCGGGAACCGCGGTGGCGCAGGAAGTCACGAGCCTGGAAGAAGTCATCGTCACCTCGACCAAGCGGGCCGAGCGTCTCCAGGACGTCTCTGAATCGATCAGCGCCTTCGACTCGAACGCGATCGCGATGCGCGGGCTCCAGAAGATGGACGACGTCGCGAAGTACATCCCGGGACTGTCGCTGGCCCAGCGCGAACCGGGCGGCACGACGATGGTGTTCCGCGGGGTCGCGGCCTCAGGCATCCAGTTCGGCGGCGTGTCCTCGTCGGCACTTTACCTGGACGAGCAGCCGATCACGCAGAGCGGGCGCAGTCCCGACCCTCGTTTCATCGACATCGAGCGAATAGAGGCACTGCGCGGTCCCCAAGGGACCCTCTACGGCGCGAGCTCGCAGTCGGGGACGTTGCGCATCATCACCGCCAAGCCCGACCCCTCCGGCTTCGACGCCTGGGCGGAAGCGCAGGTCACGAACGTCCAGGGTGGCGGCACGGGCTACGACGTGAGTGCGATGGTGAATATCCCGCTCGCCGAGGACCGCGTGTCGCTGCGGCTCGTCGGCTTCGCGGCCGAGGACGCGGGCTACATCGACAACGTGTTGTCCGTCAGCCCGCTCGGGCAGCTCGTGCCCGGAGCGGAGACGTTCGACAATTCGAACGTCGTCGAGGAGGACATCAACAGCGTCGAGACGACGGGCGCGCGCGCGGCGCTGCGCTTCGACGTCAGCGAGAACCTCAACGCGACGGTCGGCCTTATTTACCAGAACCTGACCGCGAACGGGCACGGCGACGTGTCGGAGGGTGTCGGCGACCTGAACCAGGTGCGCTTCGAGAACGAGACCCTCGACGACGAGTGGTACCAGGCCTCCCTGACCGTGAACGCCGCGCTGCCCTTCGGCGATCTCATCGTCGCGGCCTCGTACTTCGACCGCAAGTTCGCCTACGAGGCCGACGCGACCGACTACGAATTCTCGTTCAACCAAAGCGGCTACGTGATCTACGACTTCGGCGGCGACCCCCGGGGTTTCGCTACCGACGTCGACGACACGCGTATCACGACCCTCGAGGCGCGGCTGCAGTCCAGCAACGACGCCGAGAGCCGCTGGTCCTGGCTCGGCGGCGTTTTCTACAGCAAGGAGGCCGGGCACACGAACTTCGACAGCTTCGCGCGCGACTACCAGGACTCGCCGGCCTTCGCCTACTTCAATTATTTCCAGTACGATCAGACCGGCAGCCCGCTTGCCCCGACCGAGACTTGGTTCCTCGGCCGATATGAGTCCGAGCTCGAGCAGCGCGCGGTCTTCGGCGAGATCGGGTTCGACATCACCGAGAACTTCACGATCACCGCGGGCGGCCGCTGGTTCGAGTCCGACCAGACCTTTAACCTGCACCAGGAGGCGCCGGCGGGTTTCACGGCCTCCCTGCCGTTCACGGGCCCCACGCTGACCGAAGCCCGGACCCAGTCGACCGAGGACGGCACGGTCGGGAAACTGAACCTCACGTACCGCATCGACGACGACCGGATGGTCTACGCGACCTGGTCGGAGGGCTTCCGCAACGGCGGCGCCAATCCCGTGCGCCCGAACTCGATCCTGCCACACGAGTTCGAGTCCGACACGCTCACGAATATGGAGATCGGCGCCAAGACCGAGTGGATGGGCAACCGGCTGCGCTTCAACATCGCGGCCTATCTCATGGAGTGGAAGGACTTCGCGGTGCAGATCGAGGACCCGCAGCCCGGCGTGTTCCAGCTCGGCTACGTCAACCTGCCGACCGCCGAGATCCCGGGCATCGAGGCCGAGTTCACCTTCGCGGTGAACGACGCCTGGCAAATCGATGCGACGCTCGGCTACAACGATGCGCACGTCTCGGAGGCGACCGTGCTGACGCTGACGGATGAAAACGGCGTCGATTACGTGCGAGAAGTCGAAGATGGCGCGCGGCTGCCGCTGACGCCCGAATGGAGCGGGGCGCTCGGCGTCGAATGGCGCCCACGCGGGCAGCTCATGAACGCGCAACCGTTCGCGCGACTCGACTTCGCCTACGTCGGCGAGGTCGTCACCAATCTGGAGGGCTTCGAGTCCGTGGTTGGCCAGGCCGGCGTCAGCACCCAGGATGCCTACGAGACGGCGGACTTCCGCATCGGCCTGGAAGGGGAAGTCTGGAGCGGGTCGTTCTTCGTGGAGAACCTGTCGGACGAGCGGGCGGTTACGTTCCGCAGCAACCGGTGGGCGGAGCCGCGCCTGACGATCACCCGGCCGCGTACCTACGGACTGCAGTTCCGCTACGACTTCTGACGCGAATGGACATCGGCGTCCCGGTCCGCAATTTTGGCAAGGTCGACATGGAGGCGCTCGGCGCCGCGATCCTCGCCCAGGATGACGCGGCCTGGAACGAAAACGTCCAGCGCCAGAAGGACTATGAAGTCCATGAGCAGACGCGCTCAATCGTCCTGCTCTTCGCGAACGTCGAGGACTGGCCCGCCATCGAGGTGAGCAAGCAGCCGGGCTGGGACCGCCTCGCGGACGTCGCCGTGCCGGTCATGCACGAGATCATCCGCAACTGGTATCCGACGGGCGGCACCATCATCCGCGCCATGGCGGCAAAACTGCTGAAGGGCGGGCGCATCATCCCGCACCGGGATTCGCATCCTTCTTTCGGCGCCGGCCATCGGATCCACGTGCCGATCATCACGAACCCGCGGGTACGGTTCATGATCGACGGACGTCCGTTTCAGCTCCAGGTCGGCGAGGCCTACGAGATCAACAACCAAAAGGTCCACAGCGTCATGAACAAGGGCGGCGCGGACCGGATCAATTTCATCTTCGACTATCTGCCGCCCGGTGCAATTCCGGGGCGTGCCTTGCCGCCCGCGGCCCCTGAGGCACGGGCGCCGGGCTCATAGCGCCGGTAGCGATCGCGGATCGGCTCGATGACCGCGATCAGTTCCCCGATCTCGCGCTCGTAATTCTGCCAGTGCCCGATCGACCGGTCGTAGATCGGCTGGCGCACCTGCTCGGCGCTCGGGGTCCGGACCGGGCGGTCGCTCTCGTAGAATCGGAGGCAGGCGTCCTCCCAGGGCAGGCCGCAGAACTCGAGCAGGCGCCGGACCTGCGGCTCGAAGTCGGTTACGACCTCTTCGTACTGCATCGTCAGCACGCGGCCCGGCAGCACGTGGGCCCAGTGATCCATCATGCGCTGGTACTGCAGGTAGTACTCGCCGATCTCGGTCAGGTCATAGGTGAAGTTCTGGCCTTTCGCGAACAGTTGCCGGTAGCAGGAGAGACAGGCATCGAGCGGGTGCCGCCGCGCGTCGATTATTTTCGCATTCGGCAGGATCAGGGCAATCAGGCCGACATTGGGGAAATTGTTCGGCATCTTGTCCACGAAGCGTGCGGCGCCGGTCCGCCGATGCATGCGGGCATGTGCCAGATACTCTTCGCCCAGTGCCCGCAGGTTCTGCGCTGAGAGTTCCCGCATGGCCTCGGGGTAATTGACGCCAGCGGCGCGGTTGCGATTGAGCCCGGTCGCGACGCGCCCGATGTAGGGCAGTTCGCTCGTGCCTTCGACCTGGCTGTGACTCGCGAGAATCTGCTCAAGCAGGGTCGACCCCGATCGCGGCAGGCCGAGGATGAAAATCGGCGAGGTGTCCGGATCGCCGGCATCCCGATGCGAAGCGAGAAACTCGGCCGTGTACACGCCGACCAGCCGGTCATTCATGACATCGGTCTGCACCGGGTCGTAGTGAACTTCCGAGCGCTGCTTTTCGTTGCCGCGCCGGTAGAAACCCCAGGCGGGTTCGAATCCGCCCCGATCCTCGTGTGCCTTGCCGAGGGCAAACAGGAAATTGACCTCCGACTGAGCATTCTCGCCCTGGGCTGCGCTGCGCCTCTCCATTTCCGCGACTGTCGCGTCGTCGAAGCGGTAAGTTTTCAGGTTGGCGAGACTCCAGTAGGTTTCGCCAGAGTCGGGCACCTCGCGGATGCAGTCGTTGTAGGACGCGACCGCGCCCTCGGTGTCGCCGACGGCCTTGAGCACGTGACCGAGACCGAGCAGTGCGCCGATGTGGTCGGGCCGCAGTTTCAGGCACTGACGGTAGGAATCGATGGCCTCGTGGGTGAAGGACGCGCGTGCGAGCGTCGATGCGCGCAGATAGTGAGCCTGCGGCTGCGACGGATCGAGTGCAATTGCGCGCTCGAAGCATTCGAGCGCCTCAGCATAGCGGTCCTGTTCCTTGCGGAGCCGGCCGAGGTCGAGGATTGCCAGCATGAAATCAGGCGCGATCGCGATGGCCTGCTCAAGCAGGTTCTCTGCATCATCGACGTGGTCCGCATTCTGCGCGATCAGCGCGAGCAGGCGCATCGCATCGACATTGCGCGGACTCTCGCGCAGGACCTGGCGATAGAGGCGCTCGGCCTCCTCAAGTCGGCCCTCTTTCTGGTGCTCCGCGGCGAGCGCCATCACCCGCCGTTCCGGCGACAGCGCGAAGCACTTTTCGAACGCCACGTCGGCCTCCGGCCCGCGTCGCAGCAGTGCGAGCGCCTTGCCGAGGGTGAACCAGGCGCGTTCGAGCGAGGGATCGAGCCGGGTCGCGCGCTCGAGGAACGGCAGCGCATCCGCGGGTCGGTTCGCCTGCACCAACAGAAAGCCCAGATCCTCGTGCGGCTTTGCAAAACTCGGAGCCGTGGCGATCACCTCGCGCAGCGTCCGCTCGGCTTCTTCGGCGCGTTCCATCTTGACGAGGAGCGCGCCGAGGAGCGCGCGCATGTTTACATCGCTCGGATAGCGCTCGAGCGCCGCGCGGCAGCGCGTCTCAGCCCCGGCGAGATCGCCGGCATTGATCAGGCCGAGGGCCTGGTCGAAAACCGATTTGGGCGCGACCGTCGATTGCATCGGGCGAATGTCAGGTGCCGGCGCGATCCGGGTCGAGGAGAGCCGCGAGCCTGCGGATGAGTGCGGCGTGTGCGCCGACGCGGCGCGCCAGCGGCAATGCCGCGGCCGGCGTTTCGAACACGAGCACAGTGCGCGCCGCGGGCCCGGGAAGTTCCTCGCCGTCCACGCGCACGCGCAACGCACTCATCAGCTCGTCGATTGAACTGTCGATGACGGGGCCGACGATGCCACCTGCGATCGTCTCATCGAATCGCGTCTTGCCGGCTATGCGGATCGGCACGCCGCTCTCGCGCAGTACGCCGACCGAGGCGATCGCGAGCGCGTCTCTCTCGCCTTCCACGCCCTGCGAATAGACATAGCCCTCGTCGATCAGATTGTCCTCGTGCAGGTCGATGCTGACGAGCGGCGGGTAGTCTTCCTTCCGGCGAAGAATGAATGCAGTGATCGCATCTGCTTCCGGGCTCGACGGCGCGGCTGCGCGCGCCCGGCCAGGTTCTTCCACCGCAGGCAGCAAGTGCGACGAGTCGCCGACGCTGTGGCCGTCGATGCTTTCCGAATAGACGGCGACATTCAGGTAGCGCCAGTTGCGCGCATAGCCCTGCGGATTCAGCAGTGGCAGCAACACGACTGGCCGTTTTGCGCCGAGCCGGGCGATATCGTCGATCGTCTCGGCAATCGCATTCGGGCCGGCCGGTTCTTCGCCGTGAATGCCCGCGAGCAGCCAGACGGCCGGTCCGGCGACCGGCGAACGGAACGCGACGATCGGCAGCGGCGCCGTCGTTCCTGCGGGCTGCGAATCGACGATAAGCTCCGCCGTCCAGCCCCGGTCGACGAGCCCGAGCCACGCACGATAGAGAGATTCGATTGGCGCGCGACCGTCCGCGTACGTCGCGATGCCTGCGGGCGGGGAGAGGCCGGAATCCTGGGCGAAGCCCGCCGAGGACAGAGCGCTGAAGAGCAGAAACGCCGTGGCAAGAGCGCGGGACGATCGCATTACCGAATGGTGGCACCGATGCCGCAGGCTGTCACCCGCGCAGGCCACCCAGATAGGTGTTCAGATAGCCTCTCCCGGCGCGTTTTGCTTCGCGGAGCATGGGAGCGGTGATCTTGCCGTACTCGATGACGGACAGTGTGAATATCAGGTCCGTGATCTCGATGAAAAAATAGAAGGCGTCGCGCATTTCCCTGGTGTCCGGCACGGGAAAATGCGCCGCGAACACCTCGTATATGACCTTCCCGACGGTCCTGTCGTTGAGTCTGTCCGCCTGCTTGACCTCGGGCGGCGTCTTGCCGCCGATCAACAACTGTCGCGCCGCCGGATTCTCCGCATAGACTCGCGCGCCGACGTCAACCAGGTAGTCGGCCAGGTTCTCCCAGCGCTTGCGGCGCGCAGCGGGCACTCGCCGCCGGTGTGCTTCGACGAACAAGGCGCTCAGGTCGTTGGTCAACGCAGAGAAAATGTCGAAGCGATTGGCAAAAAAGTGATAGGCAGACGCTTCCGGGACGTCGGCTCTCTCTGCGATGTCGCGGAAGGCGATCTCCTCGACGGGCCGTTCGCACAGCAGTTCGTAGGCTGCCTGCAGCAAGAGCCGGCGTCGCTCGATGCCACGTTTCCTCATGCTGACATGCGCCTTTCGAAGGCCGATGGTTTGTCGTGGTGGCATGCGTTTACCAGGTCGAAGGCTGTTGCTGAGTGATGCAGTGCACGCCGCCGCCGCCAATCGCAATGTCGTTGATGGGTACCTGGACTATTTCCCTGAGAGGGTAGAGCCGCCGGTAGGTTTCCACGGCGGCGTGATCGCGGTCGTATCCATAGCCGGGCACGATCACGGCGCCGTTGGCCAGATAGGAGTTGACGTACGAGCTGCATCCCCCGTTCCAGATGCCGGGGTGGTAGATACCTTCTTGGATGAACTCGAGCTCCAATCTTCGTCCCTGTGCGTCTGTCTGGTTCTTGAGCGCGGCCAGATTCCGCTGACCGACCTCGTAGTGTGGATCGCTCCGATCCGGGTTCACTTCGACCAGTACCCGGCCTGCCTCGATGAATGCGGCGATGCCGTCGACGTGACCATCGGTCTCGGTGTCGTCGACATCGCCTGGAATCCATATGACTTTTCGCGCACCCAGCGTACGGCACAGCTCAGCGTCGATTTCCGCCCGGGTCCAGCCCGGATTTCGGTTCCGATTCAGGAAGCAGGTTTCGGTCGTGATGACCGTCCCTTTCCCATCGACGGTGACGCCTCCGCCCTCGGCGACGAGTCTGGAGGTAAATTCCCGTGCTCCGGCGCGCTGCAGGATGCGCGAAGCCATCAACGCGTCCTGATCGTAGGGTTGGTACTTGAATCCCCAGGCGTTGAACGTCCATGTCGCGCCGGCAAGCTCACCGTCGTCGTTGATCAGAAAGTTCGGGCCGGAATCGCGGGTCCACGAGTCGTCGATAGGCATCTCGATGACCTCGACGCCGCGGTGGAGGAGGGCTCGCGCAGCGGACACCCTGCTCGCCGTTGCCAGCATCCTGACCGGCTCGAATCGAGAGATGGTGTTCGCGACACTCGCATAGGCCATCTGTGTCGCCGGTTCATTCGCCCACATGCCCTGCCTGCATGGCCACGCCATCCAGCAGCAGCGGTGATCCGCCCACTCGGCGGGCATGTGGAAGCCCTGGTCACGCGGGTCCTTCTCAAACTGCCGATGTGCCATGGTCACGCTCCGCGCGGCTCCCGGGTGCTCTGCGCCCGGCAATGTAAAGTCCTGTGAACGCCACGAGAAAGAGTGCGATGGCGGCGACGAACACGCGCTGATAGCTGCCATCGGTGACGAGCAGCGCAGCAAGTCCGGGTCCGGCCGCGCCGCCGATCGTCGATGCGAAAGAACCGGCGGCGACTGCACTGCCGTTCGGATCCAGTGCGGCCATCAGGCCCTGTATGTACGGCAGGCAGAAGGCCCAGGAGAATCCGAGACAGGAGCTTCCCAACAGATACAGCCAGACCTGCTCTGTCGATGTGAGAATCACGAGACCGGCGATCGCGACGCCGATACCGCAGGCGAGCGGACCCATGCGACCGAAGCGACTGCCCAGAAAGACGATCGAAAATGCGCCGGGGATGCCGATCAGCGAAGCGATCAGCAATGTGGTTCCGATCTGCTGGTCGGAGTATCCGAGCGACACGCCGAGGCGCTCGACATAGGTGAATTGCGCCGTATTGGCAGCCTCGAACAAGCCAAATCCCAGCAGGCCGAACAGCGTTGCCGCGGCAAACAGCACCTTGAATTCGGATCGACGTTCCGGGCCGACCCAGGAATCGATCGCCTTGCCGGGCAGAAATCGCGCCAGCATCAGCGCGAGAATATCCATGGCTGCGATCAGCAAGAACATTCCCGAAACACTCAGGTGTGCCGAATACACGGGGAGCACGTAGAGGCCGATGCCGCTGACGATGAATTGCAGCGCCACGAAGATGCCGTAACCGCGATCGACGTTCTCGAAGCGGGCAAATGATGCGACGGCCGCCGTATAGGCGGCGCCGGCGCCGATGCCGGCGAGAAAGCGCGCGGCCAGGAACCAGGGCGCCAGCTGCGGCGTAAGGCCCGACGCCACATCGGCGAGCGCTGCCAGCGCCAGCGCGACGGTCGCCGTCTTTCGCAGATCGAGGCGATGCATGCGAAAAGCCATGAGGATCGCGATGAGGGCGCCACCGAAAAAATTCATCGATGCCGACCACCCGGCGAAGGACTCGGAAAGTGCCGATTGATCGACCAGTATCCCGATCATCGCCGGCAGGATCAGCAGCGGCAGGATGGAAATCGTGCCGATGACTGAATAGATGCAGAACGGCTTCAGGTTGTCGATGCGCATCAACGCCCGTCGAGGCTGAGCAGCGCACCATACAAGTCCGGCCGCCGGTCCCGGAACACGCCCCAGGAACGGCGGTATCGGCGCACGGCTTCGAGGTCGATGGTTGCCGTGAGAACGCATTCGCTCGTGCGATCGGCGGACTCGACGATGTTTCCCACATGGTCCGTGATGAATGACGAACCGTAGAAGTCCATCGCCAGCCCGTTGCTCTGTTCCCGGCCGATCCTGTTCGAGGCCGCCACCGGGACGATATTGGCCGCGGCGTGACCCCGCATGACGGTCTGCCAGTGATCCTTGCTGTCGATTTCCGGTTGGGAGATCTCGCCGCCGATTGCGGTCGGAAAGCACAGCAGCTCGGCGCCCTTCAGCACCATCGCGCGTGCCGCCTCGGGGAACCACTGGTCCCAGCAGATGGCGACGCCGATGCGTGCGTAACGCGTTTCCACTGCCAGGAAGCCGGTGTCACCCGGGCTGAAATAGAATTTTTCCTGATAGCCTGGAAAGTCCGGGATATGGCTCTTGCGGTAGTGTCCGGCGATGCTGCCGTCGGCATCGATGATTGCGACCGAGTTGTAGTACGCGAGACCGGCGCGCTCGAAGAACGACACTGGCAGGACAAGTTCCCGCTTTCTTGCAACGGCCTGCAGGCGCTTCAGTGTGGGTTGCGCATCGATCGTGCGGGCGAGGTCGAAATGCTCCTCCCGCTGGTCGATGCAGAAGTAGGGCGTCTCGAAGAGCTCCTGCAGCAGGATGATCTGTGCGCCCGCATCCGCGGCGCAATGAATCAGCCCTTCGGCCCGCTCGACGTTGGCCGCGATATCCCAGCTGCAGTGCATCTGCGTGCAGGCGACCGTGATCTTCATGCCCAGTCCCAATCCGCTGGCTCGACTGATAGTCAAGTTAACTCGGGTTTATTGTCCGGTCAACCTGCGCTGGAGAACGCCGCCCACGGATGAATTACAGTCGGGTTCGGTCAGGACCGGATTGCAGGCATGCGCGTTTCGCGAATCTTCAAGGTGATCGGCGCCGCGATCGGGCTCGGCCATCCCGCCGACTCGTTTGCGGCCCGCGATCGCTCCGGTCTTTCGCCGATCGTGCTCGGCGGCTGCGGCCGGTCCGGCACCACGCTGCTGCGGATGATGCTCGATTCGCACCAGCGGATCTGCTGCGGGCCGGAATCGAGCGTATTCCGGAGGCAGGCACTCGATCCGGAGTCGCTGGCCGATCGATTCGGCTTTCCGCGGGCTGCGGTCCTCGAGATCTGCGACCGCGCTGGTTCGCGCCCGCAATTCATCGATGCATTTGCGTCGCTTTGCGTGCAGAAGACCGGCAAGTCGCGCTGGGCCGAGAAAACGCCGCGCAACATCGGCCGCATCGGCGAGATCTTCCGCTGTTTTCCCGAAGCGCGTTTCGTGCACGTGCTGCGCGACGGGCGCGACGTCGCCTGTTCGCTGCGCACACATCCGCGCCATCGCGTCAAGAACGGCAAGCTCGTTCCGCGCGACACCTGGAAGCGGATTGCAGGCTGCGCGCGCCGTTGGCGCGACGACATCGAAGGTTCACGCCCGTTCTGGAGCGATCCGCGCTTCCACACGGTCCGCTACGAGGACCTGGTGCTGAACCCGCGGCCCGTGCTCGAGAAGCTGATGGCCTTTCTCGGAGAACCCTGGGACGAGGTAATGCTCAAGCACGCGGGCGCCGGATCGCCATTCCGGGACGTCACCCGATTCGCCCAGAGTCCCGAGGCGCTCGCCGTCGTCAACACGGCCTCACTCGGCCGCTGGCAGCGCGATCTCGACGCCCGGGACCGGCGAATCTTCAAGCGGATCGCGGGCGAACTCCTGATCGAACTCGGCTACGCGCAGGACCCCGACTGGTGACCTGGGCGCACGTCCTCCATGACGAGGATTGACTCAGATCAAGGTGCCCCGGAGCCGCGAAGTCCATATTTTCAGGCATGAACGCGTCGGCGATCTTCGATGCGGCGCTGATTCGCCGCTATGACCGGCCGGGCCCGCGCTACACCTCGTACCCGACTGCACCGCATTTCAGCCCGCGATTCGGCGAGGTCAATTACCGCGCCTGCACGTTGCGCAGCAACGAGGTGCCGATCCCCACAGAGCTGTCGCTCTACCTCCACGTGCCGTTCTGTTTCAGTCCCTGCTTCTACTGCGGCTGCACGCGCGTCATCACGCGCGACCGTACGCGCGGCGCCACCTACGCCGCGCGGCTCGAACGCGAAATCGCAATAGTCGCGCCGCTCTTCGACACCGATCGCAACGTGATTCAGCTGCATTTCGGCGGCGGCACGCCAAATTTCCTGGATGCCGGCGAGCTGGCGGGGCTGGTGCGCTGCCTGGACCGACACTTCAACCTGAGCAAGCATGAGGACCGCGACTTTTCGATCGAACTCGACCCGCGAACACTCGAGCAGGGTGACGTCATGCGACTCGCCGCGCTCGGCCTCAATCGCGTGAGCCTCGGCGTGCAGGATTTCGATCCAGTGGTCCAGTCCGCCGTCAATCGCATCCAGAGCGTAGAGCAGACCCTGGCTGTGATCGACGAGTGCCGGGCGAGCGGCATGCGCTCTGTCAACGTCGACCTGATCTACGGCCTGCCGAAACAGACCTGCGAAGGATTCGCGCGCACGCTGGACACGATCATCGGTGCGCGCCCCGACCGGCTGGCGATCTACGGATACGCCCACCTGCCGGAACTATTCAAGCCACAGCGGCAGGTCGAGACAGCCGACCTGCCGGACGCCGTGGCGCGCATGGAGCTGCTCCAGCTTGCGGTGCAAAGGCTCACCGATCACGGCTATCGTTTCATCGGCATGGATCACTTCGCCTTGCCGAAAGACGACCTGTCGAAGGCGCAGGAGGCAGAAACCCTGCAACGCAACTTCATGGGCTACACGATTCACGGCAGCTGCGACCTGATCGGACTCGGCGTCAGCTCCATCAGCCACATAGCCGACAGCTACAGCCAGAATCACCGCGACCTGCCAGGCTGGGAGCGGGCTCTTGACGAAAATCACCTTCCGATCTGTCGCGGGCTCGAGCTCGATACCGACGACGTGCTGCGTGCGGACGTGATCCAGCAACTGATGTGCAATGGCGCGATCGACGTGGCACTGTTCGAGCGCAATTACGACATTGAGTTCCGGCGCTATTTCGCGCATGCCCTGGCGCAGCTTGAACCGCTCGCCACGGATGGCCTCGTGACCGTCGAGTCCGCCAGAATCGCCGCCACTGCGCGCGGGCGGTTCCTGCTGCGCGTCATTGCGATGTGCTTCGACGGCTACATCTCAGGCGCGCACGGCCAACGGTTTTCGCGCGTGATCTGACGCCCGGCGTTCAAGACTTGATTTCTTGTTGAACGATCGTTTAGCTTGACGGGCAATGCGGGCATCTTTGCCGACTGTTGAACGCGAGGCACTGGCGCATGCGGTGCATCAGACCTATATGGAGATTTTTCCGAGCCCGACCGTCGCGCAGCGGCTCGGCAGCCTGGAGGCCGGCTCGTACGTGGCGGTCACCTGTTCGCCGAGGACTGGCGTCGACGAGACCATGGATTTCACCGAGCGGCTGATCGGACGCGGCTTCCGCGTGGTGCCACATCTCGCGGCGAAAATGGTGCGTGACCACGCCCACCTGCGGGAAATCATGCGCCGGGTCGTCGATCTGGGTGTCGAGAGCATCTTCGTGCCGGGCGGTGATGCTCCGCAGCCGCTCGGCCCCTATTCAACAGCACTCGAACTGCTCCGCGGCATTGCCGAATTCGACCACCGGCTCCGGCACATCGGCATCGCGGCTCATCCTGAAGGCCATCCGTCCGTTGACTCTGAGGTCTTGCTGCAGGCCCTGTTGGCCAAGCAGACCTGTGCGACCTACCTGGTCACGCAGATGTGCTTCGATTCTGCGCCGATTGCCGACTGGCTCAGCCTGATTCGCGCGCGCGGCATTGCGATGCCGGTTTGGATCGGCTTGCCCGGGGTATTCGATCGTGCGGCGCTCATGAGCGCGTCGCTGCGCATCGGCGTTGGTGCCTCGCTGCGCTTGCTGGGCAATCGCGGCCGATTGATCAGGCGATTGTTCGCACCGAAGGTCCATCGCCCCGATTCACTCCTGTACGAACTTGCGCCACTGCTGGCGAGACCGGAGTCCAACATTGCCGGGTTTCACTTGTTCTCCTTTAACCGTGTCGAGCAGTCGGAAATCTGGCGCCGGCAGTTTGTCGCCGACTTGCGGCTGACCGCCTGACAGGGAACGCTCATGGCTCGACGCAGCAGAAGGGAAAGACGCGTGGTGCCTGCAATCAGGCAGCTGCCATTCAGCCGCCTGGTCAATCCTTATTCACCGATTGAGGTACTGAGCGACGACCACGTGGAGGCGATTATCGACGCCGCCCTGACCATACTCGAGACTCGCGGCATGAGATTCCTCGAGGAGGGTAGCCGCCGACTTTTGCGCGCCGCCGGAGCGGAATCTGACGAGACGACCCGGATGATGCGCTTCGACCGCGGCCTGGTACTGGAAAAGCTTGCGCTCGCCCCGGCGCAATTCACGCTGCGCGCCCGCAATCGCGCCCATGACCTGCGTATCGGCGGCCGTGATCTGGTATTCGGTGCGGTGGGTGGGCCGGCCTTCTGCAGCGACCTCGACCGTGGCCGGCGCCCGGGCACCCACGCGGAACTTTGCGACTACCTGCGCCTCATCCAGAGCCTGAACATCCTTCACCAGGAAGGCGGTGGCGCTTTCGAGGCGATGGACCTGCCGCCCGAGTCACGACACCTCGATCTGTATCTCGCGCAGTTCACGCTGCTCGACAAGAACTGCCAGGCCTATGCGCTCGGCCGGGAGCGCACGGTCGATTGCATCGAAATGACGTGCATTGCCCTCGGCGTCAGCCGCACGGAACTGGCGAACGATCCGGCGGTGATGGCGATCGTCAATACGAATTCGCCCATGCAGCTCGACATCCCGATGACCGAGGCTGTGATTGAGCTCGCGGCTTCAGGCCAGGCCTGCTGCATCACGCCCTTCACCCTCGCAGGCTCGATGAGCCCGATCACGATGGCCGGGACACTCGCACAGCAGACCGCCGAGATACTGGCGGTAGCCACCCTGGCGCAGGTCGTAAAACCGGGTGCCCGGATCATCTACGGCGCCTTTGCCTCAAACGTGGACATGCAGAGCGGTGCGCCCGCGCTCGGGACTCCGGAGTACTGCAAGGCTGCGCTGGCCAGCGGCCAGATTGCACGTCGACTGGGGCTGCCACTGCGCTCGAGCAACACCACGACATCCAACTGCGTCGATGCGCAGGCGGCCTACGAAAGCGGGATGTCGCTGTGGGGCGCGATCATGGGGCACGCCAATCTCGTTTATCACGCCGCCGGGTGGCTCGAGAGCGGGCTCACCGCATCCTTTGAAAAGCTGATCACCGACGCTGAAATGCTGCAGATGATGGCCGAATTCCTGCGACCCATCGAGGTCAACGCCGGCGAACTGGCGCTCGACGCCATCGCGAGCGTCGAACCCGGCGGCCACCATTTCGGCACCGCCCACACGCTCGCCCGATTCGAAACCGCGTTCTACATTCCAATGTTGTCCAGCCGTCAGAACTTCGAGTCCTGGCAGGAGGCCGGCAGTCTGGACGCCGCCCGTCGCGCAAACGTCATCTGGAAGCGACTGCTGGCCGAATACCAGCGACCACCACTGGACCCGGCCATTGAGGAGGCGCTCACCGACTACGTGGCGCGCCGCAAGGGAGAAATTTCATGAGACCGACCCTCAACATTCTGAGCGATGAGCTCATCGGCCGGATCCTGGCCGAGGCGAAACGGATCATGGCCGAGGTCGGCATGGAAATATGCGGCCCCAAATTGCGCCAGCGCCTGCTCGATCACGGGTTGAAGACTGACGCGGGTGGCGATCGTGTGATGTTCCCGCCTGAGGTCGTCGATCGCGCCATTTCAACGGCACCGAAGTCCTTTACGCTCTACGACCGCGACGGGCGCCCGCATGCCGAAATCGGTGGCTACAACGTCCACTACGTACCCGGTTCGAGCGGGCTCAAGATCATGGATCACCGCACCGGCGAGACCCGGCTCGCCAATTCAACCGATTTCGTCGAGTACGCACGGCTCTGCGACGGTCTGCAGCACATCGCCTATCTGGCGACGGCATTTTCGACCAATGAAGATATCGAATCGCAGGTATCCGACGCTTGGCGCCTGTACATGGCGCTGGTGAACTCGAAGAAACCGGTGGTGTCGGGCGCTTTCGGCGAGCACGGCGTGCTGCGCATGGTCGAGATGATGCAGCTGTTCCGACGCGACCGCGCCGAACTGATCGAGAAGCCTTTGTCGATATTCACCGTCACCGCGACCGGCAATTTCCGTTTTGGTGAAGATTCCTGCCAGAACCTGCTCGATTGCGTCGAGGCCGGAATCCCGATCGAGATCGTCCCGGTCACACTGATGGGGCTGATCGCGCCGGTGACGCTGGTGGGCGCGCTCGTATTCCACTGCGTGGATGTGCTGACCGGCATCACGATGGCGCAGATCGTCAGGCCGGGGGCGCCGGTGCTGTTCGGCGGTGCACCCGCCACCTTCCACATGAAGGCGGCCAGCGCGCCGATGGCAGCGATCGAAGCGCAGCACCTGAACGTCGGCTACGTCGCAATCGCCAAGTCGCTGGGACTGCCGACCCAGGCCTACATGGCGCTCAGCGACGGCAAGTTCCTCGATGCCCAGGCAGGCGCGGAGACAATGACGAGTGCGATGCTGGCTGCGCTTGCGGGCGTCAACTCGGTATCGGGTCCCGGAATGCTCGACTTCGTGCTGACATTCAGCCTGCCGAAGCTTGTGTTTGACAACGAGGTTTGTGGTCAGTGCCTGCATTTCGTGCGCGAGATCCGCGTGCTCGACGACTTGCCGGCGATGGACCTCGTGGATTACCTGCGAGAGAACCTCCACCTGATCACGGCACCGCACACGCTGAAATACTGGCCGCAGGAGCTGTACCTGACCGACCCGGTCATCGACCGCGAGAACCGTGAGAACTGGGCCACGGCCGGATCGAAGGATCTCTACCGACGCGCCTGCGAACAGGTGGACCGGCGCCTCGCTGCCTATTCGCCCTTTGACACCGACCCGTCCGCCGATGCCGAAATGCGCCGCCTGATCATCGCAGGCCTGCGGGAGCAGACCGAGTTGCCGCAGTTGCCGCCACCGCCTGAGCATGCCGTTACCGAGGTCGTCCCCGGTCGGCGCGGCCGGCCCGGACGGCGGCGAAGATGACGAGTTCGAGGCTCGAGGCCGACTGGCATAACGTGTTTCGGGTCGCATCGTGCCCGCTCCAGTGCACCGCGTTAGTGACCCGGCGCGAAAGGGTAGCGCCCCCTCGGAGGCCGAACAGCGGTCTCGCCCCCTATTTCCGCCACAACACCTTCAGAGGCGTGCCAGATCAAGCGTGCATGCCATGTTCGTTCCCGCACAGACCGTACCGCAGCGGTAAAGATACTCTCTGACGTCGTCTCATCTCGTGCAGTCCTGAGTTGCAGTGGTGCCGGGGCCTAACTTAATGCGAAATCGCTACGGTTGCCCCCGATGACTCGCCACCAGGCGCAGCCGCGGTGGTCCGGGCCGGAATGACCAATTGAGCCCGGCATTTATGTAGGAGCAGTACAGATGAAGAATTCCCTAGTAGCCCCATTGATTCTCGGCGGTGTCGTGGTCGTGGCGGTCGGCGCCTACGCGAGCACGCGGGCGGACCTGAATCCCTGGCAGGATTACGCGGATGTCGTTGCTGTCGAACCCGCATTCGACAACAAGCAGGTCGGGCGGTATGTCTGCAATGACAAGGCAGTCACGCAGCAGGTGCCCGTCAAGGATGAGAAGCGAATTGCCGGCGCGGCAATCGGTGCCGTCATCGGCGGTGTGCTGGGCAACCAGGTCGGCAGTGGCGACGGAAAGAAGCTCGCGACTGCGGCGGGTGCCGTTGCCGGCGGATATGCGGGCAGCAAAGTCCAGAAGAACATGCAGGAAGGCAATACCGAAACAGTCGTGGAAGAGCGTTGCGGGACCGTCTACGACAACCAGAAAATTCCGGCCGGATTTGAGGTCACTTACCTGCTTGACGGCAAGCAGGGCGTGGTTCGCATGGATCATAACCCGGGTAAGCGGATTCCCGTCGAAAACGGCGAGTTGGACCTGAGCTGATCCTGAATCCTGCGCCGGCAGACGCCTCGAAATCGACCTTGCTTACAAAGGCCCCTTCGCGGGGCCTTTGCTTTACTCCTGGTCAATATTGACGCGGGTGCCCTTGACGGTGGACTCGACGAACTCGATCGCGAAGTCCGGGCCCTTGCGTTTCTTGACGAGCACATCCTCCCCGTCGTCGATCTCGATCTTGTAGATGTCCTTGTCGAGCGCCGACCTGAACACATCGCGAATGTCTTTCGCACAGCCATCTTCGCCGCGCCCGTCCTTCAATTGCACATTGATGTCGATCGGCGTCTCGCCCTTTGGCGTGAGGCGAAAGCGCATGACGCCGTCGTTGTTCGCGCCTTCATGGACCTCAAGACGCCACTTGTTCGCGTACTTCAGGTCGGCCACGGCCACGGCCACGGCCACGGCCACGGCCACGGGCGCGGCGACGGCGGGCGCTTCCTGCGCGAGCGCGGGAGCGAAAGCTTGACCGGCTCCCGCGATAAAGGCGACGATCAGTGTGTTTCTCAAGACCGACATATAGTGGCTCCCGCTCCCGGACTTGGCGTCGACGCCATGCCGCCGCGCAGCCGGAAGTTTCACCACAATAATATGCTAGCGCCACACTTCGTGTTCGTGTCGGCGCCCCTCCATACCGGGTATCGTGCGCACGAGGTTTATCGAGGGGTATCACGAATGGCCATCCGGCGCAGCAAAGCGGTGATTTCCAGTGCGGTCTGCGTCATCGCGGTGCTGGCCTGCGCGGCATTTCCGCTCGTCGGGTCCGCGCAGGACCTCGATCTGGTCAATGCAACGCTCGTCGACGGCACAGGCGCGGCGCCGCGCCAGGGCGTCACGGTCAGCGTACGCGGCGGCAAGATTGTTGCGCTCGACGAGCGCGCGCCATCGCCGACCGTGGGCGTGCGCAGGATCGACCTTGGCGGCCGTTACCTCCTGCCTGGGCTGATCGATGCGCATTCCCATATCGAATCCCCCGCCGCCGCCTTGCGCGCGCTGCAGTCGGGCGTGACGACAGCGCGCGTGCTCGGCGACACCTACTTGCAGGCCATGGGTACGCGGAACCTGATCCGGGCGGGATACGTACCGGGACCCGAACTCCTGGTGTCGCCAGGCCATATCCGCCCGAAGCCGGGACTCGCGTTCTTCATGGTGTACCCCCAGTTCGGCGACGCCATCGACGGTGAGCTCCGCGGTCCCGACCGGATCGCCGCGGCCACTCGCGCCTTGATCGCGCAAGGTGCGGACGTCATCAAGGTCGGCGCCAGCGAGCGTGCCGGGCTCGTGAGTACCGATCCGCGAAAACCCGAACTCACGGAAGACGAGATCCGGGCCGCGGTGACGGAGGCTTCGAAGAAGGGTCTGTACGTGGCGGCCCACGCGCATGCGCGTGAAGGCGTGGCGGCGGCGGTGAACGCCGGGGTGCGCAGCGTCGAGCACGGCACCTGGGTTGACGATGCGACGCTCGCCGAAATGAAACGCCGCGGCACGTACTTCGTACCGACGCTTGCGGTCATGAGTCCGCTCGGCGATCCACAGGGAAATTCCGCTGACGCGGTGGCGCTGCAGCTGCGCACGCAGTCGATGATGGGCCCGCTGCGCGCAGCCGTGCGAAAGGCGCACGCGCTCGGCATCGTCGTGGCGGCGGCGACTGATGGCAGCTATGCCGATGGGGACGATACTGGCCGCATCCGCATCGCGCATGAGATTGCAGTGCTTCGCGATGAGATCGGATATACGCCGCTTGAGTCGATCACCGCCGCGACGCTGAACGGAGCACGCGTCCTGGGCATCGACTCCCGCACGGGGATGGTTCGCCCGGGCATGGAGGCCGACCTCGCCGTTTACGACGGCGATCCGCTGGAAGACAGCAGGGTGTTCTTCGAGCCGAGGCTCGTGATCAGCGACGGCAGGATCGTGGTGGAAGGCGCGGGTCTGGATCTGAATCCTTGAACGCGGACCTGCTTGTCTGGCTGACTCCGACTCTCGCTGCCACATTCTTCTGGGGCACCGCTCAGGGTCTCGTCAAGAAATACATCGGCGAAGTGCCCCCGGCGCGTTTCTGCCTCTATTTCGCGGTGGCAAACGCGGTGGTGAATGTCCTGTTCTGGGCCAGCCAGGACTCGCCGCCGATCCTGGCGCCCGAGGGCCGCATGTTTCTCATGCTGGGCCTGCTGGCCTATGTGCTGGATGGAATTGCGTGGATCTTCTACTACCAGTCGATCGTCTACGGGCCGATCTCCATTGTCGGAACCCTGTCGGCCGCTTACCCCGCACTGACAGTCATTCTAGCCCATCGTTTTCTGGGCGAGTCCTTGTCGCCCTACCAGGTTGCTGGCGTCATCTGCGTCATTGCCGGCTGTCTCGGGCTCGCCTATTCACCCCCCGATCCCAACAAGAAAAAAACACGGGCGCGCTGGATACCACTCGCTGGCGTCGCGCTCCTGATCTGGGGTGTGAACGGCACGCTCATCAAGTATGCCTACGCCTACTACGGCGACAACGAAGCCAATATCGCCAACGAGGCCAATATGGCGCTGCTGATCGCCATCGGCGGCCTGCTCACGCTCGGTACTTACGGTTTCCTGTTTGGCCGCAAGGGCGCCATGTCCGGCAAGGAATGGTCGCGGTCGTTCTTGCCGATGGCCACGATGGCGCTGGGTGGCCTGATGGCGGCCATCGCCTACAAGAAGGGACCGGCGTCGATTGTCTCGCCCTTGTCCGGCGCTTATCCCGTGGTCACGCTGGCATTTGCCTGGGCCATCCTGAAGGAACGGCCGACGGTCCTGCACTGGATCGCCATTGCGGCGATCCTGGCCGGGTTCGTCCTCACGACAATGGGCGCTAGCTGATCGGTCGGTGGCTGCAAGCCAGTATCATCGTGTCTTCAGCGGTTCGGAGATTATCTTGAACAAGTTGGTGGAATGCGTTCCCAACTTTTCCGAAGGGCGCGATGCTTCGGTGATCCGCGGCATCACGGCAGAGATCGAGGCTGTGCGCGGCGTGACGCTCCTCGATGTCGATCCGGGCGAAGACACCAACCGTACGGTAGTTACCTTCGTCGGCCCGCCGGAAGCGGTGGCCGAGGCCGCCTTCCGCGCCGGGAAGCGCGCAGCCGAATCGATCGACATGACGAAGCATCAAGGCAGCCACGCGCGCATGGGCGCGATGGACGTCTGCCCGTTTGTGCCCGTTGCGGGCGTCAACATGGCCGATTGCGTGGCGCTTGCAAGGGAATGCGGTCGCCGCATCGGCGAACTCGGCATCCCTGTGTATCTCTATGAGCACGCCGCATCGAACCCCGCCCGCAGGAATCTCGCGGCAGTACGCGCCAGTGAATACGAAGGGCTGGAGAGCAAGCTGGCGGACCCGGCCTGGAGGCCCGATTTCGGCCCGGCGAAGCACAACCCGCGTACCGGCGCCTACATCATCGGCGCACGGGAATTCCTGATCGCCTACAACGTGAATCTCGCAACCACCGACAAGCGTTACGCCGACGATATCGCCTATGAACTGCGCGAGCGCGGACGCCACAAGCGCAGCGGCAATGTCAGTCCCTTCTACTACAAAGGCGAGACGGTCCTGTTCGCGAAAGGGCGCTTCCCCTGCGGGGCCTGCGATCACGTCGCGAAGTCATGGGACGAACTCTCGGCGCATTACCGCGCCGCTCATGGCAAGGATCTCGCGGCGCACTACGCGGCGCTCGGCTATCCAGCGGGAGAAATCGAAGCAAGGCCGGTGTACGCGGACGGCCGCTTCTCGCACGTCAAGGCGGTCGGCTGGGTGGTGGACAAGTATCGACGTGCGCAGATTTCCATCAACCTGACCGATTTCAAGGTGACTTCGGCCCACGCGGTGATGGAGGCCGCGCGCGAAGAAGCCGCGCAGCGCGGGATTGCCGTCACGGGTTCCGAAATCGTCGGCGTGGTCCCATTCGACGCAATGCTGGAGTCCGGCCGCTACTACTTGCGCCGGATGCGCAAGTCCACCGGTCTGCCGGTCGGTGATGTCATCGAGACTGCGGTGCAGGCCATGGGCCTGCGCGACGTCGCGCCATTCGAAACAGAAAAGAAGGTAATAGGTATGCCCCGCCAAGCCGGAGATCTGGTACGCAAGTCGGTCGGCGAATTCGTCGACGAAGTGTCGCGCGACACGCCCGCTCCGGGCGGCGGCTCGATCGCAGCGCTCGCGGGCTCGATCGGCGCGGCGCTCGCCGCGATGGTTGCAAACCTGACGATCGGCAAGGCCGGGTTTGACGGCCGTTACGAGGAGCTGGACGCTCTCTCAGTAAAGGCGCAAGGCATCAAGGATCAGCTGCTCGACGCGGTGGACGCGGACACGCAGGCCTTCAACGGCGTCATGGACGCGCTACGCATGCCAAAGGACACAGCGGACCAGAAGGCCGCGCGCATTGAAGCGATGCAGTCGGGCTATATGCGCGCTACCGAGGTTCCGATGCAGACCGCGCGGCACTGCCGCGCCGCGCTGGAACTGTGCCTTGCGGCCGCACGCTGCGGGAATGACGTGATGATCACGGACGCGGGGGTTGGCGCACTGGTTTCTTTCGCAGGGGTCAAGGGTGCGGCCTACAACGCGCGCATCAATCTCAAGTCGATCAAGGATGCCGTATACGTCAGGCGTACCGGAGCTGAGATTGCAAGCCTCGTGGATGAGAGCCGCAAGATCGCCGACCTCGTCGAACGCGAAGTCGAGCGGGTGACGATTCCGTGAACACGAATACGAGAGCTGAGCGATGAACGGACGTGTGGCGCTGGTCACGGGCGGCGGCCGGGGGATCGGACGCGAGGCGGCGCTGCTGCTGTCGGCAGCGGGAGCCCGCGTGATGGTTGTGTCGCGCAGCGCGACGGAACTGGCGGCCGTTGGCCTCGAATACGTTGTAGCGGACCTCGGCACCGCCGAGGGTTGCGCCCTGGCCGTTGCCGAGACCGAGCGACGACTGGGGCCGATCGATGTGCTGGTCGTCAACCACGGTATCGGCTCAGCCCACGAGCGGCTGGTGTGGGAGCAGGATCCCGAAGTCTGGCGCGAGACGATGCGCATCAACCTCGACGGTCCGTTCGAGCTTTCGCGTCTGACGGTAGGCGGCATGTGCAAGCGCGGCTTCGGCCGGCTGGTATTCACCAGTTCGACCGCCGGCGAGAAAGCGGAACGATCGGGCAGCGCGTACACCGCCTCCAAGCATGGAGTGATCGGACTGGCACGTGCGGTCGCCCAGGACGCCGGGCCGTTCGGAGTCACATCAAACGCAGTGCTGCCTGGCTGGGTGCGAACGGCAATGGCCGAGCGCTCGGCGAAGACGGAAGCCGAACGGCGTGGCATCAGCGTCGAGCAGGTGTGGCGCGAGCGCGCCGCCATCTACCCGCAGAACCGTGTTCTGGATCCGCGCGAGGTCGCGCAGGTGATCGCGTTCCTGTGCAGCGACGCTGCCGGGGGCGTGAACGGCGAAGCGATTACTGTGGCTCTCGGCGGCATGTGGTAGGCGCTCGGAGCGTCTTGCCTTGAGCCACTGCGGCGTTGCCGACCCGCTGCCCGGATGGTCGCCGTTATTGCCGATAGCTCGGTTCTTCCTCGTCCAGAATTTGCTTCAATGCATCGAAGTGCAGTCTGGCCAATTCGCTCGGGTAAGAGAACCATTGCGCGCAGGTCTTGGCCGCGATGGCCTCCGGTATCAACGCCGGCGCACGCCCGGTGGACAGCGCCAGAATCTGCACCTTGGCGGCGCACTCCAGGTAATACAGGTCGTCAAACGCTTCGGCTACCGAAGCGCCTATCACCAGCACACCGTGATTGCCCATCATCAGCACGCTCTTGTCCTCGCCAAGCAGACCGGCCACGCGCGCGCCTTCTGACGGGTTGAGCGCCATGCCGTCGAAGTTGCGGTCGTAGGCAATGCGTTGATGGTAGCGACAGGCGTTCTGATCCAGCATCAGGAATTCAAAGCCCTTGATACAACACAGCGCCGTTGCGTGCGGCATATGTGTGTGCAGGATGCAGCGCGCGCGTGGCAGATGCTGGTGGAGTTGCCCGTGCAGATGCCAGGCAGTGGGATCCGGTGCGTCAGGGCCTTCGACCGAGGAGGCATTGCGCGCGTCCAGCAACAGCAATTCACTGGCACGGATGCGCGAAAAATGCCGCCCGTTCGGATTCAGCAGGAATTTGCACCGGTCCTCCGAGACGACAACACTGCAATGGTTGACGATCGACTCATGCCAGTTCAGACGCGCCACCCAGCGAAACGCCGCGGCCAGATCCGTGCGGGCTTGGGCTTCGGATGGCGGAGCGACAATCATGGCGGTGACTCCAGCACGGTGAAAGCGGACTTTAGAGTCGGAACAGAGCCGTTGCAATGCGGAATATAATCCACGCATGACCATGCCACTTTGCCCCCGGCAGTTCGCGGCAGACGGTGTCGCACTGGCGCCTGGCCTCGTCACTGCGGCGCTTCTTCGCACGATCAATGATGTGATGCGCGCGCGAGCAGCGCGCGTGATGGGAGCACTCGGCACCAGGCCGATCGGTATTGGCAGCAGGAATGGGTACTACGAACTTGTCCAGCGGTCGCCTGGCAGGTTTGACGTCCCCATGAGCGAACGGGACCTGATGCGGATTTGGGGCGCGCAAGGCTCCATTGCGCCGGAGGTGCCTTGGTTCGGGCTGGTCCGGGCGACGCTGGGACCTGAAGCGAAGCCGTCGTTCTGCGGGGTCGTGTTCTCACGTCCAGGTTCGCCCGCGCAGCACTGGCACATCGATTCTCCTCACGAGGCGGCGGAAATTCGGCCGGCGCATGCGGTGAATGTGCTGCTGGCGCTGGCGGATATCCCGCTCGCGGCCGGCCCGACCGAAGTGGCGCGTGGCACGCACCTGAAGACCAATCATCTGGCGAGGCCGTGGCTGGACCGGGACAGCCTGCTATATCAGTCGGAGACGGAGGTTACGCCAGCCACCCTGGACCGCGCCGAGCAGCATGAGGACGCAGCGGCGGTGCAGCCCGCCGTGCAGGCGATGTCGGCGGGGGATTGCCTGATCTTCGACGACAGGATTTTGCACCGAGGCCTCGCCAACGCCAGCGAGCAGGAGCGTTGGGTGGCGTACTTCAGCTACATGCGGCCCCGCCCTGGCCTGGACGGAGTTGCAGACACGCACTTCGAGGCCTCGAGGTCATTGTTTGACTGATTTGATCTTGAGGATAGTACGTACAAGAGGCTTCCATGTACGCCGCGCAAACGAGGCGCAGTCGGCGGGCGAAACAGAACCGCAGTCGCAAGGGCGGGGGTGAGTAAGGACATCAATCTCTACTACATTCCCTACTACATTAAGGGTGATCCGCTGCTGAAGAGGCTGGTGCCGGTCGCCCGCTACAATCATGGAGGTCAAAGGCATGCTCAGGAACGAGACTACCGAACGCGCCGACAGCGGCATGGAGCACTTCGGCTACAAGCAGTCTCTCGACCGCAGCATCGGCGCATTCGGCAGCTTCGCCGCCGGCGTCAGCTATATCTCGATACTCACCGGCACCTTCCAGCTGTTCTACTTCGGCTTCGGCACCGCGGGACCCGCCTACCTGTGGTCCTGGCCGCTGGTGCTCATCGGTCAGCTGGCGGTGGCGCTGTGCTTCATGGAGCTGGCCGCCAAGTACCCCATCGCGGGATCGGTCTACAACTGGTCCAAGCAGCTGGGCAGCCGCTTCGTGGGCTGGTCGTCGGGCTGGCTGATGCTGACCGCGTCGATCGTCACCCTGTCTGCCGTGGTGCTGGCGCTGCAACTCAACCTGCCGCGGCTGTGGAGCGGCTTCCAGATCATCGGCGACGGCAAGGGACCCTACGATTTCGCCACCAACGCAGTGGTCCTCGGCACGGTCCTGATCCTGTTCACCACCGTCGTCAATGCGCTCGGCGTGCGGCTGATGGCGATGATCAACAGCGCGGGTGTCTTCATCGAGCTGATCGCCGCCTGTCTCATCGCGATCATCCTGGCGCTGCACGCGACGCGCGGCCCCGCGGTGTTCTTCTCCACTAACGGCTACGGCGCCGGCCAGAGCGGGGGCTTTCTGGGCGCCTTCCTGATAGCGACACTGGCCTCCGGATACGTGATGTACGGCTTCGACACCGCCAGTTCACTGGGCGAGGAGACCCTGGAGCCCCGGCGTACTGCGCCGCGGGCCATCCTGCGGGCGATACTGGCGTCGTTCGTCATCGGTGGCGCCATCCTGGTGTTCGCGGTCATGTCGGCGCCCGATCTGAAGGATCCGATGATCGGCAGCAGCAGCGGCGGCCTGCAATACATCGTCGAGCAGGTGATGTGGGGCCCGCTCGGCAAGATCTTCCTGGTCTGCATCGCGGTCGCGGTGACGGTGTGCTCGCTGGCGGTGCACACCGCAGCCATCCGCCTGACCTTCGCCATGGCGCGCGACAATGCGCTGCCATTCGGAGAGTGGCTCGCGCGCGTGAATCCGAAGACGCAGACGCCGATCGTTCCTGCCGTCATGATCGGCGTGATTGCCGCGCTCATCCTGGTCGTCAACATCGGGCAGCCGAAGATCTTCACGGTGCTGACCTCGATTGCGATCATCATGATCTACGTGGCCTACCTGATGGTGACCGGCCCGATGCTGAAGAAGCGCCTGCAGGGGCAGTGGCCCCCCGCGGATCTCGGGGTCGGCGGCTACTTCACCATGGGCAGGTGGGGAATGTTCGTCAATGTCGTCGCGGTCGTGTGGGGCGCCGGCATGGCGCTGAACCTCGCCTGGCCGCGCGAGGCCGTTTACGGCGCGCCCTGGTACAACACCTGGGGCGCGTTCGTCTACATCGCCGTTATTCTCGGCGCCGGGCTGTTGTGGTACGCGGCCAAGGGCCGGCATCACATCGGCACGCTGGCTTCGCACGCGGTGACCACCAGGATTGATGCACCGCCGGCGAAACTCTGACGCAACGATCGCGCTCGAGTAGAGCGTGATCCCGGCCGCCTGGTCACAAAATTCGACTAAGAAGACGACGGCATCGTGGCGGTATCAACGGCATGGACGAGTTCACCAGGCCAGGGAGCGCGCTGCACATTGGTGATGCCATCGTCCGGCTGGACTCGCGTCGCGGCCGCTGTGCGATGACGACAGTGGACCCTGACACGCTCCGACGCGATCCTGGAGTCCTTCGCGATGTACTGCGTGCACCGGCAGCACGGTTGGCTCACATTCGTCGCTTACCTCGGCGGCTACCGCGGAATCGTTGGTGGTGGTGATCAGGCGCGGTTGTAGCATGCCTGGCTTGCGCACCTGGTCACCCACAAACGACTCAACCGGGTGCCGCCAGGAAATACCAAAATCATCGCGATCGATATCGAACGTGGTTTTCAGCGCGATCACCCAACCCTCTTCTGATCGCTGCTTGAGCAGTCGGGTACTCGTTTCAATTGATCTGGCGACACCATGGATCGTCAACGTTCCCTGGAGCGCAAAAGTCTCGTTGGCGCGCGCCGCTATCTTCGTGCTGGAAAAACTTGCATGCGGAAACTTCCCGGCATCGAAAAACGCCTCGCCGCGCAGTTCGATGTCACGCCCGGCAATGCCGGTACTGACGGTGTCGGTACGCAATTCGACCGTGAGCGGGGATAGTACGTACAAGAGGGCACCTTGTAAGTCCGCAAGCGCGGCGCAGTCAGGGAGCGAGTCGAAATCGCAGCCGCAGCGAGTTGGACTCGCAGCCGCAAGGGCTGGTGCGCAGCCGGGATCGCCATCAACGCTTTATCTGATTTTTGTGTAACTTCCTAAGGCCAGGCTACGGTCGGCACGACGCCAGGCACCGGCTGGGATCGGACGTAGGTCACCAACTGCCAGACCGTGGTGTCGGAGAGTATGCCGCCGTACGCCGGCATGCCGTGAGGCCGGCCGTAAAAGATCGAATGGAACAGCGCCCCGTCGGTGCCCCCATACCGCCAGCGCCCGTCTACCAGGCTCGGACCCACGAAGCCAACCGCGCCCGCGCCATGGCAGCCGTCGCAGTTCATTGCGCCGAAAAGCGCTTTGCCTTCCTGGGCCGCGCCCGGGTCTGCATTGAGCGGATTGACGAGGGACTCGGCCGGGGGCGCGAGGTTGCCGGCAGAACCGTACTGATCGTAGCGCACGGACGCCGGCGTGTTTCGTGCTGACTTGCCGGCCTCCGAAACGGCCGGCCCGGACCCGTCGCATGAGGCAAGCGCGAGCAAGGCCGCCGACAGGACGGGCTTTACAGCGCGAAGATCCACAGCATGCCACCGCGGCTCGTGTATCGCGCCAGATCGGGCGCAAAATCTGAAGGAGGCCTCACGTCTGCCGGGTCGTCCGATCGCACGTCGCCCGCTATCAGGAACCAGTCGCCGCCAATGCCGGCGTAAACGGCCACGTATTGTTTGCCGTCCGGGCCGCGATACGTGATCGGCGCTCCGACCACGCCGGAGCCGACTTTGAACTTCCAGAGCGACTGGCCAGTCCGCGCGTCAGCCGCCTTGAACCAACCGTCGAGAGTGCCGTAAAAGGTGACGTCGCCGGCCGTCACGACGCTGCCGCTCCACACCGGGAATTTCTCCTTGATCTCCCATACGCGCCGCCCCGTGGTCGCATCCCAGGCGATGAACGCTCCAAGATGCCCGCCGGGACCAGCGGTGTAGGGGATGTTGGCACTGACAAAGGGCGTGCCAGCGATATACGCGGAATCGTCCGACTGCCAGTCCATGCAGAGGTTGTTTGTCGATACGTAAAAGAGCCCGGTCCTGGGCGAGTACGAGGCCGGCGATGCCGGGCTCTTGCCGCCCTCCAGATTGGGACAGATGTTCTGCACCATCCCGCGCGACTTGCCGGTGAGCTTGGTGGGATCCACCACCGGTCGACCGGTCGCGAGGTCGACTCGCTTGGCCCAGTTGACCTCCACGTACGGCTTGGCGACCAGCAGCTCGCCCGTGGCCCGATCGAGGGTATAGGCAAAGCCATTCTTGTCGAAGTGCACCAACACGCTGCGACGACGATCACCGATTGTCAGTTCTGCGAGGATGTTCTCTGCGTTGGCGTCGTAGTCCCAGTTGTCGTGAGGCGTGAACTGATAGGCCCAAATCAGCTGGCCGTCGCTCGGCCGACGTGCCAGGACGCTGGCGCTCCACTTGTTGTCGCCGAAGCGTTGCTCGGAATTGTAGGGCCCGGGGTTGCCGGTGCCGTAATAGACCAGATCCAGTGCGGGGTCGTACGACAGCCAGCCCCAGACCGGCGCCCCGCCGTGCTGCCACGAGTCGTCGGACCAGCTGCTGAGCGCGAGGTCGGACCCTTTGTCGTAGAAAGGCTTGAACGTGCCCGGTGTCGCCAGCACCTCGCTGTCCGGACCTATGTTGCGAGCCGTCCATACGACCTTGCCAGTCTTGAGGTCCAGTGCCTTGAGCCAGCCGTGGATTCCGTACTCACCGCCCGAGGGGCCGACCAGCACCCGATCGCCGACGACCAGCGGCGCCATGGTGATTGTCTCGCCGGCCGCAAGATCCGCGACTTTGGACTTCCACATTTCGCGGCCGGTCTCGGCGTTCACCGCGACGGTGTGACCGTCCAGCAGGTTGTAGACGATCTTTCCCTCGGCGTACACGGCGCCGCGGTTCACCGCGTCGCAACAGGCCACGCCCACCGCGGCGGGGTTCACGTCAGGACGGTATTTGAACCGAAGCGGGTAGTCCTCTTCTCGAAGGTCGAACGCATAAAGGACGTTGGGATACGGAGTCACAACATAAAGGGTTCCATCCACTACCAGGGGTTGCCCTTCGTGGCCGCCCAGCACCCCAGTAGAGAAAGTCCAGGTTGGGCGCAGCCGTCCCACGTTTGCTGCCGTGATCTCGGCGAGGCCGCTATAGCGGGTGGCGCCGAGATCCTTGCCGGGACGAGTCCATTGGCCATCGTCCTCAGCACGAACCGCACTGCCCAACGCCGTGGTCAGGATCAGTGCGCCGAAGGCCGCGCGCAAACTGGTAGGAGTAGTAATTCGCCATGTGTAGCACGGGGTAGCGATGCCTGCAATATCAGGTCCGACGCGCAATCGACGACTGCCTCGACGTTGCGGGGCGCCCTTTCTTGAAAATAGATGGCGTCGTACTGAATCTACGAGCGCCGTCGTTCCAGGGGAGCTGCACCGCTCCGCCGCTGAACCCACGTGTGGATCTGGCTCGGGTACTTCCCGAGCGCGATCGCCGCGCTTTGAAATTCCTGTCCCTGGCCTTACCTTCGATCAGACCCGGAACTGATCAGCCGTCCCGCGGCACCGCGGCGCTCTGGCGGCGCGGGTGTTCCTTTTGCGATTAGCCGCCAGGCAAACCTGCCATCAGCCGTGCCCCGAGCCGCCACACACTTCCCGCGCTACCTCGCGCCCCGCCGCCGCGAGGCGCTCGGCGACACCCCGGCCGTCCTGATCCACGGTCCGCGGCAGAGCGGCAAGACGACGCTGGCACGCGCCGTCGGCGCGCCTCGCGGTTACCGGTACGTGTCGTTCGACGCCAGACGATCCACGATCACGTCACGCTGCTCAAACGCTTGCCGTCGTGGCATATCCGCGATCGTGGCGACTTTAAGGTGGACATCGTGCCGGAGCAGGGGCACTCGGCCGTCGCCGGGGTCGAAGTGAAGGCCGCCGCAACGGTCGGCGAAGCCGACCTCCGCGGGCTTCGCAAGCTGCGCGACGCTGCCGGAAAGCGCTTTGTCGCGGGCTTTGTTCTCTACGATGGCAGCGCAATAAGCAACTTCCGCGACGGTCTGTTCGCGGTACCCGCGCGGAGGCTCTGGGAGACGACATGACCGCCCCGTTCACCGAATCCGTCGTCGAACAGGACACGCTCGCCTGGCGTGACCGTCGAGTACCGCACCGCTGACGGCGCGCCCCTGATCAAAGCATTGACCGCTACTTCGAAGGCTGACTCGATCCCGCAGGCGCAAGCCCGAGCCGGCTGCGAAGACGATCGACAATGTCAGCATCCAACGCCGGCTTCATCCTCGGACCGTCCCGCTCAAGTTGCCGCACGAGCGCCTCCACTATCTCGCGGCTCTCCGGATCGCCGACAGCATCGAGCGGCGTTCGATGGCCGAGCGCGGGCAACTTCTGATTCACCCAGTCGTCGTAGTGCGACGCCATCATTTCACGGATTCTTTGTCGAACCTCCGGCAGATTCATCAACTCGTCGTCGTCGCTCGGACGCGCGGGTTGGTCCGCTCCGCGCCCGGCCATCGCTTCCGCCAGCGCACGCTCGACCGGCTCGATCTCCGTGACTCGATAGCGGGCCGACTTGCGCAGCGCATTCTCAACGAGCTTCTTCAGCTCGGCGGCGCGCTCGGCCGAGTTGACTTCACCGACGAGCCGGTGAGGCGTGATCTCGATGGAGCCGAGGACGGTGTTGTTCCAGCTTCGATGCAGGCGATTGCCGGACTTCTTCCAGTCAAACCGCAGGCGTGTGAACGCGCCGCTCTCGTCGCGCTCCGCGGACCTGAGCGGGTCGTCCTCTGTTTCGTCGTGAGCGAGATGCTTGAGTGCGTCGAATGCCGTCTGCGCCGAATCGATGTCGAAGATCAAGCGGTGCGGCAGCAGCGCTTCGCCATCCGTGTTCTGCAACCGCGGCAGCCGGCGCTCGATGATTTCCTGCGTCAGGTCGAGATAGATGTCGCGCAACTCCATGTCCCAATCGCGCAGCAGCTCTTTCGGGAAGAGGTCACCCTGCGGCAGTATTTTCTTGCGCAGCTCGATGATGGCGAACTTTCCGGCGGGCGGCAGGCCGAACGGCGGGCAGGTCTCGAGCATCGCAATCCCGTCCACACGCACGATCTGGGCGAAGAGAACGTCGCTGACGGTCAGCGTTTGTGACGCGGACCGCTCGAATACTTCGGTCTCCTCGCCCGTGAGGATGTCGTGGCTGAAGAATCCCCGCCCCGGATCACAGCGAACGATTTCCTGGAAGCTGAATGGCGTGGCGGCGCAGGCTTCGAGATAACGACGCAGCGCCGGGTCAAGACGTCGGCCGCGATGCTCCAGAAAAACACTGGTCGGTGTGCGGTCGTGCAACGACTCATCCTCGACGACCGTGTCGTGCGGGTCAGGCGCCCAACAGTGAAAGAACCACGGCATGAAGATCTGCATACGGGGCGTCTTCGGATCGAACGGCTCCTCGTCATCCGGAAACCCCATGAACTCCCACCACGCGTCGTCGATCGCATTCGGTCCGTACGTCTCGCTGATGAAGCGCATCATCTTCGGCGGAAATCCCTCGAGCGCACGGCGCATTCGCTGCCACACCAGCTGCGCCGGCGAGTCGATTTCGTCGCACGCGGCGGCGGCGAGACAGCACTGTTTGTATTTCTTACCGCTGCCGCAGGGGCACAGGTCGTTGCGGCCGGTTTTCACACAGCTTTCCCTGTCGATGGCGCCTGCGTTCCAGGAAACCTTACCGGGCATCTTCGCCGATTTCCAGTATCGGCTGACCCAGTCGACCGGCACCTTAAAATCTACCTTTCGCGGGCGCGCGACTCGCCCGTTGCGTCACGACGCCGGGGGGTTCAGGCCGCCAATTTCAACTTTGGATGCAACCCAGCGCGCGATGCGAGGCGCACCAGTAAATCGAGGCTGAACTGGCTGATTTTCCCGCGCTTGAGGTCAGAAATCCGCGCTTGTGTGACACCGAGCACTTTGGCCGCCGCTGTTTGTGTCATGCCGGAATCGGCCAGCCAGCGCCCCAGCCCGCGCAGCAGCAGCGAACGCATTTCCATTTCAGCCGCCTGATCCTCTGGATAGAGATCATAAAACACGCTACGAACCTTCTTTTTTGCCATGACTTTCACCTCAACACGTCTTTCAATCGCTGCCGGGCTAATTCGATATCGCGCTGCGCGGTCTGATGAGTTTTCTTCTGGAAACAGTGGAGCACATAGACAGCCTGCGGCCGCGTCGCAAGATAGAGGACGCGGAAGTTACCGGCAACGTCCTTCACGCGAATCTCCTTAACGCCGGCGCCTACAGTTGTCATTGGTTTCCAGTCGTCGGGTTCAAACCCACATTGCACCAGAAACAACTGGTGCCCAATGTCGTCCATAACGGCAGCGGGTAAATTCTTCAGGTCCGCTTTGCTGCTACCCATCCAGATTACCGCCTTCACCGTCCCAGTATGCGCGATCTCGCATTGCTATACAAGATCCAGCATAGTGAATGCAGGAGTGATACGTAGTTCACACGAGTGTTTGGGCGCATGGCGGCGGTTTCTCGATGCATGCCGAGGTGCTGATCGAAACGGAGGATAAGCGTGGTCTCAGACGCCCGCTGCGTCACTGCGCCCAGACTGGGCTCACCCTCGAGAATTGTACAGATAGAAGGGCGCCCGGCAAGCCGCGCAAGCGCGGCGTAGTCAGGGAGCGAGTCGGAACCGCGGCCGCCTGTTCACAAAATTCGACGAAGAAAACGACGGAATCGTGGCGGTGTCGGAGACCCGGCTGGCAGGAGCCAGGGCGCGCCTGACATTGCCAGTCAGCCACACGGGCCTGTTGCTCTCGGCGCGCTGCGCACGAAGTGGGGCAGTTCCTGGAATACGGGCACTTTGAACTATAGTTGGGCGCGCGCATGCGCGCCTTGAAGGGAGAACCGGAATGTTTACCAGAAGAGAATTTGTTTCCGCAGCGGCGATCGGTGCGCTCGGTGGTGCGGTCGGCGCCCGGGCGGCCGGCACTGCGCTCACGCCCGTGCCCACGCAGCAACAGCGCGCCGCGCGTTTGCCGATCATCGTCTCGGCCGGCAACGGTTTTCCGTACCTCGAGAGCGGCTACCGACAGCTCAACGACGGGGGCGATACGCTCGAGGCCGCGCTCGCCGTGGTGCGCGGGCCCGAGGACGATCCGGTCGATGACAGCGTGGGTCTGGGCGGGCTGCCCAACGAGGAGGGCGTGGTGGAGCTCGACGCGAGCTGCATGCACGGGCCATCGCGGCGCGCGGGCGCGGTCGGTGGCGTGCGCAATATCCGCAACGTCTCGCTGCTGGCGCGCGAGGTCATGCTGCACACCGGGCACGTGATGCTGGTCGGCGAGGGAGCGGAGCGCTTCGCAGTTGCGCGCGGTTTCAAGCGCGAGGAACTGCTCACCGACGAGTCGCGCAAGGTGTGGCTGCTGTGGAAGGAGTCCCACGGCGACTGGTGGGGTTCGGGGCTCGCCGATCCAGCCTGGAATAAGCGCTTGCGCGAACGGGTGCGCGCGGGTGACGCCGACCGCCATTACGATCGACTGCTGGCGCTGGCCGGCGACCTGGGTGTGCGTCCCGAGGCGCGCCGCGCCGCCGTCCACAAGGTGCTGTTTCCGCCGACCGGCACGATTCACTGCTCCGCGCTCAGCGCGCGCGGCGAGATGTCGGGCTGCACGACGACCAGCGGACTGGCCTGGAAGCTGCCGGGGCGGCTCGGCGACTCGCCGATCATCGGCGCCGGCTGCTACACCGACCAGGACGTGGGCTCGGCCGGCGCCACCGGGAGCGGCGAGGAAAACATCAAGGTGGCCGGTACGCACACTATCGTCGAGAACATGCGCCACGGCATGACGCCGTTCGAAGCCGGCATGGACGCGCTCAAGCGCATCGTCCGCAACTACGGCGGCGACATGGAGCGGCTCAAGTACGTCGACATGACTTACTACGTGCTGCGCAAGGATGGCGCCTACGCCGGCGTCTCGCTGTGGACGGGTTACGAACCCGGCCGGCCGCACGCGATCGCCGTGCACGACGGCACGGCGCGACTCGAAAAGACGGTCAGCCTCTACGAGGGCGTCTCGCAGGAATGGCCGCCGCTGGTCGCGCCTTCGGGCGCGGCGCTGTGAGCGTGCTGCCCGTGCTTCAGTAGGCCGACGCCATAGCGTGGCAGCTGCGCGGACCGTGCGATGAGCGCACGTGGATCCGATGAAGGAAACCGCCATCGCGCACTAAGACCCATTTGAAATCGAGCCGGATCACCCTGAAAAGCAAAGGCCCCCATGCGGGGGTCGTCCCTACAGCAACGGCACCAGCAAGAGCGCCACGATGTTGATGATCTTGATCAGCGGATTGATCGCGGGGCCCGCGGTGTCCTTGTAGGGATCGCCGACGGTGTCGCCGGTCACGACCGCCTTGTGCGCGTCCGAGCCCTTGCCGCCGAAATTGCCTTCCTCGATGTATTTTTTTGCATTATCCCAAGCCCCACCGCCGGTGCACATCGAGATTGCGACGAACAGGCCGGTGACGATCGTGCCGATCGGAACGCTCGGCAACAGGGTGATCGTCGGTCCGCCCGCAACCGCGCGCCGCGGCTGGTCGCGGGTGTCGGGCCTACCTGTGGACTGTAACAACTGATTGGGAAGTGATGCACCGGGTCGGATCGAAGTACTTCCACTTCACGGTTTTGGGGACTTGTTTGTAGTGGCGGATGTAGCGCATGAGTTTTCTTTTCAGGTCGGGGACCGAGGTGAACACGCCACGGGCGATCACGTCGCGCTCGATCTTGGCGAACCACAGCTCCACTTGGTTGAGCCATGACGAGTAGGTGGGAGTGAAGTGCAAGCGAACTTTGGGATGCGCTTTCAGGAAGTCTTTGACCGCTGCGCTCATGTGGGCCGAGAGGTCGTCTGCGATCACGTGGATCTCTTTGCCGCGCCGCTGGTGGGCGACGATATCCGTGAGGAACGCGACGAACTCAGCCGAAGTATGCCGCGCTGCCGTCTTGCCCAACACTTCGCCGGTCCTGGTGTTGAACGCGGCGTACAGCGACAGTGTGCCGTGCCGGAAGAACTCGAAGCCGTGCCGCTCGGCGCGTCCCGGGGACAGCGGCAAGACCGGATCCTTGCGATCCAGCACCCGGATCGCCGTCTTCTCATCGACGCAGAACACCGCGGCATGCTGCGCCGGATGCAGATTTAGGCCGATGATCTCGGCCGCCTTGGTCTCGAAGCCCGGATCGTTCGAGGCCATATAGCCCTCGAGCCGATGTGGCCGCAGCGCATGCTTGCGCCACACCCGCGCGACCATCATGTGCGAGACCCGCAGCCGCTCGGCAAGCCGGCGCGTGCTCCACTGCGTCGCGCCCTTGGTGGGTTTGCGCTTCACGCTCCACTCCAGGATGCGTGCCTCCAGCGCCGGCGTGAGGGTCGTGGGCAGTTGCCCGGCGTGGCGGCTGAACAATCCGGCCAAACGCTCCGCCACAAATCGCCTGCTCCAGCGATCGATGAAACTGTCAGTACAATCCAGCTTCTCGCGGATCGTCGCCCAGGTGTGACCGACATCGAGCAGCAAGATCAGACGGGCACGACGCGCCTCATCGGCGCGTCCCGCCTGGCTTGCGACTCGCTGCGTGAGTTCGACCTGTTCCACTTTCGACAACGTGATCGTGCGGCTCATGAGCACGCGTATACTCTCGTTTCAGTTGTTACAGTCCACTAGTTGAAGTAGGACCTCGCGAAGTCGTAGGCCGCCGTGCCGACCTCGATGCCGATACGCCGCCCCGGCACGTCGTCGATGGGCGGATGGATGCCGCCCCAGATGCGCGACAAGCCGCTCTGCTCGGCCGCGTCGCGATACGTCGCCCACTGCAGCGTCATGTTGACGCTCGGGCCTTCCTCGAACACCAGGAACTCGTTCGCTTTGATCTGGAACTGGCTCATCCCGCCGGGAAAGTACTCGCTGCCCGTCAGCAGCGTCAGCACCTCTGCGGCCGCGCGCGAAAACGTGGAGTGACCGGAGATGTAGCCCGGGAACGGCGGCGTCACGAACGTTAGCCGCTGATAGGGCCACCAGTTTTCCGCCAGCATCCAGCCGGCATGGGCCTGGGTCGTCAATGGATCCGGGATGAAGGTCGGACCCTGCCAGGCGTAGAGCTTGATCTTGCCGACGTTTTCATTCGAGGCGCCCGCCAGCGGATCGCCGGCCTCGACCACCTCGATGTGGCCGGGCACGAGCGGGATGCCGTCCGCGTGATACGAGGGACCGAGCGGGTCGGAGCTCTGCCCGCGATCGGCCATCGCGCGAATCGCCGACAGCGGACGCACGCCGTCGTACCAACCCTTGATGCCCCACGCCGTGATCGCGACGTCGTGCATTGCGCCGGCGAGCGTGAAGTACGCCTTGACGTCCCACTCCAGCGGGCCGAGCTCCGACCCGGCGCCGCCGAGGCGGCGCTGGAACAGCTCGTGATCGGTCACGGTATTCAGAATCGTGAACCAGTGACCGGGCGGCGTCTCCGAGGTCGGGCCGTCGGCCCAGAATTCCGCGAGCACACGCGTGTAGTCGCCGCGCGGCACGATTTGCGACTCGTACGGAGCGCCGGTGACCGGGTTGACCGAGTGGCCGGTGTGCTGGTTGCCGCCATTAATCAGGTCATAGAAGCCCGGAAACTCCGCAAACGTCGCTGGCAATTCCGCGGTATTGCCGTTGCTCGCGGGTGAAATGTCGATCATCACGCCGTCGGCCTGGTCGAGCTGCCCCGACCAGACGGCGACTAGCGCGAAGCCCCACTTGTAGAGATCCGCGTCCGTCCCCTGCGCGCGCGGCGGCGGGCCCGGGTCGTGATATACGTTGTAGTCGAAACCGTCGCGGGAGAAAGTCGTCTTGTCGGCGTCCGTCAGCGAGAACGGCAGCACCGCGCCCCACTCTGGCGACAGCGCCGGCGGCTGCGAGTTGATGACGTTGCCCCCTTGGTCCGCGAACAGTGCGAGCGCGATCGGCTGCCAGCGGTCGAGATCCACGATCGTCGGATTGCCGGGCTTCGGCGGCTCGATCGGCGGATTGACGGGCAGGTAATGTTGGTTGCGGTAGCGGTCGGCCTCGTTGGCGCCGTCCTGCAGGCCGTATTCGATGTAACACTGCGCAATGCGGTTGCCCACCGCGGCCGCCGAGCCGTCGCTCATGTCCGTGGAGGTGATCCACGCGTGGTAGCCGAGCGTGCTCATGAGCCCGTCCATCTCGGCCATCGTCGATACTGCGCTGGGCGAGGCCGCGAACCGGTGCTGGATGATCCGGTAGACCGCGAAGCTGATCGCCTCCTCGCGGGCGATCTGCAGGTCGCCGCCCTGCTCGAAGCCGGTCATCGGGCAGGCGAAGCCGTGCACTTCTCCGCCCGCGAGGTAGGGCGAGGCCGAGTCCGAATAGACCGCCCAGGCGTCGTACATCGCGGCCGAGACATGGAAGAGATTCCGCGCGTGCACCGTCGGCCGCGCGAAGTCCTTGCGGATCGCGTCGAGCAGGGCGTCATTCCACAGCCGCGCCACCGACGGATTGCGCACGTCCGCGGTCTGGTTGACCGGAAGCGGGCCGTTGCTGCCGCTGCCGCTGTCGCTGCAGCCGGCCGCCGCCGTAAGCACGGCAAGGAGTGCGCCGATGCCGGCACGCGCGCGAGTCGCGGACTTCGATGAATGCGCATTCATGGGAACCCCCTGTACGTGAGACACTGCGCCCGGCTACTAATGGAAGTCAACGGCGCCGGCCGCGACGTCGGAGTTAGGAATCCACGCTGCCGACCGCGATCTCCCGCATCTGCGTGGCGGCGACCAGACGGACCGACAACGACCGGTTGTCGTTGTTCTTGTCGTCATTGTGCCAGAAGGCGCCCGAGTGCGCGGGCCCGCGGTTCGTCATGAAGATGTCCACGTGCACGATGCCGAAGCGCTGCGAGTAGCCGTGGGCCCACTCGAACCTGCGATGAACCGTCCACCACCTTGTTCGAAGGGTATGCGCCCCTTCATATTCGTGAAGGGGCGCATACCCTTCGCGGTCCCCTTCGCGTCTAGGTGGCCTGCTTGCCGCCGTTCACTATCCAGACCACCCTACCCCGTACTTGTCCTTCAGCATGCCGAAGGACTCGACTCAGAACGTCTTGGCGAGCGGCATTTGCACGTGGCCGCCGGCAGCGAGCGCGTCGAACTTGCGCTTCGCCTCCTCGACATTCGAGTAGACGAGCGACAGCGAAACGCCGTGGATGCCGGGATACGGACCCGGCGCCATCCAGTCGGAAGCCAGCAGGCGCTGGCTTTCCGCCGCGATCGCGGCGTGCAGGATGCCATCGGCCTTTGCGCTCGGCATTGCGGATCCGACCGGCGCCTCCGACGCCTTCATCATCATTTGGATCTTTCCGCCGAGCGTCTTTTCGTAAAAGCGCATCGACTCGGCGCAGTTGCCGTTGAAGAACAGGTACGGTTCTAATTGATTCATGGGGACTCCTCTAGCAAAGATTGTGCCCTTGGTCGTGGAATCTGGGGCGCTTACCGCGCCGCGATATAAACAGCCCTAGAAACTCACCAGGAAATTCACGCGCAGCCGATCCAGCCAGTTGTTCGGATCATTCATGCCCGCGAACGCCGCGTCATACGGCCGGTAGTGGTATCGCGTCGCGTCGAGAACAAGGTTGTCCAGCAGCGCGTAGTCCACGTACAGCGTGTGCTGGAGATAGTTGGTTGCGATCGTCGTGTTGTCCTGCGAGAACGCGGCGAGCATGGCACCCACTTCCGCGACCGAATAGCCGTAACCGAATCGCCAGTCGCCCTGCTTCTTCACCTGGCCTGCGGCGAGTTCGACGCTGTAGGCCGTGTCGCCAGAGGGATAGGAGATTCAAACGGCCTTTTTTCGTTGAGTGATGGGTGCGCGGACGCATGGACTGAGCGCGAACTGTAGGCGGTCGGGAACCCGTGTGGGGTGATCCGGGGGACGGCAGCGCTGGTCGCAACTGCCTTGAGCGGCCACGCAGGCGGCGGCGCGGGCATCGGAGCGATCATCGGCGCATGAATTTCGCCGCGTCGGGTGCAGTAGCGCAGCGGGAGAGAACCCGCGCTGCGGGAATGATGCGGCGCCGAGAGGCGGGCGATCAGGCGAGTGTCTGATCGAAGGAGAGGCCGGGCTCGGTCGGTGGCGTGGTCGGGTCCCATGGTGGGGACTGATCGAACGCGAACCCGAGAGAGCCGACCGGTTCGGCCTCGAGTTCGGGCGGGGCGCGGGCGAAGCCGCAGACCAGGATCCCGCACTCGAGGTAGCCGCGCAGCTCGCGCTCGACGTGGCGCGGAATCGAAGCACCGTCTGGATCGGCGTTCCGGCTACGTGCCAGCCAGATCTCGAGGTGCTGCTGGACCAGTCGGTAGAGCGCGGTGCGCTCGGGACGGCGACGGCGGTAAACCCGCGCTGCGCTGGCGCCGGTGGTTTGGCAGGGGCGTGCGAAGATGGCCGACATCCTTGTCTGGCCGTGCGATGCAGATCAGTTGAAGGTAGTCCTCGTCGGGTCTTACGGTGCCGCGGAAATCGAGCCGGATCACCCCGGAAAAGCCAAGGCCCCCATGCGGGGGCCTTGCGGATCGGAAATTGGGTGCGACCCTTCTTAAAGTAGTGGCACCAGCAAGAGCGCCACGATCTTGATGATCTTGATCAAGGGATTGATCGCGGGGCCGGCGGTGTCCTTGTAGGGATCGCCGACGGTGTCACCGGTCACGGCCGCCTTGTGCGCGTCCGAGCCCTTGCCGCCGAAGTGGCCTTCCTCGATGTACTTCTTTGCATTATCCCAAGCCCCACCGCCGGTGCACATCGAGATCGCGACGAACAGGCCGGTGACGATCGTACCGATCAGCACGCCGCCGAGCGCGCGGATGCCGGCGCCGGGGCCGAGCAGGAAGTTCATGCCAAAGCCGACCACGACCGGGATCAGGATCGGGAGAAGTGACGGTACGATCATTTCGCGGATCGCGGCGCGAGTCAGCATGTCGACAGCGCGCGAATAATCGGGCTTTGCCGTGCCTTCCATGATGCCCTTGATTTCCTTGAACTGGCGCCGCACCTCGATCACGACCGAGCCCGCCGCGCGGCCGACGGCTTCCATCGCCATCGCGGCGAAGAGGAAGGGCACCATGCCGCCGATAAAGAGACCGATGATGACCGCCGGATCGGACAGGCTGAATAGTTCGAGCTTGCCCGCGATTTCCAGGTTGTGTGTGTAGTCGGCGAACAGCACGAGCGCCGCGAGTCCGGCCGAGCCGATGGCATAGCCTTTCGTGACCGCCTTGGTCGTGTTGCCGACCGCGTCGAGCGCGTCGGTGATCTTGCGGACTTCCTTCGGGAGGCCGCTCATCTCGGCGATGCCGCCGCCGTTGTCGGTGATCGGGCCATAGGCGTCGAGTGCGACGATCATGCCGGTCATCGACAGCATGGCGGTCGCCGCGATTGCGATGCCGTACAGGCCGGCAAGCGAGTAGGCGCCCCAGATCGCGGCGCAGATCGAGAGCACCGGCAGCGCGGTCGACCGCATCGACACCGCGAGTCCCGCGATCACGTTGGTGCCGTGGCCCGTGCGCGAGGCCTCGGCCACATAGCGCACCGGCTTGTACTCGGTCGCCGTGTAGTACTCGGTGATGACGATCATCGCCGCCGTCAGGCCGAGCCCGATCAGTGCGCAGTAGAAGAGTGGCATTGCCGCCGCACCGAACATCATGCGCGTAATCGGGTAGTAGGCGATCGCCGCGATGACGCCGGAGACGATCACGCCGCGATACAGCGCGCCCATGATCTTGCCGCCGTCCTTCACGCTGACGAAGAACGTGCCGACGATCGAGGCGCCGATCGACACGGCGCCGAGGACGAGCGGGTAGAGCACGGCCGCTTCGCCGAGTTCCTTCATCATCAAGCCCGCGAGCAGCATGGTCGCGACCACGGTGACTGCGTAGGTCTCGAAGAGGTCTGCGGCCATGCCGGCGCAGTCGCCGACGTTGTCGCCGACGTTGTCTGCGATCACGGCGGGATTGCGCGGGTCGTCTTCCGGAATGCCGGCTTCGACCTTGCCGACGAGATCGGCGCCAACGTCCGCGCCTTTGGTGAAGATGCCGCCGCCGAGACGCGCAAATATCGAGATCAGCGAACCGCCGAAGGCGAGGCCAACGAGCGCATGCAGCGAGTGGTCGCTGTCGCCCGTAAGACGCATCATCACGCCGTAGTAGGCTGCGACGCCGAGCAGCCCCAGGCCGACGACCAGCATGCCGGTGATTGCGCCGCCGCGGAACGCGACCTGCAGCGCCGGATTGAGCCCGATGCTCGCGGCATGCGCAGTGCGAACGTTTGCCCGCACCGAGACATTCATGCCGATGTAGCCGGCCATGCCGGAGAGGAGGGCACCGAACGCGAAGCCGACGGCCGTGTACCAGTCGAGCGCGAAGCCGAGCGCGACGAATAACACGACGCCGACGACGGCGATGGTCGTGTACTGGCGATTCAGGTAGGCATTGGCACCCGCCTGGATTGCAGCGGCAATTTCCTGCATCCGCGCGTTGCCTGCGGGCTGCGCAAGGATCCAGCGCGACATCAAGATGCCGTACACGATGGCGACCACGCCGGCCAGCATTGCGAGCCAGAGTGCGTTTTGCATGGACATGAACTACTCCCCGGAAACAAAAATCATATCACGAAGGTCGTCGACAGCCGGCGCCGCACGCGCGCGTTTTTGAGTCTTGCATAAGCGGGTATGCCGTTCTTGTAAGGCGGATAGTCCTCGCCGGCAATCAGCGGCTCGAGATAACGACGGCCGGCTGCGGTGATCCCGAAGCCGTCCGCCGTGATGAAATTGCGCGGCACCATTTTTTCGCGATTGGCCACCGCCTCGATCGCAACCGATCCGATGTCCCAGCGGTAGGGCTTCGAGGACTTCCGGCGGATGATCGGCATGACCGCATTTTTGCCGGCGAGCGCGAGCTGCACGGCCGCGCGTCCGACGGCGTAGGCCTGTTCGACGTCCACGCGCGAGGCGATATGGCGCGCGGAACGCTGGAGATAGTCGGCGAGCGCCCAGTGGAACTTGTAGCCGTGCGCCTGCTTGACCATGGATGCGAGCGTCGGCGCGACGCCGCCGAGCTGCACGTGCCCGAAAGCGTCGCGCGTGCCCATGTCGGCCAGGAACTTGCCTTCCGCATCGCGCGTGCCTTCGGAGGCGACGATGACGCAGTAGCCTTTCCGTTCGACGGTATCCTTCACGCGCGCCAGGAAGATTTCGCGATTGAACGGAATTTCCGGGAACAGGATCAGGTGCGGCGGGTCGCCGGCCTTGCGCGCGGCAAGGCCGCCCGCGGCTGCGATCCAGCCCGCATGGCGTCCCATCACTTCGAGGATGAACACGCGCGTCGACGTGCGCGCCATCGAAGCAACGTCGAGCGAAGCTTCGAGCGTCGATACGGCAACGTATTTTGCGACCGAGCCGAAGCCTGGGCAGCAATCGGTCACGGGCAGGTCGTTATCCACAGTCTTCGGAATGCCGATGCAGGCAATCGGGTAACCGCTCTGTGCGCCGAGCTGGCTCAGCTTCAGCGCCGTGTCCATCGAATCGTTGCCGCCGTTGTAGAAGAAATAGCCGATGTCGTGCGCGCGGAAGACCTCGATCAAGCGTTCGTACTTCGCGCGATCCCGTTCGAGGTCCTTTAACTTGTAACGAGCGGAACCGAACGCACCCGAGGGCGTGTGCCTGAGCGCGCGAATCGTCGCTGCACTCTCCAGGCTGGTGTCGATGAGGTCCTCGGTGAGGGCGCCGACGATTCCGTCGCGTCCCGCGTAAAGCCGGCCGATCCGGCTGCGATTCTTGCGGCAGGCTTCGATCACGCCGCAGGCCGAGGCATTGATGACGGAGGTGACGCCGCCCGACTGCGCATAGAGCGCATTGCGCGGCCCTGGTTTCCTGCTTCTGCGCGCAGCCATCGTGAAATCCGTTTTTCGGGCGCCGACACCGCCCCGTGGGGGGCGAAGCATAGCCGATTCGCGCGGTTTGACGCGACTTGAAGCCGCGGGCAGGATGTACGCCCCTCGACGGGCGCCGGACCCGCGGAGTCGAATGTCATGAGGCTGGTTCTGCTGGGCGCGCCCGGATCGGGCAAGGGCACGCAAGCGCAACGCCTGCAGGCACGTTGCGGCTTGCCACAGGTATCGACCGGCGATCTGCTGCGCGAGGCGGTCGCCGCGGGAACCGATCTCGGCCGTGCCGCCAAGATCGTCATGGATGCGGGACAGCTCGTTGATGACCGCGTCATGCTCGGCATCATCCGCGAGCGGCTTGCGCGCCCGGACGCGGCGCGCGGCTTCATTCTCGACGGATTCCCGCGCACGATCGTGCAGGCCGACGGGCTCGCGGCATTGCTGCGCGAGCTCGGGCAGCCGATCGACGCGGTCGTGCTGTTCGACATCGACCCCGAGGTGCTGCGCAAGCGCGTCGCGGGCCGCCGGAGCTGTCGCCGCTGCGGCCGCGTGTTCCACCTCGAGACGAATCCGCCGCGCGCGGGCGACCGCTGCACGGACGGCGGGCCGCACGACCAGTTCCAGCGGCCCGACGACAACGAAGACACGGTGCGTCAGCGGCTCGCGGTCTATCGCGAACGCACGCAACCGCTCATCGACTATTACGCGAAAACGGGATTGCTGCGCCGCATCGACGCGGACGGCAGCCTTGAAGAGGTGAATTCGCGCCTCGAGCGCGCGATCGGGGACTTTCCCCTTTGAAGGTGAACGTCCCCTTCTGAAGGGGACGTTCACCTTCAAAGGCGGACTGTCCCCTCCTGCAGAGCTGCAATCAAGGGCTCGCCGACGACCGTTCGCCGCCAGCCTGTCAGCAGTATTGATTCGCGCGAGCCGCGGGCGAGTGCCGCGAGTTCGCGCCGCGTCGCGAGCACTTCCGGCTGGATGCCGAGTTCGCTGGCGAGCGCCGTGAGCTGCTTCTGCAGGAGTTTCTGCCGGCGCAGCTGCTCCGGTCCGGGGCGTCCGCCTTCACCGGCGTCGTGAACGCCGTCCTCGCCGCGTGCGTCCGCGATCGCGGCGAGAATCGCGTCCGCCGCGTGTTGTGCGGTTCCGCGCGGCACAGCGGCAAGGCGCGACAGCTCATCGCGATTCTGCGGCCGGGTCTCGGCGAGCTCGTAAATCGCGACATCAGGCAGTACCCAGCCGCGCGGAAGGTCGCGATCCATTGCGCGCCGCTCGCGCCAGTCGGCAAGTGCACGCGCGACCGCGAATCCCGCCGCATCAAGCCGTTCCAGGCCCTTGAGCCTGCGCCACGCATCAGCAGGCTCGACGCGATACAGGGAGAGATCGCGGAGCATCGCGGATTCCTCGTCGAGCCAGGCGCGGCGACCGGCCGCGTCGAGCCGCTGTTCGAGCGCCTGCGCAAGCGCGGGCAGGTAGCGGACGTCGTCGGCCGCATAGGCGAGTTGATCCGGCGATAGCGGGCGGCGCGTCCAGTCGGTGCGTGCATGACCCTTCGCAAGTTCGACGCCCAACAACTGGCGCACGAGATCCGCATAACCGATCTGGGCGGGGAATCCGAGCAATGCGGCCGCCTGCTGCGTGTCGAACACCGGTGCGAGCGGCGCGCCGGTCAGGGGCAGCAGCGCTTCAATGTCCTGTCGCGCCGCGTGCAGGAGCTTGAGGCGGCCCGGATCGACGAGCGGCGCCACCAGCGCGCCGCCATCCGCGATCGCAAGCGCATCGATCAAGGCCACGTCGCCGGCCGCTGCCACCTGAATCAGGCAAAGCTTCGGGTAGTAGGTCCGTTCGCGGACGAACTCGGTGTCGAGCGCGATCGCCGAGTCCGCGGGCCACGCGGAAACGCGGGCCTCGAGCGGTTCAGGATCGCGGATTGGAGTTTCGCCGGCGGTCGTCACCACCTTATTATGCGTATGCCGCCTCCGAGCCCCAAGGCAGAATGACCCGATTGCCGCATTCGCTCGCCCAGATCGCCTTGTTGCGCAAGGACCCGGGCATATTGCCGGCGTCGTTCCTGCTGTCGGCGCTCCTCGCGCTCGGCTATGCGAGCGCGAACGCCGTGCTCGCCTGGGTGGACCAGGCGGAGCGCATTCTCGTGCGCACCGCCGTCGACCTCGGACTCACACTCGCATTCTTCTGGATGCTGCTTGTGCTGACCCGCCGCAGTCATCGCTTGCCGCAGACGCTCAGCGCCGTATGCGGCACTTATCTGCTGCTGGCGCCCGCGATGGCGGTGCTGATCCTGATGCGTGGTCCGGCGAAGACGAACTACGCGGTCTGGCTCCTGACCAACGCGGGCTCAACCGTCATCACAATCTGGTACCTGCTCATCGTCGGTTACGTCCTGAAGTGCGCGCTCGATACCGGCCTCGTCACGGGATTCGCCATCGCGGTCACCTGGGCGCTGGCGAGCCTCGCGATTGCCCAGAGCCTGTTTCCAGTGGCGACCTGATGCACCTGCACATCATCGGCATCTGCGGCACATTCATGGGCGGGATCGCGGCGCTCGCGCGCGCTGCGGGCCATCGCGTCACGGGATCCGACGCGAATGTCTATCCGCCGATGAGCACCCAGCTCGAAGCGCAGGGCATCGCCCTGATCGACGGCTTCGATCCGTCCCAGCTCGACCTAAAGCCCGATATCGTCCTGGTCGGAAACGTGATGAGCCGCGGCAATCCGCTGATCGAACGCCTGCTCGACAGCGGGCTGCCGTTTACGTCGGGGCCGCAGTGGCTTGCGGAGAACGTGTTGCGCGGCCGCGAGGTCGCGGCCGTCGCGGGCACGCACGGCAAGACCACGACGTCCTCGATGCTCGCCTGGATCCTGCAAGATGCGGGTCTAGAGCCGGGTTTCCTGATCGGCGGCATCCCGGCAAATTTCGGCGCATCGGCGCGCGCGGGGAAGGGCAGTGCCTTCGTGATCGAGGCCGATGAGTACGACACGGCCTTCTTCGACAAGCGCGCGAAATTCGTCCACTACCGGCCGCGCCACTTGCTGCTGACGACCCTCGAGTTCGACCACGCCGATATCTATCCCGACCTGGCCTCGATCCAGCGCCAGTTTCATCATCTCGTGCGCACAGTGCCCGCCTTGGGCCGCATCACCTGGAACGCGGGCGATGCGACGCTCCGGGCGACGCTCGCGATGGGCTGCTGGACGCCGCTGGTGGAGTTCGCGCGCGAGGCCGCGGCAGAATGGCGCGTCCGGCTCGTTTCGAACGACGGCGCTGCGTTCGAGGTGCTGCATCGCGATGCGGCCGCCGGTCTGGTGCGCTGGCCGCTGATCGGCATGCACAACGTCGAGAACGGCCTCGCGGCGATTGCCTGCGCGTCCGGCATGGGCGTTGCGCCATCGCGGTCCGCCGAAGCGCTCGGCCGGTTCACGGGCGTGCGCCGGCGCCTCGAGCTGCGGGGCGAAGTCCAGGGCATTCGCGTTTACGACGATTTTGCGCATCACCCGACGGCCGTTGCGATGACGATCGACGGCGTCCGACGTCAACCGGAGCAGGGCCGCATCGTCGCCGTGCTCGAGCCGCGATCGAACACCATGCGCCTCGGCGTCCATCGCGCCGAGCTCGCGGAATCGCTCGACGGCGCGGACCGCGTCTGGCTTTACCAGTCCGCGGGACTCGACTGGAATCTCGACGGCGTCGCCGCCGAGCTCGGCGCGAAGGCTGCGGTGATGCGGACGATGCCCGAACTGCTCGAATCGCTGGTCTCGGAACTGCAGGCCGGGGATCGCGTGCTGATCATGAGCAACGGCGGATTCGGCGGCCTGCACGATCGCCTGCTCGCGGCGCTGCGGGCGCGGCCCGCGTGAACGCTGAAGTCCGGGAACTTTCACTGTTCCCGCTCAACACGGTGCTGTTTCCCGGCGGGCCGCTGCCGCTTCGGATCTTCGAGCCGCGCTACCTCGACATGGTGAGCCGCTGCCTGCGCGAGCAGTCCGGATTCGCGGTCGTCCTCCTCGGGGAGGGCGAGGAGGCTGCATCGGCGACGAGTTTCGCCGCGACCGGCACTGAGGCGCGCATCGTGGATTTCGACCGGCTCGAGGGTAACCTGCTCGGCATCAGCTGCATCGGCCGCGAGCGCGTGCGTGTCGTCGAAGCCTGGCGCGAGGCGGACGGACTGAATCGCGGGCGCGTCCTCGACATCGCCTCGGATCCGGTCGTGCCGCTGCCGCCGGATCAGGCCTGGCTGAGCGAGGTCGTGATGCAGGCCATGCCCGAGGCCGGCGACACTTATCGTCACGTGGAACGGCGCGAAGACGCGGCCTGGGTTGCGAATCGTCTCGCGGAACTCCTGCCGCTCACGCTCGCCGACAAGCAAACGTTGCTTGAACTGGTAGATCCGCTCGAACGGTTGTCCGTGCTCGAGCCTGCCATGACCCGAAGCCGAAGCTAACGCCCCGCGGCCGGGACCGGTCGCAGCCAGCCCGCGATCCAGGCCGCGCCGATCAGGAGCGCGGCCCAGCCTGCGACCAACCAGCCGGTGTAGCCGTCAAAGCTGCTGACCAGAAACGACGCGCTCGATTCTGTTTGCACGCGGGTAACCGTCGTGGTCGCCTTGATCACGCACACCCAGCCCATGTGCAGACCGATTCCGACAGCGATCGCGCCGGTGCGCTGGCGCACGATGGCAAGCAGCAGGCCGACGAAGACGAGCGTGACAAACGAGTCCGCAATCGCGAACGGTTCCGCGAAATTCGCGAGCGCGCTGCCGAGCAGGCGGATGCCGCTGTCCCAGGCAACTTCGTCCGCCGGGACGCGCGCCCGTGCCAGGAAGTGGATCGCCGAGTAGACGAGCGCGGTGCTCCACGCGGCGAAGCCAAAGCCGGACTCGCGCGAAACTGCGCGATACATCAGTCCGCGGAAGAATGTTTCCTCGAGGAGGGCGACTGCGAGGCCGGCGAGCGCCCCCGAGCCGATGGCCCCGAGCAGCATCCCGGATCCAAAATCGGGCTTCAGGGAGTAGATGCCGAGCGCGCCCATCGCGAAGGACATCGGCAGCATCGTCGCGACGCCGATCGCGAGGCCAGCCGCGAATTGCCGGAGAAAAACCGGGCGCGACAGTCCGTAGCCCCAGTCCTCGCGGCCGCGGAGCCCGAGACCGCGCAGCGCCACCAGCAACCCGGCGAGCAGGAGCAGCTGCCAGAAGCGGCTGATGATCCGGTGAAACGGCCATTCCGGCACGAGCGCATGCGCGAGGAGCCACACCGGCCAGGCGACGAGCGAAGCGAGCAGGAGCGTGCCGAAGATTGCGGCGAGGAACCAGAGAGCCGCGCGCATCAGCCGTCCCGGGCAATCGTCGCGAACACGCGGGATGCGGCCTCGACCGTCGCCGCGATCTCAGCTTCGCCGTGCGCGCCGGAGACGAATCCAGCTTCGAAGGGTGAGGGCGCGAGATAGATGCCGGCGTCGAGCATTCCATGGAAAAAGCGGCGGAAGCGGGCGCTGTCGCAGGCCATCACCATTCTGTAGTTCGTGACCGGGGCATCGGTCGTGAAGAATAATCCGAACATTCCGCAGACGTGATTCGCCGCAAACGCGACGCCGGCCTCTTTTGCCGTCGCGACGAGGCCTTCCACCAGTCTCGCGGTCGTGGCCGCGAGCCGCGCGTGAAATCCTGGCTTCGAGATCGCCTCGAGCGTCGCGAGGCCCGCCGCCATCGCGATCGGATTTCCGGAGAGCGTGCCGGCCTGGTAGACGGGACCGAGCGGCGCAAGCCGCTCCATGATGTCGCGGCGTCCGCCGAAGACGCCGACCGGCATGCCGCCGCCGACGATCTTGCCGAGCGTCGTGAGATCGGGCTTCACGCCGTAAAGCGCCTGCGCGCCGCCCGGCGCGACACGGAATCCGGTCATGACCTCGTCAAAAATGAGGATCGTGCCATGACGCGTGCAAAGTTCGCGGAGCTTCGGCAGGAAATCCGGCGCCGGTGGTACGCAGCTCATGTTGCCGGCGACGGGCTCGACGATCACGCAGGCGATCTCGTCGCCCGAAGCGGCAAAGCAGGCATCGAGGGCGTCGACGTCGTTGTAGCCGAGCGTGGTCGTCTGCGCCGCGACCGCTGCCGGTACGCCCGCCGAATCGGGCACGCCGAGCGTCAGCGCACCGGAGCCCGCTTTGACGAGCAGCGCATCCGAATGGCCGTGGTAGCAGCCCTCGAACTTCACGATCCGGTCGCGACCGGTGAAGCCGCGAGCGAGGCGGATTGCGCTCATCGTCGCCTCGGTGCCGGAGCTCGTCATGCGCAGCAGTTCGATCGACGGCATCATCGACGCGACCTTTCGCGCGAGATCCGTCTCGATGACGGTCGGCGCGCCGAACGAGAGCCCGTCGGCAGCGCGCCGCGTGACCGCGGCAATAACGTCCGGATCCGCGTGGCCCAGGATCATCGGCCCCCAGGAGCCGACGTAGTCGATGAACCGGCGGCCGTCCTCCGTCTCGATGCAGGCGCCGCGCGCCCGTCGCACGAACAGCGGCTCGCCACCCACGCCGCGGAACGCCCGCACCGGCGAATTCACGCCGCCGGCGATGACTTGAGAGGCTTCTTCGAAATGCGACATCCGCGCGGGGTCCGTCAGCGCCGTTCGACGCGGTAGCCACGCTTCTCGAGCAGCGCCGGCAGGCCGCGCGGTCCGACCAGATGCATCGCGCCGACGACCAGCAGCACGTCGTCGTGGGCCTCGAGCATTTCGCTCACCTGGCGTTCCCAGTTCCGGTTGCGTTCGAAGATGAGCATTTCCGCGAGCTGCGGAAATCCCTCGAAGTCCTCGTCGAGACTGTCCTCGAGCCCGGACTCGTCGCCGTCGCGCCAGGCCTCGAGCATCGGACCGATCACCGCGTCAACATCGGCGGCTTCCTCGATGGCTTGCATCAGCAATTCCCTCTGCAATGTGGGCGGCAGCGAGTCGAGCAGGCCGAGTTGGCCGTCAAAGGTCTCGAGTCCGCAGCCGGCCTTGCCATCCGATTTCGCGGCGGCCCCGATGATCTGCTCGACGCCGTGCTCGACATCGAAGCCATTCGACTGCAAGGCGACCAGCGACACGGTGAGCCCGGCGAACCAGGGTTCGAACGCGGCAAACGGCGCGAGATCGATTCCCGCCGCTTCCGCGCTCTCACGCACGCGGTCGGCGTCGGAGCCGAGCAGGTCGAAGAGACTCTGGCCGTCCGGATCGATCGCACGGGCGAGGGTGATCGAGGTTTTTTCCGAATCGCTCTCGGCATCGGGATCGAGTTCCAGGCAAACGCGTTCCGCGTCGTCGAGTGCCTCGGCCAGCGCGCCTCCGATCGTGAAACCGCCTGCAGGCAGGAGATGCACCGATCCGAACAGGTAGACCGTGTTGTCCCGGCCCTTGACTTCCCACAGCGCCGGTTCCGCCCCGGCCGCGGCCATGGCGAGCGACGCGAGCACGGCGAAGACGTTGCGGGATACGCGCGCGCGAATCGGGTCACGCATCGGCTTCCACCCACTCGAGGCCCGTTTCAATACCGCCGTCATCCTCGAGCTCGAGCCAGCGGTAAGCGGGCGGACGCGTGTCCACCTCGAATTCGTCGGTGTGCTGCGCGAACTGCATGCAGGTCGAGGGCGTGCCCATGAGGCGCACGCGGCCGTGCATGCCTTCGAAGGGCTGGTGCGTGTGACCCCAGGCGAGTCCGCGCACGCCCGCGTGTCGCGTGACGACCGCGAAGAATTCGGGCGCATTGTCGAGCATCAGCTCGTCGAGCCAGCGGCTGCCGTGGGGCACCGGCTGATGGTGCAGGCAGACCAGCGCATGCGCGCCCACATTCACAGCGAGCGCGCCGTCGAGGCGGTCGAGTTCCTCGGCCGCCAGGTGGCCGTGGTGCGAACCGGCGACGGTGCTGTCGAGCATCACGACCAGCCAGGCGCCATGGCGTACGGCGAAGTCGTGTACGAATGGCGGACCCGCGAGCTCCCGCTTGAGCAACTCCGCCTCGTCGTGATTGCCGGGAAGGCAATGCACCGGCGCCGGCGAGTTGCCGAACCGCGCGCGGAGCGCCGCATAGCCCGCGGCGTCGTCATGCACGAGGTCGCCGGTCAGGAGAATCGCGTCCGGCGCGGGGTGTCGCTGGCGTGCGTGGGCGATGCAACGTGCGAGCGTGGCGTCGGTCGCCACGCCCCGCACCAGCATGCCCGGTGTGCCTGGTAAATGCGGATCCGTGAACTGCAGCACTCGCACCGGGCGCAGTTCAGTAGCGGTAGTGATCGGGCTTGAACGGCCCCGCCGCCGGCAGGCCGAGGTAGCGCTCCTGCTCTGGCGTCATCGTCGTGAGTTTCGCCCCGACGCGGTCCAGATGCAGCCGCGCGACCTTCTCGTCGAGCGCCTTCGGCAGCACGTAGACCTGGTTCTTGTAGCGGTCGCCGTGCGCGAACAGCTCAATCTGGGCAAGGACCTGGTTGGTGAAGGAATTCGACATCACGAATGACGGGTGACCGGTTCCGCAGCCGAGATTCACGAGTCGGCCCTCGGCCAGCACAATGATGCGTTTGCCGTCGGGGAAGATGATGTGATCGACCTGCGGCTTGATGTTCTCCCAGCGGTATTGCCGCAGCGAGGCGATGTCGATCTCGCTGTCGAAGTGGCCGATGTTGCAGACGATCGCCTGGTGCTTCATCCGCCGCATGTGGCCGTGATTGATCACGCTTACGTTGCCGGTCGCGGTCACGAAAATGTCAGCGGAGGCACAGGCGTCGTCCATCGTGACAACCCGGTAGCCCTCCATCGCGGCCTGCAATGCGCAGATCGGGTCGATCTCGGTGACCCATACGGTCGCACCGAGCCCACGCAACGACTGCGCGCAACCCTTGCCGACGTCGCCATAGCCCGCGACGAGCGCGATCTTGCCGGCGATCATCACGTCGGTCGCGCGCTTGATGCCGTCCACCTGCGATTCGCGACAGCCGTAGAGGTTGTCGAATTTCGCCTTCGTGACCGAGTCGTTGACGTTGATCGCAGGGAAGGGCAGGCGGCCCTCGTCGGCAAGCCGGTACAGCCGCTTGACGCCGGTCGTCGTCTCTTCGGTGACGCCCTTGATGTCGGCGAGGCGCGCGGAATACCAGCCCGGCTGGGACTCAAGCCGCTTGCGGATCGAGGCATACAGCGATTGTTCTTCCTCGTTCGTCGGCTTTGCGATGACCGAGGCGTCCCGCTCGGCCTGCGAGCCGAGCATGAGCAGCAGCGTCGCATCGCCGCCGTCGTCGAGGATCATGTTGGCCTGCCGCCCGGCCGGCCAGTCGAAGATCCGGTGCGCGAACTCCCAGTACTCTTCGAGTGTTTCGCCCTTGTGCGCGAACACCGGTATACCGGCCGCGGCGATCGCCGCGGCGGCGTGGTCCTGGGTCGAGAAGATGTTGCAGGATGCCCAGCGCACTTCGGCGCCGAGCGCCGCGAGCGATTCGATCAGGACCGCGGTCTGGATCGTCATGTGCAGCGAGCCCGCGATGCGCGCGCCGCTGAGCGGCTTCGAATGCCCGAACTCGGCCCGAACTGACATCAAGCCCGGCATCTCGGTCTCGGCGATGGCGATTTCGCGCCGGCCCCAGTCGGCGAGGCCGATGTCGGCGACGTGAAAATCCTTGAACTTCTGGTTGATTACGGCATTCATGGTCATTTCTCTCCTTTGCGAGCGAGAGCGCCGTTGTATATCGCTTTTCCCGAGCCTGGCAGGCCATGGCCTGTTGCAACGCTCCTCGAGAATCGCGGGGACTGTCCCCTTTTCCGCGCAGCGAAAAAGGTGGACTGTCCCCTGCTAAAGTCCTGCCGCCTTCCGGAGCGCCTGCGCACGGTCGGTGCGCTCCCAGCTGAAGGCTGTGAACGTCGAACTGCGCCGGACCCTGGCGCCATTCGACTCCTCATGCCAATCGTAGTTCATCTCGACCGGCTCCCGCCCGAAATGGCCATAAGCCGCGGTCGCCCGGTACATCGGGTGGATCAGGTCAAGCATCTTCATGATGCCCCAGGGGCGCAGGTCGAAGTGGGCCCGCACCAGCTTTTCGAGACGTTCGTCGCTGATCCGGCCAGTCCCGAAGGTTTGCACCGAGATCGAAGTCGGCCGCGCGACGCCGATCGCGTAGGACACCTGGATCTCGCAGCGGCTTGCGAGGCCCGCCGCGACCAGGTTCTTGGCGACATATCGCGCTGCATAGGCGGCTGAGCGGTCTACCTTTGATGGGTCCTTGCCGGAGAATGCGCCGCCGCCGTGCCGCGCCATGCCGCCGTATGTGTCGACGATGATCTTCCGCCCGGTCAGGCCGCAGTCGCCCACGGGGCCGCCGATCACGAAGCGTCCAGTCGGGTTAATGTGATATTTCGTGCGCTTGCTGAGCCAGCGTGCCGGCAACACCGGCTTGATGATCTCTTCCATGACGGCTTCGTGCAGGTCCTTCTGCCGGACCTCGGGCGCATGCTGGGTCGAAAGCACGACAGCTTCGATGCCGACGGGCTTGTGATCCTCGTAGGCAAAGGTCAGCTGGCTCTTCGCGTCCGGGCGAAGCCACGGCAGCTTCGGGTTGCGGCCCTTGCGGACTTTCGCCTGCCGTTCGACGAGCTTGTGCGCGTAGTGGATCGGCGCCGGCATCAGGGCCGAGGTCTCGTCGGACGCATAACCGAACATCAGGCCCTGGTCGCCCGCGCCCTGGTCCTCGGGATTGCGCCGGTCCACGCCCTGCGCGATGTCCGTCGACTGCTTGCCGATCACGTTGACGACGCCGCAGGTATGGCCGTCGTATCCGACCGTCGACGAGGTATAGCCGATGTCGCAGATGACGCCGCGCACCAGCGCCTCGAGGTCGATCCAGGCATTCGTCGTGATTTCACCCGCGACCACCGCGATTCCGGTCTTGACCAGGGTCTCGCAGGCCACGCGCGCGCGCGGATCGCGCGCGATCAGCGCGTCGAGCACGGCATCCGAGATCTGATCCGCGACCTTGTCCGGGTGGCCCTCGGAAACCGACTCGGAAGTGAACAGGAACTCGCCAGACATCGAAAAATTATACGGCATCGGAGACAATGGTGGTTTCCTGCCGGAGCGCATGAATGCCCAGCCGCCGCAAGCTCGCCAATGCCATCCGGGCCCTCAGTATGGACGCCGTACAACGCGCCAATTCGGGGCACCCGGGCATGCCGATGGGCATGGCGGATATTGCGGAGGTCCTTTGGCGCGGTTACCTGAAGCACAACCCGGCCAATCCCCGCTGGTCCGATCGCGACCGATTCGTGCTGTCGAACGGCCATGGCTCGATGCTGCTTTACTCAGTAATTCACCTGACCGGCTATCCGCTCGATCTCGAGGAGTTGCGCAATTTCCGCCAGCTCGGCTCGCGCACTGCCGGTCATCCGGAGCGCGAGATCGAGATCGGCATCGAGACCACCACGGGGCCGCTGGGGCAGGGACTCGCCAACGCCGTCGGCATGGCGCTCGCAGAGAAGAAACTTGCGGCCGCATTCAACCGGCCCGGCCATGAGATCGTGGATCACCACACCTGGGTGTTCCTCGGCGACGGCTGCCTGATGGAAGGCATTTCGCATGAGGCCTGTTCCCTCGCCGGCACCTGGGGACTCGGCAAGCTGATCTGCTTCTACGACGACAACGGCATTTCGATCGACGGTGAAGTCGCGGGCTGGTTCACCGACAACACCCCGAAACGCTTCGAGGCCTACGGCTGGCAGGTGATCCGCGACGTCGACGGACACGATCCCGAGGCCATCACGCGTGCGATCAGGAAAGCGAAGCGTGAAAAGTCGAAACCGACCTTGATCTGCTGCAAGACGATCATCGGCTTCGGCGCGCCGAACAAGCAGGGCAAGGAGGAATGCCACGGCGCCGCGCTCGGCAGCGAGGAAGTCGCGCTTGCGCGCAAGACGCTCGACTGGCCCCACGAGCCGTTCGTCATTCCGGACGAGATCCGCGCAGCCTGGGATGCGCGTGCCGCTGGCAAGCGCGCAGAGAGCCGCTGGCGCCGGCGCTTCAAGGCCTACGAACAGGCGCACCCGGAACTCGCAGCGGAATACCGGCGGCGTGTCGATGCTGTATTGCCGGCAGACCTCGACGCATGGATCGGCGACGGGACGGCCGCCGCGCAAGCGGCCGCGAAACCCGTCGCGACCCGCCAGAGTTCGCAGGCGGTGCTCGACGGGCTGGCCTCACGCCTCCCGGAGCTTCTCGGTGGTTCGGCGGATCTCACGGGGTCCAACAACACGCGCATCAAGGGCGCGGCCGCTTTCTCGAAATTGCAGCCGGACGGCAGTTACCTGCACTACGGCGTCCGCGAATTCGGCATGGGCGCGATCATGAACGGTCTCGCCCTGCACGGCGGGTTCATTCCGTTCGGCGGAACTTTCCTTGTGTTCTCGGACTACGCGCGCAGTTCGTTGCGCATGGCGTCGATCATCGAAGCGGGCAGTATCTTCGTGCTGACGCACGATTCGATCGGGCTCGGCGAGGATGGGCCGACGCACCAGCCGGTCGAGCACATTGCATCGCTGCGAATGATCCCGCACCTGGAAGTCTGGAGGCCCTGCGACACGGCCGAAACCTGGGTCGCCTGGGGCGCGGCGATCCGTCGCCGGCGCGCGCCGACCGTTCTGGCGCTCACGCGGCAGGCGCTGCCGCAGCAGGCGCGGGACGGCCAGCAGCTGAAAGCGATTGGCCGCGGTGGATACGTGCTCTCGGACGCCGGGGGCCGGCCCGAGTGCATCCTGATTGCGACCGGATCGGAAGTCCCGATTGCGGTTGAAGCGGCTCAAGCGCTGGCTGGACGCGGGCGGCGCGTTCGCGTCGTCTCCATGCCCTGCACCAGCGTGTTCGATGCGCAGGACGAAGCCTGGCGCGCGTCGGTGCTGCCCGACGACGTTCGTTGCCGCGTCGCAATCGAAGCGGGCGTCCCGGACGGCTGGTGGCGCTACGTCGGCCCGCGCGGCCGCGTGATCGGTATGCGGAGTTTCGGTGCCTCAGCACCTGGAAAGGATCTATTCCGGCATTTCGGGTTCACATCCGCCGCCGTCATTGAGGCTGTGGAGTCATTGCTAAACGGAGACAAGTGATTATGGCGATCAAGGTAGGCATCAACGGATACGGCCGCATCGGGCGCAACGTCCTGCGCGCGCTCTACGAATCGAAGCGCACCGGCGAGATCAGCATTGTCGCGATCAACGACCTGGGCGACGCGAACACCAACGCGCACCTCACACGCCATGATACGGCCCACGGCCCGTTCCCCGGCAAGGTCGCTGTCGACGGCAGTCATATGGTCGTCGATGGCGACCGGATCCGCGTGCTCGCCGAGCGCGACCCGTCGAAGCTGCCCTGGGGCGAGCTCGGCGCCGATATCGTGCTCGAGTGCACAGGCCTCTTCGCCAACAAGGAAAAAGCCTCGAAGCACCTCGCGGGCGGCGCGAAGAAGGTCGTCGTGTCCGCGCCGGCGGACGGCGTCGACGCCACCATCGTCTATGGCGTCAACCACAAGACGCTTCGCAGCGACATGACCGTGATCTCGAATGCATCCTGCACGACCAACTGCCTCGCGCCCCTCGTGAAACCGCTGCACGACGCCCTGGGCGTCGTCGCCGGCATCATGACGACGGTGCATGCGTATACGAACGACCAGGTGCTGACGGACGTTTATCACAGCGATTTGCGCCGGGCGCGATCGGCGACGATGTCGATGATCCCGACCAAGACCGGCGCGGCGGCTTCGGTGGGTCTCGTGCTGCCGGAACTGAAGGGAAAACTGGACGGATTTTCGGTCCGTGTGCCGACCATCAACGTCTCGTTCGTGGATCTGACGTTCACCGCGAATCGTGCGACCACAGCGGAAGAAGTCAACGCCATCCTGCGCAAGGCCTCGGAGAGTTCCCTGAAGGGCATCCTCAACTACACGGAGGAGCCGCTGGTCTCGATTGATTTCAACCACAACCCGGCGTCCGGTACGGTGGACGCGCAGCTCACCAAGGTGCTGGGCGGCACGCTCGTGAAAGTCTGCGCCTGGTACGACAACGAGTGGGGTTTCTCGAACCGCATGCTCGACACGACGCTCGCCTGGTCGCGCGCGGGCTGATCGGCGCCAATGAAGGCGATCCGGATGACGGATCTCGATCTCGCGGGTCGGCGCGTGCTGATCCGCGAGGACTTCAACGTGCCCGTCGTGAGCGGCGTGGTCACGAGCGATGCTCGGATACGCGCGGCGCTGCCGACCCTGAAAACAGCGCTTGAACACCGCGCGCGCGTGCTGGTAATGTCGCACCTCGGCCGTCCGAAGGAGGGGGAGCGCGATCCTGCGCTTTCGCTTGCGCCGGTCGCAAAGACACTTTCGCAGCTGCTCGGGCGGCCCGTGCGTTTCGTCGAAGACTGGATCGGCGGCGTCACGGCCGAGCCGGGCGAAGTCGTGCTGCTGGAGAACGTCCGCTTCCTCAAGGGCGAGAAGAAGGACGACGCAGCGCTCGCGAAACGCATGGCCGCACTCTGCGACGTGTTCGTCATGGACGCGTTCGGCACCGCGCATCGCGCGGAGGCGAGCACCCATGGCGTCACGCTTCACGCGCCCATCGCCTGCGCCGGGCCGCTGCTCGCCGGCGAACTCGACGCGCTCGAGCGCGCACTGCACGATCCGGCGCGGCCGCTGGTTGCGGTCGTGGGCGGTTCCAAGGTTTCGACCAAGCTGTCCGTGCTCGAGAACCTGATCGCCAAGGTCGATCAGCTGGTGGTCGGTGGTGGCATCGCGAATACATTCCTCGCGGCGACCGGGATGCCCATCGGCAAGTCGCTGCACGAACCCGACATGATCGACGTCGCGAAGCGCCTCCTCGCGGTGGCGGCGAAGCGCGGCGTCGGGATCCCGATACCGACCGACGTCGTGGTCGCGCGTGAATTCGCGGCGACAGCGAAAGCCGAGACGCGCCTGGCGTCCGCGGTCAGCGCGGACGAGATGATCCTCGACATCGGGCCCGCATCGGCAAAGGCGGTCGCGGCAATCGTCGCGAAGGCCGGTACGGTGATCTGGAACGGTCCGCTCGGCGTGTTCGAGTTCGACCAGTTCGGCGGGGGTACGCGCGCGCTCGCCGATGCGATCGCAAAGAGCCCGGCGTTTTCGATCGCTGGTGGCGGAGATACGCTCGCCGCGATCGAAAAGTACGGGGTCGAGGACGATATCTCCTATATTTCGACCGGCGGCGGCGCTTTCCTCGAGTTCGTCGAGGGGCGGACGCTGCCGGCGGTCGCGGCGCTCGAGCGCCGCGCCGCGGCCTGACCGGCGCAGTCACGGGGGGATCAAATGCCAAGACGCACCAAGATCGTCGCGACCCTCGGACCCGCGACCGACCCCGAGCCGGCGATGCGCGACCTGATCGAATCTGGCACGGACCTGGTCCGCGTCAATTTCTCCCACGGCGGCTTCGACGATCACTCGCGGCGCATCGGGTGCGCGCGCGCCGCGGCCAAGCGCGCCGGGCGGGTCGTCGGCATCCTCGGCGACCTGCGCGGACCCAAGGTCCGCATCGAGCGTTTTGCGACCGGCCGCGCGTCTCTCGTCGAAGGTGAGACTTTCACACTCGATCCGGCCTTTGATCCGGCGAACGGCACCGACCGGATTGTTGGCGTCGCGTATGAGTCGTTGCCGCGCGACGTGCGTGCCGGCGATACATTGCTCCTTAATGATGGCCTGATTTCGCTCGATGTCACGAGCGTCGAAGGTACGCGGGTCCATACCCGTGTACTGACAAGCGGCGAACTGACCGACATGAAGGGGCTCAACAAGCTCGGCGGCGGGTTATCGGCCGGCGCGCTGACGGCAAAGGACCGCGAAGACATCCGGATGGCGGCGGAACTGGGCGTCGACTACCTGGCGGTGTCCTTCGTGCGCAATCGCGAGGACATCGTCGAAGCCTGGGATTTGATGCGCGGCGCGGGCGGCGAAGGGCGCATTGTCGCGAAGATCGAGCGGCGCGAGGCAATCGACAATCTGGAATCGATTGTCGAGACGAGCGCAGCCGTGATGGTCGCGCGCGGCGACCTCGGCGTCGAAGTCGGCTATGCGGAGCTGACCGGGCTCCAGAAGCACATTATCGCCCGCTCTCGCGCGCACAACCGCCTGGTGATCACGGCGACGCAGATGATGGAATCGATGATTCACGCGCCGGTGCCGACGCGCGCCGAGGTGTCGGACGTCGCGAACGCGGTGATGGACGATACCGACGCCGTGATGCTCTCGGCCGAGACGGCCGTGGGACGCCATCCCGGCCGCGTCGTGCGGGCCATGGCGCAGGTGATCGAAGGTGCGGAGAAGTGGCAGATCTCCAACCGCCCCGATCTCCAACGCACGGACGGGGAATTCAACCGGACGGACGAAGCGATCGCGGCGGCGGTGATGTACACGGCCAATCACCTCGACGTGCGCGCAATCGTCGCGCTGACTGAATCCGGTTCGACCGCGCTGTGGATGTCCCGCATCCGTTCCGACATCCCCATCTACGCGTTTACGCGCCACCCGGAGACGCAGCGGCGCGTCACCCTCTATCGCGGCGTGTATCCGGTCGACTTCGACGTCACGCATCCGCGCCCGGAGAAAATGTATGCAGCGATTTTCGAGCGCATGATCGCCGACGGTCTGGCGGCCGAGGGCGACCTGATCATCGTCACGAAAGGCGAATTCTCAGGCATTTCGGGCGGCACTAATTCGATGAAGATCGTCAAGGTCCAGTCCCGGCGGGCGTCATGAAAAGGGGACGCTACCCTTTTCCTTCGATCCTTCGGGAAAAGGGTAGCGTCCCCTTTTCATGAGGTCGTTCGCCCAGCGGCTCCTCCGGTACGGACTCGGCATTCCGGCCGGTCTCGTATTGCTGGCTGTGCTCGTCGCCTGGCTCACGCTCCGCGGTAGTCTCCCGCGCCTGGACGGCGAAGTCGCGGTCGACGGCCTGGCTGCGAGCGCCACGATCGAGCGCGACGCCGCGGGCGTGCCGGTGATCCGCGGCGATTCCCGCGCGGACGTCGCGCGCGCGACCGGCTACGCGCATGCGCAGGACCGCTGGTTCCAGATGGATCTCCTGCGGCGCACGGGCGCCGGCGAGCTGTCGGCGCTCCTCGGGGCGGGGCTTCTCGATGCCGATCGCCACATCCGCCTGCATCAGTTCAGGAAACGGGCTGCCCTCGCGTTCGCCGCGCTCGATGCGCGGGACGGCGCCTTGCTCGAGGCCTATGCGGCCGGTGCGAATGCGGCGCTCGCGGCCATGCGCGCGCGTCCATTTGAATACCTGCTGCTGTGCCAGACGCCGGAGCCCTGGCGGCCGGAAGACACGCTCCTCGTCGTGTACGCAATGTGGATCGACCTCCAGGGGCTTGAGGCGCGAAACGAACAGCAGCGCGGCCGGCTGGCGACGGCGCTGCCGGAAGCGCTCTACCGATTCATCGTCGAGCCGGATCCCGCATGGGAGGCAGCGCTCGACGGCAGCCGGCTTGCCGAGATCCCGATGCCGACCGCCGCGGATTACGATCTGCGCCGACTGGACCGTGCCCTGTTCGAACGGGCAGAAAAAAAGCGTATGGAGTCCCGCCAGGCGGCGCTTCCGATCGGCGAGCACGAGGCGATGGTTGGCAGCAACAACTGGGCGGTCGCCGGCTCCCGCACCGAAGGCGGCGGGGCACTCGTTGCGAACGACATGCATCTCGGCCTCAATGTCCCCAACATCTGGTACCGGGCGCGTTTCGTGGTCGCAGGCGACGGACTCGACGTCGCCGGCGTGAGTCTTCCCGGCGTACCCGCAATCGTCGCCGGCAGCAATGGTCGGATCGCCTGGGGGTTCACCAACAGCTACGGCGATTTCCAGGACCTGATCCGGCTCGAGCGCGGCCCCGACGGCGAGGACAGCTATTTGACTGCCGCAGGGCCGCGCAAATTCGATCTGGAAACGGAAACGATCGCGGTCGCGGGCGCAAAGTCCGAAACGCTCACGATCCGGAAAACGCTCTGGGGTCCCGTGGTCGGCGACGACGGCGACGGTCATGCGCTCGCACTCGCCTGGACCGCACATCGCCCCGGCGCGACGGATATGGCCGTCATGCGTCTCGAGGGTGCGGGCAATCTCGATTCCGCCGCGGCGATCATCGGCGGCGCCGGCATGCCGGGACAGAACGTGATGATCGCAGATCGGGGCGGCCGCATCGGCTGGGTGCTCTCGGGCCGCCTGCCTCGACGCCAGGGAATCGACCCGTCGCGACCTTCGTCCTGGAGCGCAGAAGGCGCCGGCTGGAACGGCTGGGTATCACAGGCGGAATCGCCGCGCCTGCTGGATCCGCCGGACGGATATGCCTGGAGCGCGAACGCGCGCGTCGTTGGCGGGGAGGCCTATCGCCTGATCGGCGACGGCGACTTCGCGCCCGCCGCGCGCGCACGGCAGATTCGCGGACGGCTCGCCGCGCTCGACCGCGCGAAGCCGGCCGACATGCTCGCGATCCAGCTCGATGACCGCGCTGATTTCGCCGCACGATGGCAGCCGATCCTTCTGCGGGCATTGACGCAGGCGGGCGAGAGCGGGGCCGCGAGACTCGTCGCCGGGTGGAGTGGGCACGCCGCGATTGACGACGCGGGCTATCGGCTGCTCAGGGAATTTGAACGCGAAGTGTCGAGCCGCGCTTTTGAAACGCTTGCGGTCGAGGCGATCTCCCGCTGGCCCGATTTTCACTGGCGCGCGCCGGAGCGCTTCACCGATGTCGCCTGGCGCCTCGTCAACGAGCGCCCCGCGCACCTGCTCGATCCGCGATTCGCCGATTGGGAGCTCTGGCTCGCTGGCGTGGCGAAAGAAGTGGTCGACGAGTTGCCGGCGGCCTGCTCGAATCTCGAGTATTGCGCCTGGGGCAAGGTGAACGTCAGCGCGATTCGTCACCCGATCAGCGAGGCACTCCCGTTTCTTTCGCGCTTTCTCGACATGCCGGCTGATGCCATGCCCGGCGACTGGTCGACGCCGCGCGTGCAGTCGCCGGACTTCGGCGCGTCGGAGCGATTCAGCGTTTCGCCAGGGCGGGAAACGGAGGGCTATCTGCACATGCCCGGCGGGCAGAGCGGACATCCCCTGTCGCCGTTCTACCGTGCAGGACACGACGACTGGGTCCATGGGCGGCCGACGCCGTTCCTGCCGGGTCCGGCGTTTCATACACTGATCCTGGTACCGGGAGATGGCCGGCCTTGACGCACACGACGGAGCAAGAAGCCTTCTGGCACGGCGAATTCGGAAACGCCTATGCGGACCGGAACAAGGGACCCGATTGGGTCGGCGCCAACGAAGCGTTCTTCGCGAAAGTCCTCGGTGGCGCGGGCGAATTGCGATCCGTGCTCGAACTCGGATCGAACATCGGCTTGAACCTTATGGCGCTCCGGCGCCTGCTGCCGGCGGCGAGGCTCTCGGCGGTCGAAATAAATGAAAAAGCCGCGGCCGAACTGAAAGCTGCGCTTCCGGAAGTCGAACTGCACCTGTCATCGATTCTTGAGTTCGAGCCTCGTGGGACCTGGGACCTCGTGTTTACCAAAGGCGTCCTGATCCACATCAACCCGGATAAGCTGCCGATCGTTTATGAGGTGATGTACCGAAGCTCCGCGCGATTCGTGCTGCTCGCCGAGTACTACAACCCGAAACCCGTGGAAATCTCCTATCGGGGGCATTCCGGAAAGCTCTTCAAGCGGGACTTCGCCGGCGAAATGCTCGACATGTTTCCGGACCTGTCGCTGCGAGACTATGGATTCGCGTGGCATCGCGATCCAAGTTGTCCGCAGGACGACTTGACCTGGTTTCTGCTGGAAAGGAAATAGGCATGCGCAAGGCAATGTTCATCGTCATCGCGCTCGGTGCCCTCACGGTCCCGTCCGCGCACGCTGAAACGGTCGTGATCGAAGCGGAGCGGTATCTCGACGTCGTGACCGGCAAGCTGGTCTCACCCGCCGTCATCGTCGTCGAGGGCGACCGGATCGTGGCGATCAATCCCGCGGCCCGGCCCGCCGGCGCGAAAACGATTGCGCTCGCGGGTCATACCCTGCTGCCCGGCCTCATGGATGCGCACGTACATCTCAATTACGCGCTCGCAGACGGCTGGGAAACCGAACCAGTCCGGTTCACGACCGGCGATTTTGCGCTCCGTGCGGTGCCTCATGCCGCGAAGACGCTACTGGCAGGCTTCACGACCGTGCGCGATCTCGGCACCGGCCTCGGTTTCTCCGATGTCGCGCTGATGAACGCGATTGACAAGGGCTGGGTGATCGGTCCACGCATGATTCCCGCCGGTCACGCACTGTCGATCAGCGGCGGTCACTGTGACCAGTCAATGGGTTTCGCGCCGGGGATTGAGCCGCCGGACTACGTCTCCGGCCGCGCGGACGGCGTCGAGGAAGTCGTGAAGGCAGTGCGTTACCAGATCAAGCACGGCGCCAAGGTCATCAAGATCTGCGCGACCGCCGGCGTGCTGTCTTTCGAGGGCCCCGTGGGCGCGCAACAATATTCCCTCGAGGAATTGCGCGCGGCAGCGGACGAGGCGCACCGCCACGGCCTGAAGATCGCCGCGCACGCACACGGCACTGAGGGAATCGTCGCCTCGAGCGAGGCCGGCGTCGACAGCATTGAGCACAACTCGATCATGACGGAGGAGGCGGCGAAGATCCTCAAGAAGAATGGCAGTTTCGTCGTCCCTAACCTGCATCTCCTGGATACTCTCGAGACCACGGAGCTGCCGCCCGCGCTCGCGGCGAAGCAGGCCTACCTGAAGCCACTCGCAGGCGAGAGCTTCAAGCGCTCGCTGAAGTACGGCCTCAAGGTCTCCTTTGGCACCGATGCGGGCGTCTTTCCGCACGGCGACAATGCGCGCGAGTTCGCCGCGCGTGTCAAGTTCGGCGACACGGCGCTGCATGCGATCCAGAGTGCAACCCTCATCAATGCCGAGCTGTTCGGCACGCCCGACCGTGGCAAGATCGAGACGGGTCTGCTCGCCGACATGATCGCCGTCGCCGGCAATCCGCTCGAGAACGTCCGACTACTCGAGGACGTTCGCTTCGTTATGAAGGGTGGTGTCGTGCACAAGCAGCCGGAATAGGGGCGCCGCGCAAAGCGGAATTGAAGGGGACGTTCACCTTCATTTGGAAGTCCGGTACATATTAATGCCGTCGCGGAAAATGAAGGTGAACGTCCCCTTCAATTCCGCTTTGCTTCTTCAACTGCTCTTGGCGGCTGCGGCCTTGGCCGCGAGCTGCTTGAGATCGGCCAGCACGATTTCGGAGTGACCCTTCGGGTCCACCTTCATATAGTGCTTCGCGATCCGGCCCTGCGGGTCGATGATGAATGTGTCGCGGCGCGCAAGCTCGGCGATGCCGGCGTACTTCATCAGCGTGCCGTACGCGGTCGTGGTCTTCTTCTCCGAATCCGCGAGGATCGGGAAGGGCAGGCTGTGCTCTTCGGCGAAAGACTTGTGCGAGGCCACGTCGTCTACGCTCACGCCGAGAATCACGGCGCCCAGTTCGCGGTAGGCGAAGATGTTGTCGCGGAACTCGCAGGCCTGCGTGGTGCAGCCGGGCGTGTTGTCCTTCGGATAGAAGTACAGAACCACCCACTTGCCCATGTAGTCGGAGAGTGCATGCCACTTGCCGGTCTGGTCCTGGAGCTTGAATTCGGGCGCGGCGGCACCGACAGCCGGCGGTTCTGCGGCGAAAGCGACGGCGCCCAGGAGAGCGGCGGCGGCAACGGCGGCGGCGCCATGCAGGAAACGCGTCATGTCGAATCCTCCAGTTGGGTCGAACAGGCGGGGCCGCCCCGGCGGGCTGGCAGATTGCATAGTATCGCGGCCTGCCGTCTGATGACCACGATGCAGCCCAGGGGTTCCCCGGCATGACCGAGCCGACGCCGAATAACCGGCCGCGTATCGCGCTTGTACTGCCAGGCGGCGGCGCGCGGTCCGCCTACCAGGTCGGGGTCCTGCGCGCGATCGCGGACTGGTACCCGCCGCACGCGCCGCTTCCGTTCGCGGTGCTCTGCGGCACATCGGCCGGCGCGATCAATGCGGCCGTGCTCGGCGCGCACGCGGGCGACATCCGGCTGGCGACCAAGGCCCTGGCCCGGGTCTGGGGCGGTTTCCATGTCGAACAGGTGTTTCGCGCGGGCGCGACCGACATGCTGCGCTCGGGACTGAATCTTTTTCTTGCGCTGCTCAGCGGCGGATGGCTGCTGCCGATGCCGCGCGCGCTGCTCGACAATTCGCCGCTCCGGCGACTGCTCGCGCACAACGTCGATTTCGCGGGTCTGCGGCGGGCGCTGGCCGCCGGCACGACGGACTCTGTCGCGATCACGGCGACTTCGCTCACGGGCGGCGAGTCCGTTACTTTCGTCGAGACTTCGCGCGCCTTCATGCCCTGGGATCGCGCCGCGCGGCGCGGCATTGCGGCCCGTCTCGAGGTCGACCACCTGATGGCGAGCGCAGCGATTCCGCTCCTGTTTCCGGCGGTGGCTATGGACGGCGCGCATTTCAGCGACGGCGCGATACGCCAGTCGACGCCGCTGGCACCCGCCATTCACCTGGGCGCGGAGCGAATTCTCGTGATCGGCGTGCGGCGGCCGGGCCCCGCCGGCGCGCCGGCGGGGCCGCCGCCCAACATGGCCGAGCAGTTTGGATTCATGCTTGATTCGCTGTTCGCGGAAGGCCTTCAGGCGGATCTGGAGCGTCTCAACCGCATCAATGCGCTGCTCGCACACCTGAAGCCGGGTCCCGCGCCGCTCGGCATGCGTCACGTCGAGACGTTGCTGGTGCTGCCGGAACGCGATCCAAGCGAAACCGCAATTGAACATCGAAGGTCGATGCCCGGCACACTCCGGACCCTGCTTCGGATTCTTGGCGCGCGTGGCGCCCGCGGCGGCAGGCTGCTTTCCTACCTGCTGTTCGAATCGCCTTTTACGCGCGAATTGATCGCGGCTGGCGAGCGCGATGCCAATGCACGCCGCGCCGAAATCAGTGCCTTTCTCGGACTCGACCGGGAATTCGGGGCAAAGATCGACTGAGCGGCTAGGCCAGGAACAGCGTACCGAGCCCGAGCAGCGCCGCGAAGCCGACGACATCGGTCACGGTTGTGAGGATCACGCCGCCCGCCAGGGCCGGGTCGATGCGAAGGCGCCTGAGAGTCAATGGGATCAGCACGCCTGCGATCGATGCCGCGATCAGGTTGATGACGATCGCGGCGAATATCACCGCCGCGACATCCCAGGTGCCGAACCAGGTCCAGGTTGCAATGGCGACTGCGGTGGCCCAGACCATGCCATTGAGCGCGCCGACGGCCAGCTCCTTGAAGAACAGCCAGCGCGCATTCGATGTCTGCACCTGGCCTAGCGCGATGCCACGGATGATCAGCGTCACGGTCTGGGTCCCGGCGATGCCGCCCATGCTGGCCACGATCGGCATCAATACGGCGAGCGCGACGACCTTGTCGATGGTCGCCTCGAATAATCCGACCACCCACGAGGCCAGGAACGCGGTCAGCAGGTTGATGCCGAGCCATAACGCGCGACGACGGGCGCTCTTGCGCACGCCGGCGAATACGTCGTCCTCGTCCTCGAGACCCGCCGCAGCCAGTGCTGGATGCTCGGCCTGTTCCCGCACGACGTCGACTACGTCGTCGATCGTGATGCGCCCCAGCAGCCTGCCGTCGTCGGCGACCACGGCGGCCGACAGCAGGTCGTGCGATTCGAACAAGCGCGCGACTTCGGAGGCCGATGTCTCCGGCGCGATCGGCGCGACTTGCGGGTCCATTTCCGCGCTGACGACATGATCCGGATCCACGGTCAGGAGTCTCGTGAGCGGCAGTGCCCCGAGATAGCGGTCGTGCCGGTCGACGACGAACAGGCAATCGGTGCGTTCTGGCAATTCGCCCCGCATGCGCAGGTACCGGATCACCACTTCGAGCGGAACGTCCGGCCGCACCGTCACGGTATCCGTGTTCATCAATCCACCGGCGCTGTCCTCCGGAAAAGCGAGCACAGTCGACAACCGGTCGCGGTCCTGCTGGTCCATCGATCGCAGCACCAGCCGGGTCACCGCCTCCGGCAGTTCCGCGAGCAGGTCCGCGAGGTCGTCGACCGCGAGGCCCTCGGCCGCAGCGACGAGTTCGTCGGGTTGCATGCCGGCAACCAGTTCGCTGCGGACTTCTTCCGAAAGCTCGACCAGCACGTCGCCCTGGACATCGCGATTGACCAGTTCCCACACCAGCGCGCGTTGTCCCGGCGGCAGCGATTCGAGCAGCAGCGCGATTTCGGCCGGGTGCAGGACGTCGACCATGCGGTCCGCCCCGCGCAGCCGCCCGGCGGCAAGCGCCGCCTGAATTGCGGCAAGGTTCGAGTCGCGAGCGCCGCGTGCGGGCGCGGCGTCGCTCACTGTGGCAGCGCGTTGTGGCGCACGAGGAGCTGCGGATACTGCGACCGGAAATGCGCGGCCAGGCGCTCGACCAGGTACACCGAACGGTGCTGTCCGCCGGTGCAGCCGATCGCAATGGTCAGGTAGCCGCGATGCGCCTCCTCGTATTCCGGCAGGCGGCTTTCCAGGAAACGGATCAGGTCCGTGACCATGCGCTCGACGCGCGGACTCGACTCGAGGAACGCAATGACGCGGCTGTCACGCCCCGTCAGCGGCTGCAGCGCCGGTTCCCAGTACGGATTCGGCAGGGTGCGCGCGTCGAAGACGAAATCGGCGTCGCCGGGCGTTCCGTGCTTGAAGCCAAACGACTCGAACAGGATGGACAGGCGGCCCGGGGCCTGCGGCTCGACGCGCTTCGCGATCAGATCGCGGAGCTCGTGCACGCTCATGCGCGAAGTGTCGATCACGAGATCGGCGCTGTCGATCAGCGGGTGGAGGAGGCGACGCTCCTCGACGATCGCGTCGGCCAGGCTCCGGTCGGCGCCGGCGAGCGGATGACGCCGGCGGGTATCCGCATAACGCCGCAGCAACACCTCGTTATCCGCATGGAGGTAGAGCACCTCGCAGCGGAGCCCGGAGCGGCGGAGATCCGCGACCAGCGCAGGAATCGAGGCGAGATCGTCCGGACGATTGCGCGCATCGAGTCCGACGGCCAGGAGACGGTAGATCGGCTCCTCGGTGCGCAGCGAATGCGAGACCAGCGCCTGGACCAGGCCCGCCGGAATGTTGTCGATGCAGTACCAGCCGAGATCCTCCAGCATGTTGAGCGCCACGCTCTTGCCGGAGCCGGACAGTCCGCTGACGACGACGAGACGAGTCATCGCGACCCGGCTCAGACCGGCCGCCCCCGCGTGACTTCGGCCGCGTGATGGTCGCTCTGTTTTTCCTTGTGCTTGCGCAGGAGCCGATCGAGCTTGTCCGCGAGCGCGTCGATGGCGGCGTACATGTCGCCATCCCTGGCATCCGCATGGATCACGGCGCCGCTCACGCTGAGCGTCGCCTCCGCCTTGTGTTCGAGCTTCTCGACCGTCAGCACGCAATGCACGTCGATCACCTGCTCGAAGTGCCGCAGCACGCGATCAAGTTTCTTGCGGACATAGTCGCGAAGCGGCGGGGTGACGTCGATGTGATGGCCGGTCAGCGTCAACTGCATGGTCGGTTACTCCTTTTCGTTCATGTTTGCTGGCGCTTTCAACGTGCCGCGGCCTGCCGCCGCGCGCTCGAGGGCGCGATGCCGAGCGCTTCGCGATACTTGGCAACGGTCCGCCGCGCCACCTGGATGCCGTCGGCCGCAAGCATTTCGACGATCTGCTGGTCGGACAAGGGGCGATCCGTGGCTTCCTGCGCGATCAGCTTGCGAATCCTCGCACGGATCGCGGTCGAGGAAACGCCCGCGCCGTCTTCGCCGGGCACGTGGCTCGAGAAGAAGAAGCGGAATTCGAACACGCCGCGCGGCGTGTGCAGGTACTTACCGGTCGTGATGCGGGAAATCGTTGATTCGTGCATCTGCACGGCCTCGGCCACGTCGCGCAGGATCATCGGCTGCATGGATTCCTCGCCCCGGTCGAGAAACGCCTGCTGGCGCTCGACAATCGTGCGCGCGACGCGAAGCATCGTGTCGTTCCTGATCTCGAGGCTCTTCAGCAGCCACCTTGCTTCCTGGAGCTGCGTCCGGAGCACCGCATGGTCCGGCGCGCGCGTGATCATCCCGGCATAACCCTCGTTCAGGCGGATCCGGGGCAGCGCCATCGGGTTGAGTTCGACCACCCAGCCCTGCGGCGTCCGGCGCGCATAGACATCCGGAACGACGTACTCGGTGCGCAGCGCCTGGAATGCCGCGCCCGGACGCGGATGGCAGCTGCGGACGAGCGCGAGCGCGACATCGAGTTCAGGGCCGCTGCAATGCATCTCCTTCTGCAGAGCCGGGAACTGCTGGCCGGCCACGAGCTCCAGGTAGCGGTGGGCGAGGGTGCGCGCGGCGTCGAGTCCCGGCGTCCCCGGGTCGAGTTGCGCGAGTTGCAGCTCGATGCATTCGCCGACGGATCGCGCGCCGACGCCCGCCGGATCGAATTGCTGGATGACGGCGAGCACGCGCTCGACTGAGGCCGCGTCGGCCGCAACTTCGCCCTCGACCGTGTCGGCAATGGCGGCCAGGCTTTCCGTCAGGTAGCCGTCGTCGTTGACCGCATCGATCAGCGCGCGACCGATTGCCATCGATTCGGCCGGCAGGCGAGCGAGCTCGAGTTGCCAGGCGAGGTGATCGTGCAGGCTGCGGCCCGACTCGTCGACGAGGTCCTGGTCGCCAGCGCCGGAGCCGGACCAGGGCGTTTCCGATTCTGCGGCGCTCGGTTCGGTCCATTCTTCGCCGATTTCGACGACCGGCTCCGCGCTCTCGCCGCCCTCCGGTTCGGCCGATGCCTGCCCGGACAGCGTATCCATCGCCCAGGTGGACTCGAAGTCCTCGTCGGCTTCGAGCAGGACATTGCTCTCTAGCGCCAGCTGCACCTGCGCCTGCAATTCGATTGTCGGCAGCTGCAGCAGGCGAATGGCCTGTTGCAGCTGCGGCGTCATCGTCAGCTGCTGGCCGATCCGGAGTTGCAGGCTGGGCTTCATCAAAGCCGGAAATCCTGCCCCAAGTAAACCTTGCGCACCTCGGGATTTGCAAGGATCTCGTCTGCGGTTCCGGAGGCCAGGACCGTGCCCTGGTTGACGATATAGGCCCGACCGCAGATTCCGAGCGTTTCCCGGACGTTATGGTCGGTGATCAGCACGCCGATCCCGCGCTCGGCGAGGTGCCGGGCGATGCGCTGGATGTCGTGGACGGACAACGGATCGACGCCAGCGAACGGCTCGTCGAGCAGGATGAAGGCGGGATTCGCCGCGAGCGCACGCGCGATCTCGACGCGCCGGCGTTCGCCGCCCGACAGGCTCATGCCCATGTGATCCCTGAGATGCGCGACATGAAGCTCCTCGAGCAGGCGTTCGAGCGCTTCCTCGCGCGCCGCTCGATCGAGTTCGCTGCGGGTCTCGAGGATGGCCATGACGTTGTCGGCGACAGTCAAGCGGCGGAAGATCGAAGGTTCCTGCGGCAGGTACCCGAGTCCGCGCCGTGCGCGCGCGTGCATCGGAAGCGCGGTGATGTCCTCGCCGTCGAGCTCGATGCGGCCGCCATCGCAAGGCACCAGGCCCACGATCATGTAAAACGCGGTGGTCTTGCCCGCGCCGTTCGGGCCGAGCAGACCGACGACCTCGCCGCTTGTGATCGAGATCGACAGGGACGAAACCACCTTGCGCTTGCGATAGCTCTTTTCGAGCCCGGTCGCCGAAAGTTCGCTCATGAAGGAGGCTTCGGGGCTTCCGGGGACTTCTCCTCCGGTTGAATCGTGATCACGACCGGCTGCTGCGAGATGACGCGCTGGTTAGCCGTGCTGTAGACGAGGGTCGCGCCGGTAATTTCAGTTCGCCCGTCGAAAAGCCAGGCATCGCCGGCGAGTTCCACCGCTCCGCGGGCAAGGTCGTAGTCGATCCGGTTCGCGCGTCCCCGGGCGTGCTCTTCCTTGCGCTGCTGCTCGAAGGTCGCAGGCGCTCCGGTCACGGTCGCACTCGCAATCACGCCGCGGGTGAAGCGCACGCGTGCCGTGTCGCTCGCGAGCGCGGATTCGGGCATCGAGATGCGCACGCTTCCGCTGAATTCCCAGCGGCTCTCTTCAAAATCGAGCCCGCTCGCAACCGCGCGATCAGCCGTGATCTTGATCTCGCCTTGCGTGATCGTGATCGCTTCGAATACGAGCACGCCGTTCTGGTAGTCGAAGTCGGACGACCGCGCCTCGACCTGGATCGGAAGCTGGCCGCGTTCCTGCGCCCGCACCGCTTGACCGGCGGTGACGCAGATCAGGGCCACGGCGAAGACGTCAAGGCGTGAAAAGGCCATTGACGTCCGATTCCAGTCGCAGGTTGCCGGCTTTCAGGTCGGCATGCATACCGGTCGCGCGTATCCGGTGCATTCCGAATGCGAGTTCGACCGGGCTCTTGGTCTGTGCGGTTTCGTCCACGGTATCGAGGGTCATCCGCGCGGTCTCGAGTTCTGCGGGGCGCGCATCCTCGCCGGGAACGCCGCGCAGGTGGACCTCCCCTTCAAATTCGACGAGGCGGCCTTCCGGTGGCACGCGCGCTTCCGCCGCCGTCAGGTGCCATCGCCTGCCGGTGGGTGTGTGGTAATCGACTGCGACGTCCACCAGCCGCACCACGCCGCTCGCCGGATCTTCATTGGCAGAAATGGATTGCAAGCCGATGCGCAATGCGCCGTCCGCACCAAACTCCTCGAGATTGACGCCGGTCAGGAAGTAACCCGGCCTCTCGACTGCGGCGGCCTCCGGCTCCGGCTCCCGGTCGAAGAGCCGCCATTGCACGAGCACCGCAAACAGCGCGATGAGCCCTGCGAACAGGATGATCCGGGCGGTCATTTCGACACCGATCTGGACGCCAGCAGCCAATCGCAGAACTCGCGCACGGCGCCGCGGCCGCCCCGCGCACGCGTCACGTGACCGGCCGCGGCCAGCACGTCCGGATGTGCGTCGGCCACCGCCGCCGGCAGGCCAACCGCCGCCATGAGAGCAAGGTCCGGCGTGTCGTCGACAAGGCAGGCGACCCGGCGGGCGTCGACGGCATTGCGTTTCAGGAGTTCCGCGAGCGCGCGCGCCTTGTCGCCAACGCCTTGAGCGACGTCGCTCACGCCGAGCTCGCGCATGCGCGCGGTGACCGCGACCGAGCGGCGGCCGGAAATGACCGCGACGCCGATGCCGGCCGCGATCAGTGACTTGATGCCGTGTCCGTCGCGCACGTCGAAAACCTTGAGGTTCTCGCCTTCCGGTCCGTACCAGAGTCGGCCGTCGGTCAGCACGCCGTCGACGTCCAGCACCACGAGCGACACCTCGGCAGCCGGCGTCACATCACCCCCGCGCGCAGCAGGTCGTGGACATTCAGCGCGCCGACCAGCACGCCCTGCTCGTCGAGCACGAGCAGGCCGTTGACCGCATGCTTCTCCATCATGAGCACGGCTTCGGCCGCGAGTTCCTGCGGGCCGATCGAGCGGCAGCCACGCGTCATCACGTCGGCCATCGTGCTCTTGTGGATGTCGACGCTGCGGTCGAGCGCGCGCCGCAGGTCGCCGTCGGTGAAGATACCGACCACATGGCGGTTGCCGTCGACGACCGCGGTCAGGCCGAGGCGCTTGCGCGACATCTCGAGCAGGCCCTCCGGAAGTGACGTCTCCGGCCGTACCATCGGCAGATCGTCGCCGCGCCGCATGACGTCCGAGACACGGAGCAGCAGGCGACGACCGAGCGTCCCGCCCGGATGCGAGCGCGCGAAATCCTCTTCCGTGAATCCGCGATGCTTCAGGAGCGCGACGGCGAGCGCATCGCCCATCGCGAGTGTCGCAGTCGTGCTCGCTGTCGGCGCCAGGTTCAGCGGGCAGGCCTCGGCGGGAACGCTGATGTCGAGATGCACCTCCGACTCGCGCGCGAGCGTCGAGAGCGGATTGCCTGTCATCGCGATGAGCGGAGCCTCCATGCGCTTGAACAGAGGCAGGATCGTCAGGAGTTCCGCGGTCTCGCCGGAATAGGAGATCGCAAGCACCACGTCGCCCTTGGCGACCATGCCGAGATCCCCGTGGCTCGCCTCCGCCGGGTGCAGGAAGAACGCGGGCGTGCCCGTGCTCGCGAGCGTCGCCGCAATCTTGCCGCCGACATGGCCCGACTTGCCCATCCCGGAGACCACCACGCGGCCGCGGCAGGCGAGCAGCATCCGGCAGGCCATCGCGAAGTCGTCGCCGAGACGGTCCACGAGGGCGGCGACCGCGCGGGCCTCGATCTGGAGCGCTTCGCGCCCCATCTCGATCAGGCGCTTGCTGTCGGCGGCGTCATTCATCGTGTTTGCGCGGCATTTCAGTTCTGTCCGGCATCATACACCGGCACCATTCAAGACCCCGCACCGTTAGAATGCCGCGATGACGCCGGTCGACATCAGCCAGCAGATCGAAACCGCGCTGCCAGGGGCGACGGTCCGCGTCGTGTCCGACGACAACGTACATTTCTCGGCGCTCGTGATCGCGCCGCAGTTCGCCGGCGTGCGGACGCTGCAGCGGCACCAGCTCGTTTACCGTGCGCTCGGCAGCGCGATGGGCGGCGAGATCCACGCCCTGTCACTCGACACGCCGACGCCCGAGGAATGGGCGGGTCGCAAGGCCGGCTAGGGGAACAGCTCTGGAAATGTTGCAGATCACCGGCGGCCAGCGTCTCGACGGCGAGGTGCGCGCCTCGGGCGCCAAGAACGCGGCGTTGCCAATCCTTGCGGCAGGCCTCCTGGCCAATGGGCCCGTCTCGATCGGAAATGTGCCGAAGCTCCACGACGTGACGACGATGATCCGGCTGCTCGGGCGCATGGGCGTCAAGGTGACGGTCGCCGAAGGGGCGCGCGTCGAGGTCGATGCGCGTGGACTCGGCGAACCGGTCGCGCCCTATGAACTGGTCAAGACGATGCGGGCTTCGATCCTGGTGCTCGGACCGCTGCTCGCGCGTCATGGCGAGGCGCGCGTGTCGCTCCCCGGCGGCTGCGCGATCGGCGCGCGTCCGGTCAATCTGCATGTCGCGGGGCTCGAAGCAATGGGCGCCGAAATTTCGGTCGAGAACGGCTACATCCATGCCAAGGCCGGACGGCTCTGCGGCGCGCGCATCGTGCTCGAGATGGTGACCGTCACAGGAACCGAGAATCTCATGATGGCGGCGACGCTTGCCCGCGGCCGAACCGTGATCGAAAACGCCGCGCGCGAGCCGGAAGTCGCCGACCTCGCGGGCTTTCTGACGGCGATGGGGGCGGAAATCGCGGGTGCGGGCACGGACACGATCGTGATCGAGGGCCGCGAGCGGCTCGAAGCCTGCGAATACGCGGTTCTGCCGGACCGGATCGAGACCGGCACGTTCCTGGTCGCGGGCGCCATCACGGGCGGCCGCGTGAGAGTCACGGACTCGCGCCCCGATCACCTCGACGCCGTAATCGCAAAACTGCGGGAGGCCGGCGCCATCGTCACGGTCGGCGCCGACTGGATCGAGGTCGACATGCGGGGACGGCGCCCCATCGCGGTGGACATTCGCACGGCGCCGCACCCGGGATTCCCGACCGACATGCAGGCGCAGTTCGCCGCGCTCGATGCCGTCGCCGATGGCGTTGCGACGATCGTCGAAACGATCTTCGAGAACCGCTACATGCACATGCTGGAGTTGCGGCGACTTGGCGCCGACGTGCGCATTGAAGGCCATACGGCCGTGATCCACGGCGTTCCGCGCCTGTCCGGCGCGCCCGTCATGGCGACCGATCTTCGCGCCTCCGCGAGCCTGGTGCTGGCGGGACTGGTCGCAGAGGGCACGACCGATGTGCAGCGCATCTATCACATCGACCGCGGCTACGAGCACATCGAAGAGAAGTTGGGCCGCCTTGGTGCCGAAATCCGCCGGCTGCCGGGCCCGACCACCTGAGGAGCCGCGCGACTCAGGAGGAGCGGGTGGCTCCCGCTTCCTGGGGACGCTCAACGACCTCGATCCGGACGTTGTGCTCGAGGCCGTCGCTTTCCGCCGGCCCGCGGCGCCAAAGCCTGAGCCGCACGCCCTGACCGGGTTTCAGCATCGCGATGCGCGAGAGCAGATCCTGCGCGCCGCGCAGCGGCGAGCCGTTGACCTGCGTGATGACGTCGCCAGGCGTGACGCCCTGGGCATTGGCCGGACTCCTGGAGTACACATTGCGCACCAGCACGGATCCGCCCGGCAGGCCGAGCCCTTCGATTTCGGCGGCATTCAAGTCGCGAGGCACGATGCCAATCCAGCCGCGAACGACCTTGCCGTCGCGCAGGATCGCATTCACGACGCCGCGCACGAGATCGACAGGAATCGCGAAACCGATGCCTTCGATCCCGGCCTGACGCCCGGCGATCGCGCTGTTGAGTCCCACCAGTTTTCCGGTCGCGTCGATGAGCGCGCCGCCGGAGTTGCCGAGGTTGATCGCCGCATCAGTCTGGATGAAATTCTCGAATGCCGCGACCCCGAGCTGGGCGCGGCCGGTGGCGCTCACAATGCCCTGCGTGACCGTGTGGCCGAGACCGAGCGGGTTTCCGATCGCGAGCACCGGATCGCCGACCCGCAGGCGGTCCGATCGGCCGAGCGGCATGATGGGCAGCGTCCCGAGTTCGATCTTGAGCACCGCGAGGTCCGTGTCGCGATCGACGCCCACGAGTTTCGCGGGCGCGGCGTCGCCATTTTTGAGCTGGACACGAATCCCGGTCGCCTGGGCGACCACGTGATAGTTCGTGACGATGTGGCCGTGGACGTCGTAGATGATTCCGGAACCAAGGCTCCGCTCGACGCGTTCGCGATACTCGGGCCACACTTCGCCAAACATCTGGCTGAACTGGGGCGGGAGTCCGGCGGCATTCGGCACCACGACGCGGCGCTCCGTATAGATATTGACGACCGCCGGCGCGGCGGCGTCGACCGCGTCTGCATAGCTCACGAATTGCGGCGGCTGCGTTGCGGCCGTTTGCGGACTGGCGGCGCTCCCGGGCGCATTGCCCGGTGATTCTACCGGCGCGGGCGGCGACGCGGCCGGTGCCGCCGCTTCCGGCGCGGGCCGCAGCAACACGAATGCGAGCGCCGCCGCGAGTCCGAGCGCGACCCAAGGAGAAATCCAGCGCAACCAGCCCGGAATGACCGACATGAGCGCGGCCGCCTCCGATCGTCCGTGTATGGCCGTGTATAATGCGGCAATCCCTGCAACGAACGAAAATCGATCGATGAGTGAAGCAATCGACAGTGGCAGGCGGCAGCTCCTCACCGTGGCGACGGCCCTGACCGGGGCTGTCGGCGTCGCTTTCGCGGCCGTGCCGTTCCTGGCGTCCTGGAAGCCGAGTGCCCGCGCCAAGGCGCTGGGCGCGCCGGTCGAAATCGACATCAGCAAGCTCGAACCGGGCGCGATGCTGAAGATCGAATGGCGCGGCAAGCCCGTCATGATCGTGCGGCGCACGCCCGAGATGATCGCGAGCCTCGGCTCGCATGACGGCACGCTCGCGGATCCCGCCTCGGAGAACTCCCGCCAGCCCGATTACGCCAGGAATTCGGCGCGGGCGATCAAGCCGGAATACCTGGTCGTGCTCGGTGTCTGCACCCACCTCGGCTGCCTGCCGCAGAACCGCCTGAGTCCCGGTGCGAGCGCCGACGGCGTGCTCAATGCGGACTGGCCGGGCGGTTTCTTCTGCCCCTGCCACGGTTCCAAGTTCGACCTGTCCGGGCGTGTTTTCCGCGGCGTACCCGCGCCGACCAACCTCGAGATCCCGCCCTACAGCTTCGCGGACAGCGGCCACCTCGTGATCGGCCTCGATCAGGGGAGCGTCGCCTGATGGAAGGGCGGGAAGCCCCGGCCGCGGGCGGCAGGATGGCGGCGCTCGGCGCCTGGATCGACGCGCGATTCCCGATGTCGTCGCTCTGGAAGGAGCACATGTCGGAGTACCAGGCTCCGAAAAACTTCAACTTCTGGTACTACTTCGGGTCGATCGCGATCGTCGTGCTCGCGCTTCAGATCGTCACCGGCATCTTCCACACGATGAGCTACAAACCATCGGCCACGGAGGCCTTCGGTTCGGTCGAATACATCATGCGCGACGTCGAATGGGGCTGGCTCATCCGCTACCTGCATTCGACCGGCGCCTCGGCGTTCTTCATCGTCGTCTACCTGCACATGTTCCGGGCGCTGCTCTACGGCTCGCATCGCAAGCCGCGGGAACTCCTGTGGATCTTCGGCGTCGTGATCTATCTCGCGCTGATGGCCGAGGCGTTCTTCGGATACCTGCTGCCCTGGGGCAACATGTCCTATTGGGGCGCGCAGGTGATTGTGTCGCTGTTCGGCACTTTCCCGCTGATCGGCGATTCGCTGATCGAGTGGATCCGCGGGGACTATTTCATTTCGGACATCACCTTGAACCGGTTCTTCGCGCTGCACGTGGTTGCGGTGCCGCTGGTGCTCATCTTTCTGGTGGTCGCACACATCCTCGCGCTGCACGAGGTGGGCTCGAACAACCCGGACGGCATCGAGATCAAGAAGTCGAAAGGGCCTGACGGCCGGCCGCTCGACGGCATCGCGATGCACCCGTATTACACCGTCAAGGATCTCTTCGGAATCAGCGTGTTCCTGGTGCTGTTCGCGGCGGTCGTCTTTTTCGCGCCGGAAATGGGCGGCCTGTTTCTCGAAGCTCCGAATTTCGAGCCCGCGAACCCGCTGCTGACGCCGGAGCACATCGCTCCGGTCTGGTACTTCACACCTTATTACGCGATCCTCCGCGCCGTTCCGGCCTTCGCAGGCACTCAGGTCTGGGGCGTGCTGGTGCTGTTCGCGGCGGTCTTGATGCTGTTCTTCGTGCCCTGGCTCGACAGGTCGCCGGTCAAGTCAATCCGCTACCGTGGCCCGATCTACAAGGTCGCGCTGATGGTCTTTGCGGCAAATTTCATCATGCTCGGCTATTGCGGCCTGAAGCCCGCGGTTCAGCCGTTCCAGACGATGTCGGTCATCGGAACGATCGTGTACTTCGCATTCTTCCTGGCGATGCCCTGGTATTCGCGCATCGACCGCAACAAACCCGAACCGTCGAGAGTGACGTCTTGAGCCGGTTGCGCGGACTGCTGGCCCTGGCTGTGCTCATGCCGGCGGCGGCACTCGCCTCGAGCGAGGGCTTTCCGCTCCAGCATGCGGACACTGACGTTTCGAGTCTCGCCTCGTTGCAGCGCGGCGCCCGCAATTTCGTCAATTACTGCCTCGGCTGCCATTCCGCGAAATACATGCGCTACAGCCAGATCGCGGAGGACCTCGCGCTCACCGAAGATGACTTGCGCGCAAACCTGATGTTCACCGGCACCCGCATCTACGACACGATGGAATCGGCCATGCCGGCTGACAAGGCCCGGCAGTGGTTCGGCAACGCGCCGCCGGATCTTTCGCTGATCGCGCGCAGTCGCGGCGTGGACTACGTGTACACGTTCCTGCGATCCTTTTACGAGGATCCGTCCCGCCCGACCGGCGCGAACAACGCGCTGCTGCCGCAGACGGCGATGCCAAACGTGCTCGCGGGGCTCCAGGGCGCGCAGCGGCCGCGCTTCGAAAAAAAGGCGGATAAGGAAGGCCATGAAACGGAGCACCTGGTCGCGCTCGATCCGGGCACGCCGGGCGAAATGCCGGCAGCCACATTCGACAGCTTCGTGCGCGACACTGTCGCTTTTCTCGAATACGTCTCCGAACCTGCCAAGGCGCAGCGCAAGTCGCTCGGTGTCTGGGTCGTCCTCTTTCTCCTGATGTTCACGGCCTTCTCGTGGTTCCTCTACAAGGAATACTGGAAGGACGTGAAGTGACCCGCGCGCGACCGCGATGAGGACCTGAACCCATGGCCGCGGCACAGGTCTCGCGACGGCCCTACCTGGTTCGTGCGATGCACGAATGGATGACCGCGAACAACCAGACGCCGCACCTGGTCGTCGATGCAAGCGTCGCGACTGCCGAGGTGCCGCGTGCCTACGTTCGCGACGGTCGCATCACGCTCAACGTCAGCTGGCAGGCGACGCAGAACCTGAAGCTCGGCAATGAGTGGATCGAGTTCTCCGCGCGCTTCGGCGGCGTCTCACAGCAAGTGCGAGTTCCGGTCACCCTGGTACTCGGCATCTACGCGCGTGAAACCGGCCAGGGCATGCTGTTCCAGGACGAGGGCGAAGCGCCGCCGCCGGTACCAGGTCCGACCGACATCGGCAGCCGTCCGAAGCTCCGCGTCATCAAGTAGCCTTCAGAATACCGCCACTCCGCGAGCGGGATCCGGCGGGGTGTCCCCTTGCTCCGCGAAATCCTGATGCTCCGCTCGGGGACACACCCGCCACCTCGCTCGCGGAGTGGAGATGTGTCAGAGGCTGAACGCGCCGCGGATGAGATGGCAGTCGAGTGAGTCGGCAGGGCCGGAGACTTCGACGACGTCGAAGCGCGCCGGCAGTTTCGCCAACGGTGGGTTTGTCGCGAGGAGGGCGCGGGCGGCGCGGATGATGTGACTGCGCTTGCCGGCGGTGATGCTGGCCGCGGCGCCGCCGAAACGGTCACTCGTGCGATAGCGAACTTCAACGATGGCGAGCGCGGTGCCGTCCATGGCGACAAGGTCGAGTTCGCCGCCCCGGGCGCGAAAATTCGCGGTGAGGATTCGATAGCCGCAGCGTTCCAGATATCGGGCCGCCGCCGCCTCGGCCCCGCGGCCGAGCGCGAGATGCGGCGCCGCACTCACGACGCGGGCGGGGTGGCGAGTGGCTGCGGCCAGGGCACGGGCCGTCCGCCGACGATCTGCGCCCAGTCGAGCTCGCGGCGCACGCGGCCCTGGCCGTCCACGGCGAGCCTGCCGCTCACGCCGGGCAGCGGAGTCGACTTGCCGGCGCGCAGCCGCCGCAGTTCACCGATCAGATGGAACGCGTCGTAACCGAAAGCGTACAGGCGTGCAATTTGGCCATTGCGCCCCGGCCAGAGTCGTTCGGCCGTTTCGCGCGCGTTCGCCGACGGACCCTGGGGATCGATCACCCAGGGCATGTCGGGGAATATCACGCCGTCGAGATCCACGTTGCCGGAACCGGCGGGATCATAGATGTCAGAGGTCGCGTACATCGGCAGCGCACTTGCGTAGTTGAAGCGCAACTGCGTGCGGATCAGCCGTCCGTACACGGGTTGCGCCGCGACGAAGATGAACTGGGCGTCGGATCGCGGCGCGCTGCCGCGCTGGCCCGTCGTCCTGAGCAGCCGGCGCAGCAGGTCGTTGAAATCGGCGGTGGAGGGCAGGTAATCCGCCTGATCCACGACCTGGCCGCCCGCCGCGGCAAATTCCTCGGCAAACGCCGCCTGCACCCGCCGGCCCCAGTCGGACTGCGGCACGAGCGTCACGCCACTCATCCGCCCGTCGGCGACGATGCGCCGCGCCGCGAGCCGGGCCTCGTCCTCGGGCGACAACGCAAACTGGAAGAAACGATCCGGCACCTGTACGCCGTCCGGCAGAAAATTGAGCGCAAGCGTCGTCGCGCGTCCATCCGCGAGCGTTGCGAGCGCGGCGACTTCCTCGCGGGTGAGCGGGCCGACCACGAAATCGCTGCCGTCGGCGAGGGCCTGGAGGTAGGCAGACGGGGCGTCGCGCGCGGCGACGTCGTAGATCTTGAGGCGCGGCCGCGCTGTGCTGCCATTGTCATAGTAGGCGCTCAGGAACCCGTCCCGTACCGCGGTCCCTGCGGAGGCCGCACGACCCGACAGTGGAAGCAGCAGCGCGACCTGGCGCGGCTGATCACTCGTGGTGACCGGGCGATCGGCCACGCCCTTCCACAGCGACGCGTCCGCCGGATGCGCCGGATAGTGCTCGTGCCAGGACTGGAGGCGTCGCTGCGCGCCAAGCGCGCCCGCCTGCGTGTCCGCAATGATTCGCCCGAGTTCGAGCCAGCCCGCGAGCACCGGATCGGCGCCGACCGGCGCCCGCGCATCGCCGCCGCGCAGTACCGCCGCGCGGATCCCGTCGACGATCATGCGCTGGTTCGCGAGCTTGTCTTCGGCGCTCGCGAGCAGCGGGTCGCGCGCGATCAGGCTCTTGACCGCCTCTGCAACCCGCAGGCTTCCGAATTGCACTCGCGCGCGGGTCGCAAGCGCTGCCGCGTCATCGCCCGGGAGGCCGCGCAGGAGCTCGGCCGCGCGCGCGGTGTCGCCGCGCGCCAAGGCGACCTCGGTATCGAGACGGAGCCGCTCGCGCGTGTCGCCGGCGGAGAGCGGTGCCGCGACGTTCACGAGAGCTGTTTCGGCCGCGCTGACGTCGGAGCCCTGAAGCCATTCGCCCGCCGCGGCGAGCCAGTACGGATTGCGATCGCCCTCAACCGCGCTACGTGCAGCGGCCTCGTAGCTTCGCGCCGCTGCCGGATGGTCGCCCTGCTGCGACTGGCGCGCGGCGCGCTGCGCCGCGGCGTCCGCGCCGCCGAGCGACGGCAGACCCGCTGTCTGGCACGCGACCAGCACAGCCGCGAGCAGCAGCGTGGCGACGGAATTCCTGGCGACCCTGAGACAGGGGAACCTCTGATTGACCCCCGCATGGGCGCGACCGTGTGCGATTTTTGTCCCGGGCAAGGCGCGAGGAGCGACGTGTATCAAGCGATACATCAGCGACGAGCAACATGGCCCGGGACGAAAATCGCCCGGTCCCCACGGGTTACGTGCGGGCCTTGGCGCGACTTTGTTGCTCGCCTCGCCCATAGTTACCACTATGGGGCTTCGGCTCGCGCCTTGTCGCGCCAAGGCGCGCGCGTAACGCGCCTCATGTGGGGGTCAATCAGAGGTTCCTCAGCTTGCATCGGCAGCGGCCCTTGGCGAGGATCATCCCGCCGCGTACTGCGGTCGGGGAGGGATATCTTATAGCGGCTCAAGCGGGTGTGCTCTATGTCATCGCGACGCCGATCGGCAACATGGGCGACATTTCTGCGCGTGCGCGCGAGATTCTCGCGGGTGTCGGTGTGGTGGCGGCCGAAGATACGCGCCACAGCGCGCACCTGCTGCGTGAGCTCGGCCTCGAGCGGCCGCTCGTATCGCTGCACGAACATAATGAACGGGCGCGCGCCGCCGAACTGGTCGCACGCCTGCGCGCCGGCGAGAGCATCGCGCTGGTCTGCGACGCCGGCACGCCGCTCATCAGCGACCCAGGTTATCAGTTCGTCGGTGCAGCGCTCGAAGCCGGCATCGTCGTCACGCCGTTGCCGGGACCCTGCGCGGCGATCACTGCGCTTTCCGCGGCCGGACTGCCGAGCGACAGATTCTGCTTCGAGGGATTCCTGCCCGCGCGCGCGGCGGCGCGCCGGCGCCGCCTCACGGAACTTGCCTCCGAAACGCGCACGCTCGTGCTTTACGAGGCGCCGCACCGGCTCGCCGACTGTCTCGAAGACCTCGCCGCAGCCTGCGGCGAATCGCGCCGCGCCTGCGTCGCGCGCGAACTGACCAAGCACTTCGAGACCTTTTATCGCGGAAATCTCGGTGAACTCGCGCTTCGAGCGAAAAGCGATGTGGACATGCGGCGCGGCGAATCCGTGGTTCTCGTCGAGGGCGCGGCCGAGCCAGAGCCGGCTGCTGCGCGGCTCGACGAAACGCTCGCCGTGCTCCTCAGGTACTTGCCGCCATCCGCGGCGGCTGCCGCCGCCGCCGCATTGACCGGCGTTCGCCGGGCCGATGCGTATGCCCGCGCGCTCAAGCTCACGAAAGAGGCGCCACTCGATTCTCCTTGAGACCCGGGGCCCGACGCACTATGTTGTGCGCGGGAGTCGGCCAGGCAATCGCCGTATTCGCAAGAATGCGGAGGAAAGTCCGGGCTCCGCATGGCACGGCGCCAGGTAACGCCTGGGGGGCGCGAGCCCACGGAAAGTGCAACAGAAAAGAAACCGCCCAAGCATGCGCAAGCGTGACGGCAAGGTTGAAATGGTGCGGTAAGAGCGCACCGCGTCGACGGCAACGGCGACGGCAAGGCAAACCCCGCCGGGAGCAAGGCCAAATAGGGAAGCACGCGGCGAAAGCCGCAACGCGCGGCCCGCGCGCGCTTCCGGGTAGGCTGCTTGAGGTGCACGGTGACGTGCATCCCAGAGGAATGATTGCCCTCGACAGAACCCGGCTTATCGGCCGACTTCCTTTCCTGGATTCAAGAAGAACATAAAGACCGGCAAAACCGGTCCGGGTGATAAGTCGCTGTAAGAGCGGCTCGTAAGTGGCTGATTTCCGGGTTCAAGATTCACCCCAGAATGGGCTTTCGCCTTCGCGTCTAAGTCTCTGACGCCGCAAGAAATTTTTAGGCAGAACCCGTTGACCCGCTGTTCCGGCCTGCCTATAGTGGCGAGGAGTGGGAAAAAGTGGGGGGGGATGGGACAAAGTCCCGTTTTGACACATGTTTCGCGGCGCAACAAAGGTCACCCTCGATGTGAAGGGCCGGATGGTCATCCCCACCCGGTTTCGCGAGCGTCTGGCCGAGCGCGGCGAATCGCGTCTCGTAGTCACGATCGACCGCGACCAGTGCCTGCTGATCTACCCGCTGCCTGACTGGGAAGAAATCGAACGGAAACTCATGCGACTGCCGACGCTGAACGAACACGCGCGGCGACTGCAACGGCTGATGGTCGGTCATGCGACCGACATTGAGCTCGACGGACATGGGCGCCTGCTGTTGCCGCCGACATTGCGCGTATTCGCGCATCTCGAACGCAACGCGATGCTGATCGGGCAGGGCAACCGCTTCGAGCTGTGGGACGAACAACGCTGGGAAGAGCGTCGCGAGCAGTGGCTGAACGGCGAGGAATCGACGACCTCACTGCCGGCGGAACTGGGTTCGCTTTCGTTGTGATCGGTGCGCTGAACGGCGTTCCCGATGAGGAGCCGCGCGGCGGCGACCACGCGCCGGTGCTGCGGGATGCGGCGATCGAATCGCTCGCGATCCGGGCCGACGGCTGTTACGTGGACGCGACGTTCGGTCGCGGTGGTCATGCCGGCGAGATCCTCGGCCGGCTCGGGGAAGAGGGGAAGCTGCTTGCAATCGATCGCGATCCCGAGGCCTGCGCGGCCGCGTCCCTGCTTTTTTCCGCAGATCCGCGCGCCACGATCCTGCGCGCAAGTTTCTCCGGGCTTGAGCGCCACGTCGCCGCGGGCAGCGCACAGGGGATCCTCTTCGATCTCGGCGTTTCCTCGCCCCAGCTCGACGAAGCGCGGCGCGGTTTCAGCTTTTTGCGCGACGGCCCGCTCGACATGCGCATGGATCCCGACGCCGGCGAATCCGCGGCCGCGTTCCTGGCGCGTGCTGACGAACGGGAGATCGGCGGAGTGATCGCGCGGTTCGGCGAAGAGCGGCATGCGCGTCGCATCGCGCGCGCGATCGTCGATTCACGGCAGTCGGGTCCGATCGAGACGACGGGCCGCCTCGCAGGCATCGTGGCCGCCGCCGTGCCGGGACGCGAGCCCGGCCGCCATCCGGCGACTCGCACGTTTCAGGCGCTGCGCATCCACGTCAACGACGAGCTCGGCGAGATCGAGCGCGCGCTGCCGCAGGCGGTTGCGGCACTCGCCCCGGCGGGGCGCCTGGTCGTGATCAGCTTTCATTCGCTGGAGGACCGGATCGTCAAGCGCTTCATGCGTAGCGCATCGCGCGAGGACGCGGTCTGGGCCGGCCTGCCGGTCGTTCCGGACACGGCCCGTCCGCGGCTGCGGCTGGTCGGGCGCGCGACCTTTGCCGACGAATCCGAAGTGGCGCGCAATCCGCGCGCGCGCAGTGCGGTGATGCGCGTCGCCGAGAGGCTCACATCGTGAGCCGGCGCTGGGTGCTCATCGGCCTGCCGCTCATGTGGCTCGCGGTGCTCGCATCGGCGGTCGCCGTGGTGCGCGCGCGGCACGAGTCGCGCGCGCTATTCGTCGAGCTCGAACGGCTCAACGCGGAGCGCGACGCACTCAACATCAGCTGGAGCCAGCTGCAGCTCGAGCAGAGCGCCTGGTCGAACCACGGCTTCGTCGAGCGCGTCGCGGTCGAGCGCAGGGGCATGGTGTTCCCGAAGCCGGACGAAGTGCGGATCGTCGCGCCATGAGGCGCAGGGACGGCGAGGTCGAGTTCGATGCGCCGCAGTTCCGGCTGCGCGCGCGGATGCTGACCGGCCTGCTGCTGCTCTCGGCGCTGGTGCTGATCGGCCGTTCGGTTCAGCTCCAGGTGTTCGACCAGCAGTTCTTCGCAAAGCAGGCCGACATGCGGCATGCGCGCAACGCCAAGATGATCGCGCATCGCGGCGCGATCCTTGATCGTTTCGGCGAACCGCTCGCCGTCAGTTCGCCGGTCGACACGGTGTGGGTCGATCCGTCGGAGTTCGCACAGGCTGGCGATGGGATCGCAAAGCTCGCGCGCGCGCTCAAGCTGAACCGCCAGTGGCTCGAGCAGCGTGTCACCAGCAATCTCGACCGCGAGTTCCTCTACGTCGCGCGCCACCTCGATCCGGACAATGCCGCGGAGATCAAGAAACTCGAGATTCCGGGTGTGCGCCTGCTGCGTGAATACAAGCGCTACTTTCCGAACGGCGAGGTCACCGGGCATTTGCTCGGCTTCACGAACCTCGACGAGGACGGCCAGGAGGGCCTCGAACTCGCCTACAACCGCTCGCTCGCGGGCATCGACGGCGAGAAGCGTGTGATCCAGGACGGACACGGGCTCGTCGTCCAGAATGTCGAGATCAACCGCACGCCGGTTCCGGGCGAGGACCTTCACACCAGCCTCGACCTGCGAATCCAGTACCTCGCCTATCGCGAGCTCAAGTCCGCGATACGCAAGCACAACGCCCGCGCCGGCACAGTGATCGTGATCGACGTCTCGACGGGCGAAGTGCTGGCGATGGTGAATCAGCCGTCGTTCAATCCGAACGACCGCTCCCAGTATGAGGTCGCGCGCTATCGCAATCGCGCCGCGACCGACATCTTCGAGCCGGGTTCCAGCATCAAGCCGTTCGTGGTCGCGGCGGCGCTCGCTTCGGGCCGTTACCGCTCCGATTCGACGATCGACGCTACGCCTTTCAAGGTCGCCAACAAGCTGATCCACGACAAGCACGATCACGCCACCATCAGCCTCGGCGAGGTGCTTGCGGTTTCGAGCAACGTTGCGATGGCAAAGATCGCGCTGTCGCTCGAACCCGAGCAGATGTACGGGACACTTCGCGGGTTCGGGTTCGGCGAGGTCACGGCGAGCGGATTTCCAGGCGAGTCGGCGGGCCTGCTCTCGAGCGCCGAGAACTGGCGGCCGATCGGCATCGCGACCATGGCCTACGGCTACGGCCTGTCGGTGACGCCGCTGCAGCTCGCACAGGCTTACGCGACTATCGGCGCCTTGGGCGTGCATCGCCCGATCAGCTTCCGCCGCGTCGAAGAAGCGGTGCCGGGCGAACGCGTGCTGCCGCAGAAAGTCGCCAGAGATCTGATCGGGCTGCTGGAAGGGGCGGTGCGGCCGGCAGGCACCGGCGTCAAGGCGGCAGTGCCGGGCTATCGCGTCGCGGGCAAGACGGGCACGGCCTGGAAGGCGACCGCCGGCGGCTACTCGACGGACCGCTACCTCTCGGTCTTCGCGGGCGTCGTGCCTGCGACGCAACCGCGGCTCGCCGTCGTCGTCATGATCGATGAGCCGCGCGGCGTGCTCTATTACGGAGGCGACGTCGCGGCGCCCGTATTCGCGTCGGTCACTTCCGGCGCACTGCGGCTGATGTCGGTCGCTCCGGACGATCTGGCGCGCGTGTCGCCGGTGAATTACGCGGAAGCCGGGCAGTGACCGCCCCGGTGCGGCTCGATGAACTGCTCGCGGGAATTGCGCCCGCGCCGCCAGTTGCCGTCACGGGCCTCACGCTTGACTCGCGCGCAGTGAGTGGGGGCGATGCCTTCGTCGCGCTCAAGGGCGGCAGCCGTCACGGTCTCGAGCACGCCGGCCAGGCGCTGGAACGCGGCGCGCGCGCGATTCTCTGGGACCCGGCGGAAGGACGTCCGCCGGAAGCGACGAATGGCGAGATCGCCTGTGTCGCGGTGCGCGAACTCCGCAACCGGCTGGGCGGCATCGCGGACCGCTTTTACGGCGCTCCGTCCTCGCGACTCGCCGTCGCGGGCGTCACGGGCACGAACGGAAAGACGACCTGCGCCTGGCTCCTCGCCAGCGCCGTTGAACGCCTCGCGTGCCGCGGCGCCTATCTCGGCACGCTCGGCGCCGGATTTCCGCCGTACGTCGAAGGCGGAGCGCTCACGACGCCCGACGTCATCACGCTGCACCGGCAGCTGCGGGCGCTCGCCGACGCTGGCGCGACACATGTCGCGATGGAAGCCTCATCGCACGCGCTCGACCAGGGACGCGTCGACGGTGTCCGTATGCGGATTGCCGGCTTCTGCAACCTGAGCCGCGATCATCTCGATTACCACGGCACGATGGAGCGCTACGCAGAAGCCAAGGCGAAGCTGTTCCGCCTGCCTGGCCTCGAACACGCGGTGATCAATGTGGGCGATCCCGCAGGCCGCGCGTTCGCCGCGACGCTCGCCGAGGGTGTCGCGCTGACGGCCGTCGCGGTCGGCGGCGAAGTCCCGGCGACGCAGCACTTCATCCACGTCGGATGCGTGCACGTGGCCGAACGTGGCATCGAGCTCGAAATCCGCGGCCATTTCGGCAACCGCCGGCTGCGCTCGCGGTTGATCGGCGGGTTCAACGCCGAGAATCTTGCGATCACGCTCGGCATGCTCCTCGCCTGGCAGTTCGACGTCGACGAGGCGCTCGGCGCGCTCGGCGCCTGCACTGCGCCGCCGGGTCGCATGGAAGGCCACCGTCTTGCGAACGGCGCGCTCGCAGTCGTCGATTACGCGCATACGCCCGATGCGCTTTCGAAGGCGCTGGTCGCGCTTCGCGCCCATGCGCGCGGCCGGGTGCTCGTGGTATTCGGCTGCGGGGGCGAGCGCGATCCGGGCAAACGTGCGCTGATGGGGGAGGCGGCCGAGCGGCACGCCGACCGCGTGATCGTGACCGACGATAATCCGCGCGGCGAGGACGCAGACCGCATCGTCGCGATGATCCTCTCGGGCCTGCGCGCGCCCGCGCAGGTCCTGGTGCAGCGGGATCGCGCGCGCGCGATCGTCGCCGCGATCGACGAATCACGGCCGGGCGACGCCGTGCTGATCGCCGGCAAGGGTCACGAGGACTACCAGATCATCGGTGACCTGCGGCGGCCGTTCAGTGACCGCGAATGTCTCCGCGCGCACCTGGGAGGTGCGCAGTGAATGGCCGGCTTTCGGATGTCGCTGCGGTCACTGGCGGGCGTCTCGCCGGCGGCGACGACGAATTCGCCGGCGTTTCGATCGATTCGCGCACGATTGAGCGGGGCCAGCTGTTCGTGGCGCTGCGCGGCGATCGCTTCGACGGGCACGCCTTTATCACGGCCGCGGCCGAGCGGGGTGCCGTCGCCCTGCTGGTCGAGAAGCCCGTGCAATCCAGCCTGCCCCAGGTGGTCGTCGGCGATTCGCTGTCGGCGCTCACCGCGCTCGCGCGTGGCTGGCGAAAGAAGAGCCGGGCACTCGTGCTTGGCGTCGGCGGCAGCAACGGCAAGACGACGACCAAGGAACTGCTCGCCGCCATCCTCGCAGTGGCGGGGCCGACGCTCGCGACGCGTGGCAACCTGAACAATCACATCGGCGTTCCGCTGACGCTGCTTCGCCTCGAGCCCGGGCACCGTTTCGCCGTCATCGAGATGGGCGCCAATCATGCGGGTGAGATTGCGGCGCTCGCAGCACTCGCGGAACCGCAGATTGCGCTCGTGACCAATGCGGGCGACGAGCACCTCGAAGGCTTCGGCGACCTCGAAGGCGTAGCGCGGGCCGAGGGCGAAATGTTCGCTGCGCTGCCGCCCTCGGGCACCGCGGTCATTAACGTCGACGACCCGTTCAACGAGCTCTGGTGCGGCCTGTCGCGCGGCGCGCGGGTTATCCGCTTCGGCTTCGACGCGTCTGCCGAAGTTCGTGCAACCGCAATTCAGGGCCGCATCGAGGCTGGCGCTTTCGTCACGCAGTTCACGCTTGCGCTCGCGGGAGAACAGGCTCGCGTCCGGCTCGGACTCGCGGGCCGCCACAACGTTTCGAATGCGCTCGGTGCCGCCGCCGCGGCGCACGCGGCAGGGGTCGCGTTGCCGGCGATCGTCGCCGGGCTCGAGCATACGCGCCCGGTCGCGGGACGCCTGCAGCTCAAGCCCGGGCCGCGCGGTTCCTGGTTGATCGACGATTCGTACAACGCGAACCCGAGTTCAGTGCGCGCCGGCATCGACGTGCTCTGCGCGCTACCCGGCGAGCACTGGCTCGTACTCGGCGAAATGGCCGAGCTCGGCAGCGAGACCGTGGCGAGCCACGCGGGCGTCGGCGACTACGCGCGCCGCGCCGGCATCACCCGCCTTTTTGCGATCGGCGAAGCGGCGCGGCATGCCGTCGCCGCATTCGGCGGGCGCGGATCCTGGTACGAGGACGCGGCGCGACTCGCCGATGCGCTCGCCGGGAGTCTCGACGCCGGCGTGACGGCGTTGGTCAAGGGTTCGCGCGTCAACCGGCTGGAACGCGTCGTCGAGCGGCTGCTGCAGCCGCTGGCCGCAGCCGGCAACGGGAACTGAGGGAGCGACATGCTGCTCGATCTGTTCGACTGGCTTGCGGGTTATTACGGCGGGTTCCGGGTATTCGGCTACCTGACGCTGCGCGCGATCTTCGCGGCGCTGACCGCGCTCACGATCGCGCTCTTCGTCGGACCCTCGATGATCCGCATGCTGGCGGCGCGTCAGATCGGCCAGGTCGTGCGCGACGACGGTCCCGGTTCGCATCTCGGCAAGATGGGCACGCCGACGATGGGCGGGGCGCTGATCCTGATCGCCGTTGCGGCCGGCACTCTCCTGTGGGCCGACCTGGCGAACCGTTTCGTCTGGATCGTGCTGACAGTGACGCTCGCCTTCGGATTGATCGGTTTCTACGACGACTACCTGAAACTCGTCGTGCGTGATCCGCGGGGACTCGCCGCGCGCTGGAAATACCTGTGGCAGTCGCTCGCGGGCATTGCAGCCGCGCTCGCGCTCTGGCAGACGGCGGAGAGTCCGGCCGAGACAGCGCTCTATGTCCCGTTCTTCAAGAACGTCGCGCTGCCGATGGGTGCGGCTGCCTACGTCGTGTTCACCTATTTCGTGATCGTCGGCTCGAGCAACGCGGTCAACCTGACCGACGGGCTCGATGGGCTCGCGATCATGCCCTGCGTCATGGTCGCGGGCGCGCTCGGCGTGTTCGCCTATGTGACGGGCCGCGTCGATTTCGCGGCCTACCTCCAGATCCCCTACGTGCCGGGTGCGGGCGAGATGCTGATCTTCCTCGCCACGATCGTCGGCGCGGGCCTCGGATTCCTGTGGTTCAACACGTATCCGGCCCAGGTCTTCATGGGCGACATTGGCGCGCTCGCGCTCGGCGCCGCGCTCGGCGTCGTCGCCGTGATCGTGCGCCAGGAGATCGTGCTCGCGATCATGGGCGGCATTTTCGTGCTCGAGACGGTTTCGGTGATCCTGCAGGTCGCGTCATTCCGGTTGCGCGGCAAGCGCATCTTCCGCATGGCGCCGATCCACCACCATTACGAGCTGAAGGGCTGGGCAGAGCCAAAGGTCATCGTCCGGTTCTGGATCATCTCCTTCATGCTGGTCCTCATCGGGCTCGCGACCCTGAAGCTCCGTTGATGCAGCAGACCGCTACCAGTCCGCGCAGCGTGATCGTGGGCCTCGGCCGGACCGGAGTGTCGGCAGCTCGGCACCTCGCGGCGCGGGGACATCGGCTGGTCGTGACCGACTCCCGCGCGGCGCCGCCGGGGCTCGCGGAACTGCGCCGCCTCGTGCCGGATGCGGCAACCGCGCTCGGCGGCTTCAATCCCGCCGTCCTCGAGGGCGCCGACCAGATCATTGTGTCGCCCGGCGTTTCGCTCGCCGAGCCGTTGCTGCGGAAGGCCGCCGCGCAGGGTCTCGACCTCATCGGCGACATCGAGCTTTTCGCGCGCGAAGCCGGCGGCCGCGTGGTCGGGATCACCGGCACCAACGGCAAGAGCACGGTGACGACGCTGGTCGGCGAGTTTGCGAGAGCCGCCGGCATCGAGGTGCGGGTCGGCGGCAATCTCGGCGAACCCGCGCTCGACCTGCTGGCCGGCCCGCCGGCCGCGATGTACGTGCTCGAGCTTTCCTCCTACCAGCTCGAAACCACGCATTCGCTGCAACTCGAGGCCGGGGCCGTGCTGAACGTCACGCCCGATCACCTCGACCGCTACCGCGATCTCGCCGACTACGCGGCCGCGAAGGCGAGGATCTTCGAGCGCTGCGCGACCGCGATCGTGAATCTCGACGACGAGATCGTGATTCGCATGCCGCGGCCGGGACAGCGCCAGGTCGGATTCAGCCTGCGCCGGCGCGACGCTGAATTCCGGCTGCTCACACAAGCGGGCGAGGAGTGGCTTGCGGAGGGTGCCGAACCGCTGCTTCCAGTCGACCAGCTCCGCGTTCCGGGTCGTCACAACGCCGCGAACGCGCTCGCTGCGCTTGCGGTGGGCAGCGTCTGCGGATTTCCGCGCGCGGCGATGACCGATGTGCTCCGGCGCTTCGCCGGCCTGCCGCACCGGGCCGAGCGCGTGCGCGACTGGCGCGGCATCGCCTGGATCGATGATTCCAAGGGCACCAACGTCGGCGCAACCGTCGCGGCGATCGACGGGCTCGACGGCCCACTGCTCCTGATCGCGGGCGGCGAAGGGAAGGGCCAGGATTTCGCGCCGCTAGGCAGAGCCTGTCGCGGCAAAGTGAAGCACGCAGTCCTGATCGGGCGCGACGCCGGATTGATTGCCGCGGCGCTGCGGAAGGACTGCGTCGTTTCGATCGCCGATTCGATGGAATCGGCCGTCGCCGGCGCGGCCTCGATCGCGCGGCCCGGATACACCGTGCTGTTGTCGCCGGCCTGCGCGAGCTTCGACATGTTCCGCGACTACGCGCACCGCGGCGAGATCTTCGCCGCTGCCGTGCGGGGGCTTCCGCATTGAGTACCGGCGTCGCCCTGCAATACTCGCGTTCCGCCGGCCGCCAGCAGCGGCTCGTCATCGATTACGTGATCGTCACGGCGGTCTTCGGACTGCTGCTCGCGGGTCTCGTGATGGTGACCTCGGCGTCGATGAACATCGCGGAGCGCCTGACCGGCGACCCGTATTTCCACTTCGAGCGCCAGCTATTCTCAGTGCTGCTCGGCTGCACCTTGGGCGCGGCGATGCTATTCGTGCCGATCTCGCTGTGGCGGCGCTTCGCGCCCTGGCTCCTGGTCGCGAGCTTCGCGCTCCTGCTGCTCGTGCTGATTCCGGGCATCGGGCACGCAGTCAATGGCAGCCGGCGCTGGATCCGCCTCGGCCTGCTGAATTTCCAGCCGTCCGAGATCGTGCGTTGGCTGCTGCTGACCTATATCGCGATCTTCGCCGTCCGGCATCAAACAGAACTTCGCAGCTCCGCACAGGGTTTCTTCAAGCCGTTTGCGGTGCTTGCGGTTGCCGCTCTGCTGCTCCTCGTCGAGCCGGATTTCGGCGCCGCCGTCGTGCTCTGCATGACCGGCACGGCCGTCCTGTTCGCGGCCGGGGCGCGGCTACGCGACTTTCTCGTCGTCTGCGCCGTGGGCGCCGTGGGCGCCGCCGTGCTTGCGATGAGCGCCGGCTACCGGCTCGAGCGTCTCACGGCATTCCTGAATCCCTGGGCCGACCCCTTTGACAGCGGCTTCCAGCTGACCGGGTCGCTGATCGCGATCGGCCGCGGGGAATGGTTCGGCGTCGGGCTCGGCTCCAGCATCCAGAAGCTGTACTACCTGCCCGAGGCGCACACCGACTTCGTGTTCTCGGTGCTCGCCGAAGAATTCGGACTGCTCGGCGTCACGATCGTCGTGATCGGATTCCTGACGCTCGTGCTCAGGAGCCTGCGCCTCTCGCGCGTCGCGGCCGACGCCGGCATGCCGCTCCATGCCTGCATCGCGGTGGGATTCGGCGTGTGGATCGGTCTGCAGGCCTTCATCAACATCGGCGTCAGCATGGGGCTCCTGCCCACCAAGGGCCTGACACTGCCGCTCCTGTCTTACGGGCGATCGAGCATGCTCGTGACGCTCGCGTGGATCGGGATGCTGCTGCGCGTCCATCACGAGGTCGCCGCCTCCGGCAAGAGCGCGATCCCCTCCGACGGGCGTTCCGCATGAGCCGGCCGGTCATGATCATGGCGGGCGGAACGGGCGGGCACGTGATCCCCGCGCTTGCAATCGCAAATCTTCTGCGTGCTCGCCGCGAGATCGTCTGGCTCGGCACCGAGCGCGGCATCGAGGCACGGCTGGTACCGGCCGCCGGCTATCCGGTCGAGTGGATCGAGGTCGAGGGACTGCGGGGCAAGGGTCTTGCGCGCTGGCTCAAAGCGCCGCTCCTGCTCGCGCGCGCGGTCCGCCAGGCGCAAAAAGTCCTGCGAAATCGGCGCCCCGGCGTCGTCCTCGGTTGCGGCGGTTTCGTCTCCGGTCCCGGCGGCATCGCCGCGTGGCTCGCCGGCGCTCCGCTCGTGATCCACGAACAGAACGCGGTCGCCGGACTCACCAATCGTTGGCTCGCGCATGTCGCGACGCGCATCGCCGAAGGATTTCCCGGCAGCTTCCCGTCCGGGCGCCGCGCGCTGTATGTCGGCAATCCGGTGCGCCCGGAGATCGCCGCGCTGCCGGCCCCGCGCCAGCGCTTCGAAGCGCGTAATGGCCCGATCCGGCTGCTCGTCTTCGGCGGCAGCCAGGGCGCGGCGGCCCTCAACCGGCTGCTGCCGGAGGCGATCGCGCTGCTGCCCGAGTCGCGCCGTCCCTGGGTGCTGCACCAGAGCGGCGCGCGCGATCGCGACGTGACTGAGGCGGCCTATCGGGCGGCCGGCATCCAGGCCGAAGTGCGTCCCTTCATCGATGACATGGCCGCCGCCTATGCGAACGCCGACCTCGTCGTCGCGCGCTCGGGCGCATCGACCGTCGCGGAGCTCGCGGCCGCCGGCGTCGGCTCGATCCTCGTGCCGTTTCCGGCCGCGGTCGACGACCACCAGACGAAGAACGCGGCCTGGCTCGGGCGCGTGAGCGCGGCGCAGGTCGTGTCGGAGACAGGGCTGACCGCGGCTGAACTCGCCAATCGCCTCGCGACGCTTTTCGGCAACGGCAACGGCCGCATCCGGCTCCTCGCGATGGCCGAAGCGGCGCGCGCGCTCGCCGTGACCAACGCCGCCGAGCGCGTCGCCGAGCTCTGCCTCCTGGCAGAGGGGGCGCCCGCATGAGCGACCGTATGCGTCGGGTCGGGCTGATTCACCTGATCGGCATCGGTGGTGCCGGCATGGGTGGCATCGCCGAAGTGCTGGTCAACCTCGGTTACGCCGTGCAGGGATCGGACCTGCGCACGAACTCGGTGACGGCGCGCCTGCAGAAGATGGGCGTACGCATCTTCGTCGGTCACGCCGCGGATCAGGTCGCAGGCGCCAGTGTGGTCGTCGTTTCCTCGGCGATCGAAGCCTCGAATCCGGAACTGCTCGCGGCGCAGGAACTGCGCATCGCGGTCGTGCGGCGCGCCGAAATGCTGGGTGAGCTCATGCGCTTCCGCCAGGGCATCGCAGTCGCAGGCACCCACGGCAAGACGACCACGACGAGCCTGGTCGCCTCGGTGCTTGCGGAAGGAGGCCTCGACCCGACCTTCGTGATCGGCGGCCAGCTGAAGAGCGCCGGCAGCAACGCCAAGCTCGGCACGGGCCGTTACCTTGTCGCGGAAGCGGACGAGAGCGACGCCTCGTTTCTGCACCTGCAGCCGGTCATCGCGATCGTCACGAACGTCGACAACGACCATCTCGGGACCCATGGCGGTGATTTCGAGAAACTGAAACAGAGCTTCGTCGAGTTCCTGCACAACCTGCCGTTTTACGGGCTCGCGGTCGTGTGCAGCGACGATGCCGTGGTCCGCGAATTGCTGCCGCTGGTGGGACGCCCGACAATTCTTTACGGACTCGGCGCGGACGCCGACTTGCGGGCCGTTTCGCTCGAGCGCGAGGGCGGCAGCACGCGATTCCAGGCGATCCGGGCGGGCAAGCCGCCGCTTGCGGTGACGCTCAAACTTCCAGGCCTGCACAACGTCAGGAACGCCCTCGCCGCGATTGCGGTCGCGACCGAGCTTGAGATCGAGGACGCGGCGATCCAGCGCGCGCTCTCCGGTTTCCAGGGCATCGGGCGGCGGCTCGAAGTCGTGGGTGAGGTCGCGACCCGCGCCGGTCGCATCACGCTCGTCGACGATTACGGCCATCACCCGACGGAAATCGATGCGACGCTCGATGCCGTGCGCCAGGCCTGGCCCGGCCGGCGGCTCGTGCTTGCATTCCAGCCGCATCGCTACACGCGTACCCGCGACCTGATCGACGACTTCGGGCGCGCGCTCTCGGGCGCCGACGCGTTGCTCGTGACCGAGGTCTATGCCGCGGGCGAGGAGTCGATCGCGAATGCCGACGGCCGCGCGATCTGCCGCGCCGTGCGCGGCCGCGGGCGTCTCGAGCCGGTTTTCGTCGAGGACGTGCGCGAACTGGCGGCAGCGCTCGCCGGCGTCATCGCAGACCGGGACGTCGTGCTCACGATGGGCGCCGGCAGCATCGGTGCCGTCGCGCACGAACTCCCCGTGAAGCTCGGCGTGACGAGCGCGAGGGTCGGGCGATGAATGCGGTCGCCGTCAGCGCGGAATTCGAGCAACGCGTGCTCCGCGACGAGCTGATGTCGCGGCACACCTCCTGGCGCGTCGGCGGGCCGGCGGACATCTGGTTCTCGCCGCGCGATGTCGAGGACCTGTCGTCCTTTCTGCGCGCGCTGCCTGCGGAAGTTCCGGTCACCTGGGTCGGACTCGGCAGCAATCTCCTGGTGCGGGACGGCGGCATTCGAGGCGTCGTCATCTCCGTGCACGGCATCCTGAACGCGCTCGACCGCGTCGGGGACGACCGCGTGCGTGCGGAAGCGGGTGTCCCGTGTGCGCGGCTGGGCCGCCAGTGCGCGAAATGGCAGCTCGGCCCGGCCGATTTTTTTGCCGGCATCCCGGGGACTGTCGGCGGCGCGCTCGCGATGAATGCCGGCGCCTGGGGTGCGGAGACCTGGCCCCATGTTGCGGAAACGGAAACGATCGATCGGGTCGGATCGCGCCGTCGCCGCCAGGCATCCGAATACCGCTACAGCTACCGCAGCGTAACGCCGCCGGTCGCGGGTGAGTGGTTCCTGGCCGCGACCTTCCGGTTCGAGCCGCGCCCGCAGGCGAGCAAGGACTCGATCCGCAAACTCCTGGAAAAGCGCCATGCGAGCCAGCCGATCGGCGCCTGGAGTTGCGGTTCCGTTTTCACCAATCCGCCGGGCGGCCACGCCGCGGAGCTGATTGAGCGCGCCGGTCTCAAGGGCTACCGCATCGGCGGCGCGGCCGTATCGGACAAGCACGCAAACTTCATCATCAACGAAGGCGAGGCGACTGCAGCCGATCTCGAGGCGCTGGTGCGCCACGTCCAGGCGACGGTCGAGCGCGTGCACGGGGTGCGGCTGGTGCCCGAAGTGCGCGTCGTCGGGGAGGCCGCATGATCGTCGCAACGCTTATGCGGCTTGCTGCCGGCGCGCACGGGATCCGGCGGGGTTGCTCGCTCGCAAACTCCGCCGGAACCTACGAGTTTGCTCGCGAGCATCCCGCCACCTCGTGCGCGCCGGTCGTGGCGCACGTCGGGCGCGCTAACACGCGGAGGGCGACCTGCGCGCGCGCGCTTAAGTCCCGGCGGCGCGAGCGAGCAGGGTCGCCAGACGCCGCAATCGCGCGCCAGAAGCC
>JANLWE010000027.1:0-29181 GCA_031364365.1 Gammaproteobacteria bacterium | reverse complement strand
CCTCACCCTTGCGCCAGCGGTCCCAGATCTCGGCACTCTCGGCCGCCGTAAAGAATCGTCGCTTCCGTCGTTGTCGCATGACACTTCACCTCCATCACAAAGGTAAAGTGTTGCGCTGACCAGTTGAGGTCACCCCCCTTTACCGCGATCGAGCGCTCGCGCGGGCACGAACATCACGGGCACGCTCGCCGCGAGCGCGATCGCGGAGATGTTGATGAGGGTCGAGTAGTCGCCGGAATCGAGGAGCCAGGCCGCGGCGAAGGGACCGGTGGCGAGTCCCATTTTGGACATGAATCCGCCGAGCGCCGCGGTGCGGCCCGACTGGTCGAACTCGGCGCAGAGACCTAGCAGGTAGGCGATCACGAACGACCAGGTGATCGACGTCGCGCAGTTGGCGGCAAGGTACACGGCCTGCGATCCGCCCCAATGGAAGGCGAGCGTCCCGGCGATAGTCAGGACCGTGCCGATCGCGAGCGGCCAGGTCCGCCCGAAACGCGTGCCGAACACAACGACCGCCGCGCATCCCGCTATTCCCACCCAGGTGGCGCCACCGAGCGCGGCGCTCGCAAAATCTGCGTCGAGCCCGGAGTGCCGCGCGAGGCCCAGCATGTTCGCGGCAAGGCCCATGTTGCCGGCCTGGAACAGGAATACTGAAACGACCGCCGCCGCGAGCAGCCCGAAGCGGATGCCGCCGCTCGCAGCCAGCCGCACGACACGACCGCGCGGATAGCTGTCTAGAAAGGGCAGCATCAGGAGCGTCACAAAACTGAAGGCGAAGAGCGCGCCGAACAGCACGCCGTGCCCGTACACCGGCACGAGGCGTGGCAGCAGCATGATGCCGAGCCCGCCGAGTCCGTACTGGATGACGAGCAGCATGCCGAAGACGCGATCCGGCGTGCGCGTGCGCGCGAACACGCTGTAGGCGACGCCGACCAGCATGCCGCCGACGCAACCGTGCAGGAACCGCATCGCTAACAGCGCTCCAGGCGTCGTGACGAAGATCGAGAGCGCGTCGATCGTCATCAGGCAAATCAGCGCGAATACCGCAAACGCACGCCAGCGCACGCGGCTGACAATCGCGATGGCTGCGAGCGCGCCCAAGGCGGCGCCGTAGATGTTCATCGAGCCTACGCGGCCGGCATCGCCTTCGCTGAAGCCGAGCCCTTCGACGAGGCCGGCGACCAGCGCCGCCATGATGTTGACGTAGAAAAATCCGGCGGTCGCGAGAAACGCGAGCAGCACCGCAGCCAGCAAGCCGTCCGGCGGCGCCGTCGGAAAGCGGCGTGCGATCAGCGGCGCCACGGCCCGGATCACTCGATTGGCACTCCGTTGTGCGCGAGCACACGCGCGAGTGGCGCGAGCTCCTTCTGATAGTTCCGCCAGAGATCCTTCGATTCGCGGTAGATCGGACGGCGCACCTGGGCCGCGCTCGCGGTCGCGGTCGGCGCCGTATTCTCGTGGAAACTCAGGCATTGGTCGCGCCAGGGCAGGCCGCAATACTCGAGCAGGTTTCGCGTCGTGCCTTCCTGGTTGTCAATGAGCGACTCGTAATCGAGATCGAGGAAACGTCCCGGCAGTAGCTCCCGCCAGTGATGCATCAGGCGCTGATACGCGACGGAATAACGGCCGATGTCGTCGAGGTCGTAGGAGAATGGATAGCCCGTCCGGAACAGCGTCTTGTACATCGCATAGCCGGATGCCATCGCGTGGCGACGCACATGCACGATCCGGGCACGCGGTAGCGCGCGCGCGATAAGCCCGAGATACAGATAGTTGAGCGGGGTCTTGTCGACGACGAACGGGCTCGAGTGGCCGTAGCCTTCGATCGCGCGCCAGTAGGACACGCCGAGCGCTGCAGGATCGACCTGCGTCGCGCGGCGGTTCAGGTCGTCATTGGCGCCCGTTGGCCCGGCGGCGCGGGTGACCGCGAGCGCCAAGTCGTTGACCTCGCCGACGCTCGTTACCTGCTCGTGACGGATCAGGATGCGCTCGACCAGCGTCGTGCCGCTCCGCGGCAGGCCGACTACGAAGATCGGACCGTCCACTTCGAGTCCCGGCGCCGCGCTCTCGCACCAGGCGCGATCGAACCTACGGATGATCGACGCGATCTCCTGCTCGTCTGCCTCGACGCGATAGGAAAGAACCTTGCGGCGGGCGAACGCGCCCTGCTTGAGCGCCGCGAACGAATCCGCATACTCGCCGAGATCCTCAAGCTCCTTCGCAAGCGCGTAGTACATCGCAACCGGGGCTGCGCCCGGCGAACGCGCTGCGATCGCTGCGCGGAGCGGCGTGACGTGATTCGTTTGCGGCGTCTGGCGGCGAAGCATCGCCCGGTTGTACCAGGCATCGCCGTCATCCGGTGTGCGGGCGATAAGTTCGTCGAGCAGGGCTTCCGCATCGTCCATTCGCCCGATGGCAATCAGGGCGCTCGCCTTTGTAAAGGCTGCCTGCGCATCATAGGGCTTGAGCGTCGCGACCCGGATCGCACAGGTCGCGGCGTGGTCGTGCTGGCCCAGATGTGTGTGGAATTCTGCAAGCCGCCGCCAGGTTCCGCTGTCCGCCCCGGCATCGTTTTCGATCGCATCGAGGGTCTCGCGCGCGCCGGCGACGTCGCCCGAGTGCAGCCGCGCTTCGATCTCGGTGAATCGCGCGACGGTGTTGGCGGGATCGAGTTTGAGGGCGCGCCGCGCGGCATCGAGCATTCCGGAATAATCGCTGCCCTGCTGGTGGATTCGCGCGAGCTGCAGCCAGCCTTCCGCGTGCTCCGGGTACCTCATGAGCAACGCGTCGCAGTGAGCCCGCGCATCGGCGGTCTGCCGGTGCTGGAGCAGCGTGTCTATGCGACGGATTTCAGCCGCGTATTCGGACCCGGCCCCTGGTTCGGTCATTGAACGAGCCTTGTCTTCATCGTGCGCGAGAGTAGATAGAAACTGAGCGCCGCTTGCAACCACACGCTTGCGAAAGGAGTACGATGCTACCCGACCGCCGGGGCTGGCGGCCAAGACAGTACGAAACCAAAGGGGGACGCCGTGAAAATCCTGAAGTCTGCTGCACTCATCACAGTGGGGCTGATCGCGCTCGCTGGTTGCCAGAAAGCCGCCGTCGATACAACGGCCGATGAAGCTGCGATCCGCGCGGCCACTGCGGCCTGGAACGCCGACTACGATGCCGCCAATGGAGACGCCCTGGCCGCGCATTACGCCGAAGACGCGGTGCTTCTGCCGCCGAATGCGCCGGCTGCCTCTGGCCGCGCAGCAATCCGTGAATTCCTCGCAACCGACAGTGCCGCGACCAAAGCCGCCGGACTGAAGTTCAACATCCCCGGCGACGGCCCGGTTCAAGTCTCAGGCGACCTGGCTTACGAATCGGGATCATTCAGCGTGACTGATTCCGCGGGCAGCGTCGTCGGCACCGGCAAGTACATTGGTGTATTCAACAAGATTGACGGTAAATGGCTGCTGGTCCGCGACACCTGGAATACGGATGCGCCGCCCGCACCCGCTGCAGTTGTGGAACCGGCCGCCGAAGCGGCCTCCTGATCTAAGGGCGCGCTCCTCTTCTGGAGGGGACGTTCACCTTTAGCGAAAGGTTACGTATCTCCGCTGGAGCTTTGGAAGCTAAAAGTGAACGTCCCCTTCAAAGGTGAACGTCCCCTTTAGAACTTCCAGAGAAAGCCGATCGACGGTATCAGCGGCAGTGAATCCTGGGTCTCGACGTCGAGAACGGGAGGATCGAACTCGTCCTCAACCTGATATTCGGCACAGCATTCATTGACGCGATTGAATGCGTTGTTTACTTCCGCGTAGGCCGTCAGCTCGCCCGCCGACCCGAGATCGAAGTGGCGCGCGATGCGCAGGTCGACGCTCATGAAATCGGACAGGTGCAAGGCATTGCGCTTGCCGACTGTCACCAGTGGGAATGGCTCGAGCGTCGCAAGTTCGAGCTCGGTCGTTCGCCAGCCCGTATGCCAGTTGGCAGCAACGGATGCTTCCCAACGCGCGCCGCGCCAGCTCAGGCCGCCGCTCGCGTAATGGCGCTGGTCCCAGAGCCTGTGGAATGATTCACCATCTACACGGTCGTCTACCTGCGACCAGCTGAAACTGAGCCAGCTGGAAAGGGAGCCGGCGTCGTAATTCAGCGAGATCTCCACGCCCTCGGCCTGTGCAGAATCGGGCGCGATCAGGATGCGGTCTGGCTTCAGTTCCGGCAGCACGATCAGCGTGTTCATCATGAGTTCGTAGCGCGGCAGCGGGTGATTGTAGTCCTTGCGGTAAGCCTCCGCACGCAGCTTCAGCGCCGGCGTCAAGTCGTGCTCGATACTCGCGACCAGATGCGTCGCCTGCTGCGCCTGTGAGTAGCGCTGCTCACCGTCCGACACCTGTAGTTCGTTGATGCCCTGGGCCTGGAAATAGTGGCCCCAGGAAAGGCGCAGCCTCGTGTCCTCGGCGGGGCGCCACATCAGCACTGCACGCGGGCTCCATTGCGATCCGTCATCAGCGAGCGTCTCGCGGTCCCAGCGCAGCCCCAGATCCGTCGTCAATGAAGTTGTCGGCTCGAAGCGCCAGTTCACGTAAGCGCCTGCCTGGTGACCGGAAGGCCTTACATGGATCAAACGCGAACGCGACGGCGTCGTGGGCGCACCCGGCGTCAGGAATAGCAACTCGAAATCAACCTGGTCGTCGTAGATGTAGGACCCGCTCATCTGCCGCCACTCGGCACCGGCCTGCAATACCGAGCGTGCGCCCGGCCGCCACCAGCCATCGGCCTGGATCGAATTGATGGCGAAGTCACGCTCATCTTCCAAGGAGCCGGTCGCGATGCCAGGGAGTTCAGTCGTGCCCGAGCGTTCGCTGTCGAGCTCCGTACGTGCGACGAGCATGCGGCCACCGAACTCGTCCGGCTCACCAAAGTCCATGCGCACCCAGTAATAGTTATCGCGGTACTCGGCCTGTGCGTTCTCTTCCTGGTCGGTGTCGTTCGCCACGATCTGGTCGACAAAAGTCAGCAGATTGGCAGATATCGCGAACCAGTCATTGATGCGGCGGGCGACGTGTCCGAAGAAGTCGTGGTAGTCCGGCTCGCCTATCTTCGTGTTTGCGAGGTCGAGGAACAGGCTCATGTTGCTGCGCCGCGCGGCCGCGGCCCAGTCGCCGGCGCCGTCATCGAAAGAACCGTCGACCGAGAGCCCGGCAGTGAAGAGGCTGAGCACGGCCTCGCCACCAAACTGCTGTCCCGGCAGGCGTGGCGCCACTTCCACGACGCCGCTGCTGCGATCGCCGAATGTCACGGGAAAGGCACCCGTGTAGACACGCATGTCGCTGACGATACCGGGATCGATCGCGCTGAAAATGCCGTAGAAATCCTTGAAGTGGAACGGGTCGTACAGGCGCAGGTCGTCGAAGCGCACCAACGTTTCTTCGTCGGTGCCTCCGCGCAGGTGGATGCGGCTCGAGTAGTCGGGGCGGGCGACACCCGGCAGGCGCGACACCGCTCGCAGCGGGTCTTCGCCAATGTCGGGCAACATTTCGAGGTCTTCGGCACTGAAGACCGACGACGACAGCGGGGAATCGCCTCCGAACTGGTAGTAGCTCGCGCTGACGACAACCACATCGAGGGGTGTCGGCGCGGGACGGTGCGGCGCGCCGGGCGCCGCTTGCCTTGGCGTGCGTTGAATCTCACGCACCAGCAACAGGGCACCGTTGGGTCCGTCAGCTACGCTGATGCCGTGCGGCGCCAGAATTTCGATGAGCAGCGCACGCGGCTCGCTGGCCGTCGGCTCTTGCTCGATGCGCATCCAGGGTTTTACGAGATCGCTGCTGTAGAAAAGCGAAATCCCGCGCTCGCGAATCTGCTCGAGTGCCTGCTCGACCGTCAGGCCCTGAAATGATGCGGCTTCAGCGACGCCCGGCAAGCAGAGCAGCAGGAGCGTCAGGAGCGTCAGTCTCTTCACGACCCTCGTTACAACTCGGTGCGGGTACGGACCTCCATTGTATCGCCATTCAACGCGTACTCCAGATCGGTGGTCGCGAGCATCACATCGAGCGCGGCCAGCGGCGCGAGATGACGGATATTGCCGTGCAGGATCACAGTCGCCGCGCGTGACTCCACGGTCGCGGATTCGTAATGCAACTTCCGGCCGGTCTCCCGCGCAACCCAGTCGAGCAATACGGCGGCGGGTTTGCCGTCGATGTCTGGTGCCGGTGCCAGCGTCTCAGCCCACTGCCAGGCTGCGTCAGTCGTCGCGATCGTCGAGCGCACGACGCTGCCCAGCACATCGATCTCGAGTTGCTCGCCCGCAGACCCCGTCACAAGCTGCCCGGCCCGGTCGACTTCCACCCGCCCCTCGCGCACGCGCAACCGCAGGGCGCTGCCCGCGACATACAGCTCGAACTGCGTGCCGACATCGCGCGCCGTGCCCGCGGGCGTCTCGAACTGGTACCCCGTGCCGACGCTTCCTTTATTGTCCAGGTAGATCGTGCCGGATCGCAGCAGGATCCGCCGCGGACCTTCCATCTCCACTTCGGTTGCCGCAGCCAGACGAAGGGATGCGCCACCATCGAGCGCGAGCGCCACGCTGCCGCCGGCTAGAGTGCGCAACCGCGCGCCAGTCCCCAGCGAACTACGCGCCTCGGTCATCGGCTTCCAGCCGCCACCTGACTCGAGTTCCACGGAGCCGATGACGCGCGCCACTGTGGCGACCTGCGCCTGGGTCGAAGTCCCATTCCACTGCAGAAGCAGCGTAACCGCCGCCACACTCGCGGCCGCGGCTACGAGCATCCAGGTCCGTCCGCGACGTTTTGCAGTCTTCTCGCGAAACGCCGCAGTCGCCGCCGTCAGCACCCGCTGATAGGCGTCCGCGGGCGGCTCGATACGCCTCCCCGCCGCGCGAATCAGCGACGCGACAAGGTCTGGGCCATTCGGATGATCCTGCGATTGCTGTTCCATTTTCCTACCCCGGGCTCCGGCCCAGTGCTCCGGTCAATTCGTCGGATGCGACCGCCAGTTCCGAAATGGCGGCGTGAAATGCGGTCCTGGCTCGCGTCAGCAGCGACTCCGCCGCCTTGGGTCCGAGCTCGAGGCGCCGCGCGATCTCCACGACAGACTCTCCGTCCAGGTATTTCCACTCGAGCACTTCCCCGTAGCGCCCCGGCAGTGCATCGAGCGTCGCCTCGACGACCCGGTGGACCTGCTGCCGCCAGGCGCCTGTGTCCGGTTCGTCATCGGTCGGGGCCGCCAGCGCCTCGAGTATCGCGCGCACGTCGGGCTGGTCCTCCAGCAGCACGAAGCGCTCGCTGCCCGTCTGCCGCCGGCGATAGTGGTCCGCGATCGCATTGCGGCAGATTTGACAGAACCAGGTGTAGAGCGCCGCCTCGCCGCGATAACTGTCGAGCCGCTCGATCGCATTGCAGAAAGTCTCCTGCACGATGTCCTGCGCGGTGTCCGGATCGCCGCCGACTCGCGCCAGGGCAAAGCGGTACAGCCGCGGAAAGAAGCGGTCGAACAGCTCCCGGAATGCGGCCTCGTCGCCCCCCAGGATCCGGCGGGCCACAGCCCGATCGACATGAACCAGGTCTGCCATTGTCAAATTAGACGCCCGCCGGCTGCGAATCCTTCTATACGAAGGATAGTTTCGTGCCGGACGTCTCAATTAGCAGGCAAGTCGCGCCATAAGCAAATCCCAAGGAGTCCCGCCATGTCAGCCCTGAACCGACTCGCCGTCCTGCTGCTCGCCGCTCTCGCCCCGCTGGGCGCTGCCATGGCCGCCAACCCGGACGGGTTTACGCTGGAGTTCCCGATCGCTTCCTGCGAGTTCAGTCCGACGGGCGGCAACTCCTTTTTCAACCTCACGCCCGGCCGCCAGCTCTACCTGAGCAACAAGGAATGCAAGAGTTGCGTCAAGGAAGAGGGACTCGTGGAGCTCTGGATCACGATGTTGCCTGAGACCCGTGTGATCACTTTCCCTTATGCCGGCAAGATGCGCACCGTGCGTGCGCGTGTCATGGAGGAATTCGAGACCGTTGACGGCGAGCTCGAGGAAGTCTCGCAAAACTTCATCGCGGACTGCAAACCGATGCATGACGTCTACTACTTCGGCGAGGACGTGTTCGACGGCGACGGGAATCCGCTGCCCGATGCCTGGCTCGCAGGCAGGGACGGAGCAAAACCCGGCATCCTGATGCCGGATCGCGCATACCTGCTCGGGTCTCGGTATTTCCAGGAATTCGCGTCGAACGCGCGCGACCGCGCCGAGCACACCTCGATGGGTTTCGAAGTGGACCTGCCGGCCGGGAATTTCAGGAACTGCGTCGAGGTCAGTGAAACCACGACACTGGAACCGGGCCATGTCTCCTTGAAGACGTATTGCCCGGGCATCGGCGAAGTCAGGGATGGTGACCTGGAATTGATCAGGGTCAAGAATAACGCGACCGCACCTACGGTCAACGATTGAAAGCACTCTAAAGGGGACGTTCCCCTTTAAAGGGGAACGTCCCCTTTGAATTTAGTCGTCGAGTCGTCGGTCTTTCCAGTTCCACCACTTCAGGAGATCCGGCTGCGGCTCGGGCGTGCGCGCCGCATACGTCGCGCAGCGGAACGTGTAGAGCAGGCACGGTTCCTGTTCATGTCCGGTGATTTTTCGAAGTCGCTGGAAAAGCTGTTCCGGGTTTGATTCTGCGAGTTCCCGGATTGAATGAATTCCCAAATGTCGGAGATCGGCGGCGATGGCGGGCCCGATGCCGGGCAACGTGGTCAGCTCGTCGTGCATTGGCAGGTTCCTCCTTCGGCTAGTCCACGTCTCCAGATTACACCCCCGGATGGGCCGTCAGGCAAGCGCGAAAAAAGTGCGGCGGGAGATTGCTCTCCCGCCGCCCGATTGCCGCCGTCCTGTTTACTTATCGACGGTTGCGTTCGCGTCAGCCGAGGCGTTGGCATTGGCTGACGCCTTGCCGTCGCCGGAAGCCGAGAGGCCGCCATCCGCATTGGCATTGCCGTTGGCGCTGGCTTTCGGCTGCGGCCGCGGCTTTTCGGCCGGCGCTCTCTCCGAGGCCGGCGGCTGCTGGCGCTCGGCCTTCGCGCTGCCGGAACCCTGGCCGGAGAGCATCGCACCGGCATTGCCCGGACCGCTCGCCGCGTTCGTCACCGCGGGCGCGCCCTGAGGCTGCGCTTCCCGGTGCGAGCGCGGCTGCCGCTCACGACGCGGCGCGGACGGCTCGTCCTCCACGATCGGCTCGGCGCCGCCCGCATTCTGCGGAGCGAAGTCGAGCATGCCCGCACCATTGCCCGCGGCATTACCCGCCACGTCACCGGAATCCAGGTCCAGCATGCTGGAACCATTCCCAGTCACGTTTCCGGCCGCTTCACCCGACAGGTTGTCGGTCGCGACGTCGGCGTTCGAGCTGGCGTCCCCTGCGGCTTCCGCAGTCGCGGAGACCGCATTGGTCGCGTCGGCTGCCGAGCCGGCCGCTGTGTCGAGCGTGCCGGAAGCGGTCGCTTCCGCACCCGCGGCAGCCGATTCAGCCTGCCCGCGCGTGCTCGCGGCGGTTTCCTTTGCCTTGTCCGACACGCGCGAACCGATCTCACGCGTGCGACCGAGCGCGTCGGTTCCCCCATGCAGCGTGCCGTTGATTGACCCGCTGCCGGTCGCGCCGATGTTGCCGAGGCCGCCCGTGATCGAGCCGCCGAGCCCACCCGTCGCGCCACCACCCAGCAGCTGGGCATTTGCGACTCCGCTCGCGGCCAATACGGCGGCCACGGCGGCACTTGTCAAAAAGTTGCGATATTTCATGGACTTGCTCCTGTGACCCCGCGGCCATTCCGCGGTTCTCATTAGCAAGTACGGCTGGGGGCGCCGGTTTCTTCCCGGGACCTAGGGATTCACGGAAATGACCCGGCCCGGATGCAGGCTGGAGCCGACCAGGCCTTTACCATAAGTCGGATCGACCCCGTTGTTGCCGAGATCCACGGCTCCCGATTCGAGTTCCGCGAGGGCGGTCCGTGCCGCGGCCGGATCCGGCGCTGCGAGCGAGCCCGCGAGCAAGGCCGCGACGATCGGCGTTGCGAACGAGGTGCCGCGCACCTCTTCGAAGCCGCCGCCGACGGCCGCGGCCTCGAGGCCGGCGCCCTGCGCCGCGAAGTCCACCTGTTCGCCGCGACAGGCCTCAGGCAACACTTTCTGTCGGGCGTCCACGCCGGTCACGCCGATCACGTCGGGATAGGCGGCTGGGAAAAGCGGCGGCGCCGTCGGCCCGTCGTTGCCGACCGCCGCGACGAGCAAATGTCCCCGCGCGGTCATCGCGCGCACGAGTCCCGTCAGCAGGATGCTCTTCGCGCCGACCAGGCTGATGTTCACGACGGGCACCTGCTCGCGCGCCATCCAGTCGAGCGCGACCGCAAGCAAGGACATCGAGCCCCCGCCATGTCCACAGAAAATGTCCGCCGCATACAGCGTGGCGCCGGGCATCACGCCCTGAAATCCGTCGGCCCGGCCGATCAGAAGCGAAGCAACGGCGGTGCCATGGGGCGCAGGCATTGGCCTGCCATCGCAGTCGTGCCGCACGATGTTTGCACCCACAAGGACGGGATGAGCGCCATCGACACCGCTGTCTATGAGTCCCAATCGCGCAATGGACGATGACGCAGGCGTCGCTTCGGCAGTCGGCGAAGGCGGCGGCGGCACGGGATCGGCAGGTTCCACCTGGACGCCGGTATCCAGATACAGATGGTTGTAGTCGTAGTCGCCCTCGGGATCGAGTTCGCGTAGCCGCTTCAGCGCGCGGCGTGTCGACATTCCGTCCGGGGCCTCGAATACGACCAGCGTGAAACCGAGCCCAACAAGCGATTCGGTGCGCAACACGGTGAAGCCTTCGGCTCGCGCGCGTTCCACTGCCTCAGGAGCCGGCGACAGCGCACCGAGCTGCCGCCGGACGATCGGCTGGCCGGCCGGATCCACTTCGACGGTTTCGCGTTCGGTACGTAGCAATTCGCGCACCCTGAGCTGTCGCACGTCCTTGAGTGCCGCGGATTGCGCGGTGCGAAGGGTGCCGGTCACCGGATCCGTAACCGGCGGCAGTCGCGGGAACTGCGGCACGGACGGGAGACCCGGCACGCCGATCTGCGCGAGGGCGCCCGTCGCGGTGCCCACCGCAATCAAGAGAATCCCGATGATCCTGAACAGCCGGTTCATGCATCCGCTCCTTGGCCGGCCCACCGCCGGGAAATGCTAGCATCCCCGCACGCGGTCCCTGACCTGAATACGCTTCACGCGAATCGTTTCGTCCCGATGGAATAACCGGGCCGTGCCAGACGTTTGACATCATGAGTACGCCAACGCCCGCAGACGAGGTTCGTGCAGCACTGGGCGAGTTGCTGCCGCGATTGCGACGCTTCGCCCGGGTCATCACGAGAAACGTGCCGGATGCGGACGATCTCGTGCAGGTGGCGGTGGAAAAGGCCCTGGCCCACGCCGCGCAGTGGCGGCCCGGATCGCGACTGGACAGCTGGATGTTCGGAATCATGAAGAATGCCTGGATCGACGAAATTCGCGCGCGCCGCCGGCGCGAGCGGGTGCATGCGCCCGAAGAGGCCGGCGCGCTGGTCGGCGATCGGTCGGCGGAGTCGCGGGACATTGCGCTCTCGGTGCAGTCGGCGATGGCGCGCCTGCCCGAGGAACAGCGCATGGCGATCGCGCTGGTGCTGGTCGAAGGCCTGTCCTACAAGGACGCCGCGGAAACCCTTTCGATTCCGATCGGCACGCTGACGAGCCGCCTTGCGCGCGGCCGTGAGGCCCTGCAAAGGCTCCTGGGCGACAACGGGAGTTCGCGATGAGATTCTCCGACGAAATGCTGATGGCTTATGCCGACGGCGAGCTCGATCTCGTCGCGCGGGCGGAGATCGAGGCGGCGATGGCCCAGGATCCGAAGATCGCGGAGACCATCGAACGGCATCGCGCCCTCGCCGCGCGCGTGCAGGCTGGCTTTAGCGGCGTGCTCGAGGAGCCTGTCCCGGAACGGCTCGCGAGCCTCGTCGCCGGGCCTGGCACGGCACCGGTCGTCGAACTCGCTTCGATGCGCGCCGTACGCGATGCGCGCGCGATGCTCGGCGGCCTTCGATTGCCGCAGTGGGCCGCGCTCGCCGCGACGCTCGCGATCGGCATGTTCGTCGGCATCCTGCTGACGCGCGGCCCCGCAGCGCCTTATGAGGAGACCGCGACAGGTCTCGTCGCGCGCGGTGAACTCGAAGCGGCGTTGACCACACAGCTTGCCTCCGCGGCGGGCGATACGGACGTCCGCATCGGTATCAGCTTCCGCGACCGCGAGGGCGACTACTGCCGGACGTTTCAAATGCATCGCGAAGCGCCGCTTGCGGGGCTCGCCTGCAGAAGTGAAGACGACTGGAAGCTTCAGGTGCTCGCGACGGCGCCGGCCCGTGAAGGCGAGTTGCGGCCGGCCGCGGCGATGCCGATGGCGGTATTGCACGCGATCGACGCGGCGATTGACGGCGAGCCACTCGACGCCGCGGCCGAATCGGCCGCACGCAATGCCGGTTGGCGAAAAACGCCGAACGTGGCTGAATGACGCGTATGCGCCTGTTTGCATTTCTGGCGGCGGCCTGGGTTGCTGCGTGTTCGCCGCCCGTACAGCCCGAGGCTCCCTTCGCGCCCGCGAGAACGGCCGCGCGCGTCGCCGGCGTCGCGGCGGCCAACCCGCTCGCGGTCGACGCCGGCATCGAAGTGCTCGCCGCGGGCGGCACGGCCGCCGATGCAGCCGTCGCGATCCAGGCCGTGCTCGGCCTCGTCGAGCCGCAGAGCTCCGGCGTCGGCGGCGGCGCATTCATGCTCTATTTCGACGCGACGACGAAACGCATCACTGCCTTCGACGGGCGCGAGGCCGCGCCTGCGGCGGCAACCGCGTCGCTGTTTCTCGACGAGAACGGCGAGCCGCTTTCCTATGAAGACGCCGTACTCTCCGGACGCTCGACCGGTGTGCCCGGCGCGATCGCGATGCTGGGTGCAGCTCACGCGCGGCACGGCGCGCTGCCCTGGGAGAGACTTTTCGATCCTGCGATCCGCGCGGCCGAATCGGGCTTCGCCGTGCCCAAACGCATGGCGCGCTTCGTGAACGGCGATTTTCCGCAGTCGGCCGAGCCCGACGTGCGCGCCCTGTTTGCGCGTGCCGATGGCAGCCCGATCCAGGCGGGAGACCACTTCAGGAATCCAGCCTACGCGTCGACACTCCGCCATATCGCGAACACGGGACCGCGCGCGCTGCTCGAACCGCCACTCGCTGACAAGATCATCCGGCGCATTGGCGCGCCGCCGCGGCCGGGTGCGATGTCGCGCGCAGACTTGCGTGCCTACGAACCGCGAATCGGCGAGCCGCTATGCGGCCCATACCTCGTCTATGTGGTCTGTGTGCCGCCGCCGCCGTCCTCCGGCGTGGCGCTGCTGCAAATGCTCGCGATCCTCGATCGCACGGACATCGCAGCGCGCGGCCCGGCCGATCCGCAGTCCTGGTTCCTGTTCGCGATGGCGAGTCGATTGATGTTTGCAGACCGCGACCAATACGTCGCCGATCCCGAGTTCATCCCGGTTCCGGTCGAGGGGCTGCTCAACCCGGAGTACGTGGGTCGTCGAGCGGCGTTGATTGGCGCCGTGGCAGGCCCCGCCCCGACAGCCGGCATTCCCGCGCCGATCCAACGCGGCGCCGATGCAACGACCGAAGCCAGCGGCACTTCCCATTTCGTAGTTGTTGATGCATCGGGGAATGTCGCGTCTGTAACGACAACGGTCGAATCCCTGTTCGGTTCCGGACGCGCGGTCGACGGCTTCATGCTGAACAACCAGCTCACGGATTTCTCATTTGATCCACTCGCCGACGGCGAGCCCGTCGCGAATTCTGTGGCGCCAGGCAAGCGGCCGCGGTCCTCGATGGCGCCGGTGATCGTGCTCGACCGGTCGGGCCGGCCGGTCGCGGCGCTCGGCTCACCGGGCGGTTCCGCGATCCTCGCCTACAACGCGAAGACGCTGGTCGGCCTGCTCGCCTGGAAACTGCCGCTGCAGCAGGCAATCGACCTGCCGAACCTGATCGCGCGCGGCGACGACTTTTTCGGCGAGGCGCCGAAACTGCCGCCCGGCGTTCTCGAAGCGCTGGCCGCGCGCGGCGTTGTCATCGTCAGGTCCGGGCACGGTGAAGAGTCCGGATTGCACGGTGTGGCGCTGGGCGAAGACGGTAGCGCCACAGGCGCCGCGGACCCACGCCGCGAAGGCGTCTGGAAATCCCTCCCTTAAAGGGGACGTTCCCCTTTAAGACGAGTCAGCCGGACAGCGAAAGGAGCGCCAGGAGCTCCTCCTGCGCCGAGTAGCGCTTGCCGCGCTTTGCCGCCTGCCGCCGGTATCCACCCTCGCTGTCCATGATCCAGCTCTGGCAATTGTCTTCGATGTAAGGCTCCAGCCCCTCGCGGATCACGCGCCGCTTCAATCCCGGATTCAGGACCGGAAATGCGAGTTCTATACGGCGGAAGAAATTCCGGTCCATCCAGTCCGCGCTCGAGAGCCAGACGTCATCGGCACCGTCGTTCCTGAACCAGAACACCCGAGAGTGCTCCAGAAACCTCCCGACGATCGAACGCACGCGGATGTTCTCCGACACCCCCGGCACTCCCGGCTTGAGAGCGCACATTCCGCGCACGATCAGGTCGATCGCAACACCGGCCTGCGATGCCGCGTAAAGCTCGTCGATGATGGCGGGCTCGAGGAGCGAGTTCATCTTCGCGACGACGCGCGCCGGGCGCCTCTCGGCCGCAATCCGTGCCTCGTTCCGGATCGCCGCGATGACACGCTTGTGGAGCGTAAACGGCGCCTGCCAGACGTGTTTCAGCCGACGAGCTCGTCCGAGCCCGGTCAGCTGCTTGAACACTTCGTCCACGTCGCTGCAAATATCTTCGTTCGCCGTCAGCAAGCCGAAGTCCGTGTACAGACGTGCAGTGGCGGAGTGATAGTTGCCGGTACCAAGGTGGGCGTAACGCCGGAGCACCGCGCCATCGGGCCCCATCTCGCGACGCACGATCAGGACCATCTTGGCGTGGGTCTTGTGCCCGACCACACCGTAGACGACGTGCGCGCCGACTTCCTCGAGTTGCGACGCCCAGTTGAGATTGGCTTCCTCATCGAATCTCGCGAGCAGTTCGACGACCACGGTCACTTCCTTGCCCGCGCGTGCTGCCTCGATGAGGATCGGCATGACATCCGAACTTGCGCCCGTGCGATAGACGGTCTGCTTGATCGCAACGACGCGCGGATCGAGCGCGCTTGAGCGGATGAAGTCGAGGACGGGCGCGAGCGACTGATAGGGATGGTGTAGAAGCACATCCTGGCGCGCGATTGTCTCAAACAGGTCGTTGTCCCCGACTTCGATCGCGGCGGGAACCGACGGCGTGAATGGCGGGTATTTCAGGTCAGGCCGGTCGATCTCCGTCAGCACCTCGCGCAGCCGGTACAGATTCACCGGGCCGTCGACGTGATACAGGTCCTGCTCGTCGAGACCGAACTGCTGCAGCAGATACTCGATCATCGCGGGCGAGCATTCCTCGACCACCTCGAGCCGCACGGCGTCGCCGAAATGCCGTTGCAGCAATTCGCCCTGGAGTGCGATGCGGAGATTCTTGATTTCCTCCTCGTCGACGAACAGGTTGGAATTGCGCGTGACGCGGAACTGGTAGCAACCCTTGACCGTCATGCCGGCAAAGAGCTCGTCGACGTGCGCGTGCAGCACGGAGGTCAGGAAAACGAACGAGTACTCGCCGTCGGCAATGGACGGCGGCAGCCGGATCGCGCGCGGGAGAATGCGCGGCGCCTGGACGATCGCAACCCGCGACCCGCGCCCGAAGGCATCGCGGCCCTCGAGCTCCACGATCAGGTTCAGGCTCTTGTTCAAGAGGCGCGGAAACGGGTGTGCCGGGTCGAGGCCGATGGGCGTCAGCACCGGCAGTACTTCGCGCGTGAAGTAATCGTGCACCCAGGTCCGCTGCGCATCGTTCCAGGTGCCGCGCCGCAGGAACCGGATGCCGGCCTCGGCGAGCGCCGGCAGCAGCACGTCGTTCAGGAGCTCGAACTGCTTTGCAACAAGATCCCGCGCCTCGCGGGTCACGACCGCGAGTACCTCCTTCGGCATCTTGCCGTCGTTGCCCGGATCGGTGATGTCGAGCTTGATCTGTTCGCGGATGCCCGCGACGCGGATCTCGAAGAATTCGTCGAGATTCGACGAGACGATCGTCAGGAAGCGAAGCCGCTCGAGCAAGGGCACGGATTCGTCGGCTGCCTGGGCCAGAACCCGACGATTGAACGCAAGAATGCCGAGCTCGCGGTTGAGCAGCGGAATTCGGGCGGTGGATTTGCGGGTCATGCCGGCGATGAGCATCCGGTTGGCAGGTTACATTTCGATGACAACAACAGTTTACGCGCCGGACGGGCGGGTGCTACCGTGCCCGGCGAATGGCGCGTCACGAAACCCTCGCTGCGGTCGATCTTGGATCCAATAGCTTTCACCTCCTGGTGGGACGCATCGTCGACGGCCAGATCTATCCGCTCGACTCGCTGCGCGAGCAGGTCCAGCTCGGCGCCGGACTGACCGCCGACAAGCGGCTCGACCGCGCGGTCCAGGCACGGGCACTCGAGGCGCTGTCCCGCTTCCGGGAGCGGCTCCGCGGACTGCCGCGGGATGCCGTGCGGGCGGTCGGGACCAATGCGCTCCGGATCGCGAAGAACTCCTCCGCGTTCCTTCGCGAAGCGCGCGAGACGCTCGGCTTTCCGATCGAGGTCATCGCGGGCCGCGAGGAAGCGCGCCTCATCTATCTCGGCGTCGCGCAGGCGTTGCCGCCGGCCGAGAACCGTCGCCTTGTCGTCGACATCGGCGGTGGCTCGACGGAACTGATCGTTGGCGCAGGTCTCAAGCCGAAGCTGCTGGAAAGCCTTTACATGGGCTGCGTCAGCTCGAGCCTGCGGCACTTTCCGGACGGGCGCATCGACAAGAAGAGCCTCAAGGCCGCAGTACTCGAAGCGCGCCAGGAACTCGCGGTCGTGTCGCAAAGTTACATGCGCTCCGGATGGCAGGAGGCCGTCGGTTCCTCCGGGACTGCGCGCAGCATCGAGGGCATCCTCGTGCAAAACAAGTTCACTGCGAACGGCATCACTCGCGAGGGACTCGATCAGTTATGGGACCTCCTGATCGCCGCCGGGCGCGCAGATCCTGACCGGATTCCCGGCCTCAAATCGGGACGCGCAGAGGTGCTCCCGGGCGGGTTCGCGATCTTGTACGCGATCTTCGATGAACTCAGTGTCGAACAGATGACGGTTTCAGAGGCGGCCCTGCGTCACGGCGTGCTCTACGACCTGCTCGGGCGCGTCATGCACCATGACATGCGTGAGGCGACCGTCGTTCAGTTCATGCGCCGCTATCACGTTGATGCCGCGCAGTCGGCGCGCGTGCAGGATCTCGCGCTACGCATCTACGACCAGCTGGTTCCGGAGCGCGGCGAGGTGGATCCAGACCGCATGCTGCTCGACTGGGCTGCGCGCCTCGCGGAAGTGGGGCTCTCGATCGCCCACGCGCAGTACCACAAGCATTCGGCCTATGTGCTCTCGAACGCCGACATGCCTGGATTCTCGCGCGTCGAGCAGCAGCGGCTTGCGCGCATCGTGCTCTCGCATCGCGGCAAGCTGGGGAAGCTCGGCACCGACGGGATCGAGAACGGGGATTGGAATCTGGTGTTTGCGCTCAGGCTCGCCTCGACCCTGCTGCGGCGGCGTACGCGCGTCCGCCTGCCGGCGTTTCGCGCGACCGGCAGTGATTCGCGTTTTTCACTCGAGTTGCCGAAATCCTGGCTTGCTCGCAACGCCCTCACGGCCGCGGCGCTCGATGCGGAAGCGCCCCAATGGGAAACGGTCGGCCGCCAGTTCGCGGTCCGGCGGATGTCCTGATGGAACTGATTCTCTGGCGGCATGCGGAAGCGGCGGGCGGCGACCCCGATTCGGCGCGTCCCCTGACCGAACACGGCCGCATGCAGGCGCAGCGGATGGCACGATGGCTCGCGCCGCGACTGCCCGCAAACCTGCGAATCATCGTGTCGCCCGCGCGCCGTGCGCAGGAGACCGCACTCACACTTGCGCGCTCCTTCGAAACCAACGAGAGCCTCGCACCGGGGACGGATGTCGCGACGCTCCTGCGCGTCGCGGGATGGCCGGAGGCCGGGCGACCCGTGATGCTGGTCGGCCACCAGCCGACCCTCGGTGAAATCGCGGCGCGACTGATCGACGGACGCCAGGCGTCCTGGCAGATCGGCACGGGCGCGGTCTGGTGGCTCCGGAGGAATCAAAGGGGACGTTCCCCTTTAAAGGGGAACGTCCCCTTTAGCCGCGGTGATGCCGCCCTCTTGCTCGCAATCGAGCCGGAGATCCTCGAACTAGCGCGTAATCGCGACGGTCACTGAGGCTTTTTCGCGATCCGGTCGCGGATGTCGCGGAGCTTCATCTTGACGCGCGCGGCGTTGCCGGGACCCATGCGCAGCAGCAGCTTGCGGCCGGAGGATTCCGCCTCGAGCGCGGGATCGGCGAACTCGTAGAGCACGTTCGGGCGCGCGAGCGCGATTGTCGCCGGCGGCTCCGGCGCGGCGAGCAGGTGATCGATTACCTCGATCACGCGATCGTTGAAATAACTGTCCGGATTCCCGAGCTGTTCATAGGCCGACTGGAACTGCGGATAGAGACGCCGGTACAGCGCCGCGGTCGCATCCGCGTCGAGCGAATCGACGAGCTCAATCCAGGGCGCATAGCGCGCGAAATTCGCGGCGCCGAGGACGAGATTTTCGTCGGCACCCGCCGTCACGAAATCGCCCGCGGGCGGCTTTGCCGGATTCATCCGTGCCGCAACGTCCGGCCGCGCCAGGTTGTCGACGGTCGCGACGACTTTCTTGACGAAGTCGTCGGGAATGAACATCGCCTCGAAGCGCGGCGTGCCGATCAACGTCGCGACCTGCTCGGAAGCGGCGAGGTTCGGATCGATGTTCTCGATCGGCTCAATGGGATTCTGGATCGCGGGCCTTGCCGCGACCGGCGGCGGCGCGGCGGGTGGCGTCTCGGGCTCCCCGGCCTGGCGCTTCTGCCAGTACCAGACGCCGGCGCCGATCGCGAGCAGCAGGACTCCACCCAGGATCCAGCGGCCCAGTTTCTCGTCCGTCCCCGTCGATTGATCGCGTTGCGGTGCGTACATGGGACTCACTGTAGTTGAACCCTGCCCATCCGGCATCATCTCAAAAGTCCCCTGGCCGCTCGAGGGTTCCCTTGCCCCCAATTCTGCCGATCCGGATTCCCCTCACCCCCGAGCTGCCCCCCAGGGAATGCGCCGACTGGGCCTTCGTGCTCGACGCGGTCGGCATCCCCTACGAGCGCCGGACGACGGCGACCGGCGCGAGCCTCTGGGTCGCGCCCGAGGACCACCCCCGCGCGGCGCATGAACTCCGGGATTACCTGCGCGAGAACCCGCGGCAGGCGGCACCGCCCGTGGTCTGGCCGAGCCATCCGCACGCGCTTTACGGCGTGATCGGTTATGCGATCGTGCTGATCGCCGTCACACTCGCGTCGATCTCTCACGCCGGGGATCGGGGCTGGGTCTCGGCGGGCGTGCTCGATGCAGGATTCCTCGCGCGCGGCGAATGGTGGCGCGTGCTGACCGCGCTCACGCTGCACGCCGACATGCTGCATCTTTTGTCGAACCTCGCCTTCGGCGCGCTCTTTGGATTTCCGGCCGCACGCCTCTTTGGTCCGGGCATCGCCTGGCTGCTGATACTTCTCGGCGGCAGTGTCGCCTATGGCATCGATGCAGCACTGCATCCGCCCGAGCATCACCTGCTCGGCGCATCGACCGCGGTGTTCACGGCGCTCGGGCTGATCGCGGCCTACGGCTGGCGCCGTCACATGCGGAACTGGTCGCGCTGGATGCGAAATGCCTCGCCGCTGATCGGCGGACTCGCACTGCTCGCGTTCACGGGCACCGGCGGCGAGAACACGGATATCCTCGCGCACCTCGCCGGATTCATCGTGGGTTCCGCGACCGGCGCCCTCGCTGCCCGTCTGCCGATGCCCGCGCCCGGGCGTCACGGCGTGCAATGGGCGGCGGGTGCCGCCGCCGTTGCCCTGCTCGCCCTCGCTTGGACGCTCGCGCTTGGCCTCTAATTCCTTGAAGGGGACGTTCACCTTCAGTCGCTGAAGGTGAACGTCCCCTTCAAGGAATCGAAGCTGCGTCTGATGGTGTCTCAGCGCTGCGCGCCCATGCGGCGGTGAAACCGCGCATCGAGCGTGCTGAAGTGACCGACAAACCACGCGGACAGCCGCGCGCCGAGCACCGCGGGGTCGAAGTGCCTGCTGGTCGCGACTTCATCCATGAGGTCGCGGAGGTCGTCCAGCAGGCTTTCGTGATCCGCCTTGTGCTCGGGATAGCCTTCATACCCGAGCGAAGTCATGTTCTTCTCCTCGAGCGCGAAATGGGCGCTGATGCGCGCGTGGATCTCGCCGAGCGCCGCAAGCACGCTCGCGATTTCCGCTCCGCCGGCCGACTCCAGTTGCAGCGTATTGATCATCGCGATCATCTCGCGATGTTCATGGTCCACTTCCGGCAGGCCCACCGAAAACTCGTCCCGCCATTCGATCAGGTTGGTCGTCATCGGAATGTGAAGCCCTGTTCCGCGCGAAAATCGATCACGAAATTCTGCGCCTCGGCCAGCTCGACATTGATCGTTTCCTCGTAGTCGAAGCCCGAGGCACGTCCAGTGTCGCGCAGTTTCACGTCCAGGGTATGGCGACCGGCTGGCGCGACGAAACTTTCGAATATCGTCGACGGCCCGTCTTCCCACAGCCCCGCGGGTTTATGCGTTCCGCGATACAGCAGGTCGCCATCCAGCGTCAGCTCGACGGAGACCGGCCAACGCGCCCGTGGACAGCCGACGGCACGGCGCATGTTGGGCTTGAGCTTCGCCATTTCCGCGACTGTCAGCTTGCGGCACTCGACCACAGTCTTGGCCGCATGATTGAACGACAGCCTGATCACCGCGTGATCCGGCGACAACTGCCGCCACGCGGGCCAGCTCGCAAAAGCCCCCACCGGCAACGCGAGCGCCGCAAGCAGAGCGATCCGGCCGGCCCAGCGCAGCGGCGTCGGCCAGCCGTCCGGCGGGCGCCGCGACGCGGCAGCGAAACCAGTGCCGGCATTGCGCGTCATTGGCGGCAGTGTGCGCAGGCTCCCGCAGAATGCGGCGATGTCGGCGGCTCGCTCGGAGCCCTGGCCGCGCCCCGCCCACGACACGGCGACACGCGAGCGCGGTATGCGCCCCCGCAGACTGGGATCGCGGGTCCCCGCAATGCGCTCCGCCGTCAGCCGGTCGCCGATGCGAAAGTAGCAGGCGTCTTCCGCGCACCCGGCAAACAGCACGCCGTCGGCGAGCTTGTGTGTGAGTACGTAATCGATGACCGGTGGCGGCACCATGCTGACGCAGGGCACGCGGACCATCGCCGTGGATCCATCAACGTACGCCGGCGAGGCGGCGCCGCGGCCACAGTCGAAAATGATCAGCCGTGCCTCGCCGGTCAGGCGCGCCGCGGCTTCGTGAAGCTCCCGCCGCAGGGCCGTCAGCTTCAGGTAAGGCAGTTCGATGCCCGCCGAGAATTCCGCTGCGCTGCGAAACGGCGTGGCGGTGGGGCAGGCGCCGACGCAGGCCCCGCAGCTCATGCACTTTCCGGGATCGACAACCGCCTCCTGCAGATACGGCAAGCCGTCGCTGCGCGCCGCGAGCGCAATGGCGTCGAAGGGGCAGTCGGCGTAACAGCGGCCGCAGCCGTTGCAGTCCGGCAGGCTGACGACCGCGGCCGGCGGCGTGCGCGCAGGTGGCAGCCAGGGCAGCAGTGCGAGCAGCAGGAGCACGGCCATGGATATCCAAAGAACCGCCGCACCGCCATCGTTAACGACGAACGGGTAAGCCCCCAGGTAGAACCAGTCGAGACCGATGGTCGCGGGTACGGTGTCGAGATTGGCAGGCGCCTGGCTGAGCGCGGGGTGCACCAGCGCCAGTGCGACCAGCACGCCGAGCACCGTGGCGCCCAGTCCGCGCGCGGGATTCACGCGCGACCGTGCGTGCCGGGAGATGTGCACCCACATGAACAGCAGCATCAACAATGGCGCCGCGATGTGTATCAGCACCATCAGCGAGAAGAAGCGATCCGACAGCGACGCCTGGTTCAGGAAATTGCGCGCGATCGGCTCGCCGAAGATCGGCAGTGTGTCCAGCAGCTCGCTGGTCGTCTGCGCCACGAACTGCGCGAGCGTGTCCCAGACCAGCCAGTATCCGGTGATGCCGCAGACGAAGATGAACAGCAGCAGCGGCAAGCCGGTAAGCCATGCGAACCAGTGATTGCCGCGCATCCGGTCGCTGGCGTACTCACGCAGCATGTGCACCACCGCCGTGACCAGCAGGGCGATGGACGCATAACGGTGAAGGCTCCGCAGGATTCCGCCGGCCCACCACTGGTCGCGGCTGATCGCCTCGATCGACTCATAGGTGCCGGTGATGCCGGTGTCGAAAAAGATATAGAGGTAGATGCCGCTGACCGCGACAATCCAGAAGAAAAACCAGCCCAGCGCTCCAAGCTGGACCAGTGGATTCCAGCCGGGGCCCAGCACCCGCGCGCACAGCGTCTCGAGCAGGTCGAATACACGGCGCAAGGCGCCGCGAAAACTCATCAATTCCGGTCCCGCGTTGCCAGTTCCCGCCACGACCTCCAGATGACTATGGCGATGCCGCTGAAGATGAGTACGCCGAGGACAGCGGAGAGCACCAGCGAATAGTCGAACCCATAGCGCCCGGTCTTGGGGTCGAACGTGGTGCAGATGAGACGGATCCGTTCGGCGAGCGAAGGACGCGCCGCCGCCTCCAGACCCTGTCCAAGCGCAATGCGCTTCAACGCGTCGACCAGCAGCGGCGTCTCGAATCGCTGGCCGTATACCTGCCGATAGATGACGCCCCGGTCATCGACCACCGTCGCCTGGATCAGGTGTTCGAAGCCGCCGCCCGCCGGGGCGACGGTGAAACCGATCTCGTCCAGCAACCGCGCGGCCGTCCCGGCATCGGCACTTGCGAATATCCACTGCGGCGAGTCAATGCCACGGGCGCTGGCGTAGTCGCGCATGCGTTCCGTCGTATCGCGGGGGGTGTCGAAGCCGATTGTCAGCACCGTAAACGCCTGCTCGCCGAGGAAATCGAAGGCGACATCGGCGGCCGCTTTCAGATTGGTCGTGGTCGTCGGGCAGATGTGGAAGCAGGACGTGTAGATGGGGCTGATGACGAGCGGATGGCCCCGCAGTTCATTCAGGCGGATGCGCCGGCCGCGCTGGTCGGTGAGCACATGATCGGACAGCGTGCGGCCGATGACCGCCTGGCTTGCATCGAGCGCCACGCCCGCGTCGAAAGCCGGCAGCCCCGGCTCCGTCGCGACCGCCATCGCCGGAACAACCGCCAGCAGCGCCACAAGTGCCGCGGCAAGCCCGTCGCATCGCATGCTCTCCATGCGCCAACTCCTGCTAGCGCATCGGCCAGATGTCAGACAGGTATTTCCAGTTGACGAAGTAGTACAGCACGAAGGCGATGAAGAACACGCCGACGAGCACCAGCGTGCCAGGCACCTTGACCGCTTCCGCGCTGCCGTAGGTGGACGCGACACGTGGCCCCATGGGCGCGGCGATCTGAATCTTGCCTTCCACCTTCTTGCCGAAGAAGACTGAGGCGACGACGACGATGACATACATCAGGCCGCCCGTCGCTGCCGCAATTGCAGCGATGCCGTTCAGCGTCACCATCAGGAACGCGGCGGGTGGATAGCTGAAGCTGAGCGCCGCATCCGCGAACGTGATGTCCCAATGCCGCCTCGCCACGCCGAGGGTCCCGGCTCCCATCATGAAGAGCGAAATGCCCGCGACGCCCAACCCGAACACGTACGGCTGCCACTGCGCCAGCCGCGGGAAGCGGATCTGCCGCTCGAAGACCAGCGGGATCAGCAGGTAGGTGACCGCCATGAAGGCGAGCGTCGTGCCGGCAACGACGGTGCCGTGGAAGTGCCCCGGCACGTACAGGGTGTTGTGCATGATGATATTGATCTGCTCGGTGCCCATCACGACGCCGGAGATGCCGCCGAGGAAGCCGAACATCACGAGCGACAGGAACATTCCCGAAAAGACCGGGTTGCTCCAGGGCGCTTTCCGCAGCCATTCGAAAAAGCCGCGAGTGAAACCCCGCTGGCGCTGCGCCGCCTCGATGGAGCCGGGAATGCTGAGCCCGTGGATCATGCTGCCGAGCACCGCGAGGTACATCGCGTAGCTGGTGTTGAATACCTTCCACTCCGAGCTCAGCCCGGGTTCCACCAGCAGGTGATGCGCGGAGGCGAGCTGCAGGAACAGGATGTAGAGCAGGAATGCGCTGCGGCTGACCTTCTCCGAGAGCGGCTTGGCAGCGAACAGCATCGCGGCGACCAGGTACCACACGGAAACGTGCGCGGAGACGTTGATCTGCTGCGACGAATGGCCCATCGCCCACCACACCAGCTTGTACATCAGCGGATCGATGGTGCTGATGATTCCGAGGCTCCAGAGCCAGGTCGGAATCAGGATGATGGCCCCGGACGCCAGCGTGAACACCGCGATGATCGCCGCGGTCAGCGCGCCAAAGGTGACGAGCGGGATCGAGCCCTGGTAGGTCTTCTCGTCGCGCGCGATGACGAGTGTGCCGAAGAAGATGCCGCAGCCGATCAGCGCGCCGACGGCAAACAGGATCAGGCCGAGGTAGAAATGCTGCGCCGCCATCATCGGCGGATAGGACGTGAACATCACGGTCGATTCGCCCTGCAGCACGGCAATGTTCGTGATCGCGCCGCCAGCCAGCATCAACCCGAATGCGACCCAGCCCCACCGGGGTGCAGCGAGCCGGCAATTCAGCAGGATCGCGGAGGCAAAATAGAGCAGCGCGATCTCAAAGAAGATGATCCACAGCAGCAGTACGTCGAGCCCATGTGCCGTCAGTGCGAGGTAGAACCAGTTCGCCGGCAGCAGATGCACGTCGGGCCAGCGCGTCAGCGCGACGCTCAAACCGAACAGTCCGCCGATGGCGAGGAAGATCACCGCCGCAACGGCATTGGCCTTGATCAGTGCCTGCGCATCAAGGTCCACCTTCAGGCCAGTTGATGCACAAGTCCGGAATACGCTGCTTTTCATGGTCATCTCTCAGGGGCGGTCCACGATGAATATCTTCCCCAGCATCGTGTGGTGACCCAGCCCGCAGTACTCATTGCAGACAATCGTGAACTCGCCCGTCTGGTTCGGGGTGATCGTCATCACGTGCTCGTAACCCGGGTGAACCTGGACATTGATGTTGACCGGCTGGAGCGAGAATCCGTGCTGCAGGTCAAGCGAGGAAAGATGCAATCGATAGGTCTGGCCTCGTTCCAGCTCCAGCGCCGGATACCAGAGCCACATCCGGCCAACGAGGTACACGTCCGCGCCCGCCGGCGGTTTGACGACGGGCATGACCCCGAGGTCGCGCACCTGGTATTGCGCGACCATGGCTTCGGCCTTGGCATAAAACGCGTTGGGCGTCGTACGGTAGGTTTCGGTGGCCAGGTTCTGGCCACCGACCGCATGCCAGTAAATCATCATGAAGAACATCACGAGGCCCCACAGGAAGGCCACGACGATCCAGATCAGCTCGAAGCGATGAATCGGTTCGTTCCACCACAGGCGCCGGGTCGGCGGACTAATGGCCATGGGCTTCTCCCGGGATTCAGGGCGCGACAGGGATCTGGGTGAGTTCCATCACTCCCCAGAGGATGTACAGCACCGTTGGGATGGTTACGCCAAGGAAGAGAAGCAGGAACGGGTTGTCGAGCACCCGCTGCATGAACGGTACGCGCTTATCGCCGTCATCCGGATCTTCGTCGCTCATGTAACCCCCTTCGACTCTGCGCTCCCCGAAATCAGGATAGCACCATCCCTCCTCTCAGAGGTCCGGGTGGGAAGCATGAGCCGTCTGGCCGCCGCCCGGCATTGATCCAGGTCAAGCCCGCAGGCCGCCCCGCGCGCCGGGGCGCGGAATCACGGTGTCAGCGTTGCAGCAGTGCCCGTATCAGGGCGAAGCTGATCAATGACAGGGCGGCCAGCAGGCCAAAGAACAGCAAGGTCCGGTACTCGAGGATGCGGCCAGCCCGCGCCTCGATTCGACGCAGCAGCCAGTCGGCTGCGAAGTAAAGCAGGATTCCGGCAAGGACGTAAGAAACCGTCGCCATGCCGCACTCTATACTGCTGCGATGCTGCCGCACTCGGATGCCTGCGAGCGCAACAAGGGCCCGATCCTCCAGGTGCTGCGGCCGGCGTTCTCGGCCTGCAAGCACGTGCTCGAGATCGGCAGCGGCACCGGACAGCATGCGGTGCACTTCGCGACCGAAATGCCGGGCATCGTCTGGCAGCCATCCGAGCAGGCGGAATCGATGCCTGCCCTGCGCAAGCGAATTTTCAATGAAGGGCCGTCGAATCTGCGCGCACCGGTCGAACTCGACGTGACGCAACTGCCTTGGGACGTGCGGCGCGTGGACGGCGTATTCACGGCCAACACGTTGCACATCATGCACTGGCCGCAGGTCGAGGCCCTGTTCGCCGGATTGCCCGCAGTCGTGAAACCGGAAGCGGTACTCGCCATCTACGGGCCGTTCCGCTACGGCGGCGACTACACATCGGAAAGCAACGAGTCGTTCGACACATTGCTGCACGCGCGGGATCCGCAATCCGGCATCCGCGACTTCGAGGCGGTGGGTGCGCTCGCGCGCGGCGCCGGTTTCGCCCTCGTCGCCGATCATCCGATGCCGGCCAACAACCAGGCGTTGATCTGGCAGGCGACTCCCGGCCAGGCCTGGATCTGCTAACCAGCCATCAAAGTCGGTGCGACGCTTGACCAGCGAAGGCATACTCCGTGCCATACAAGAATGTCAGAACCATCGAGTGGTGGCATCGTGCGCGGGATTCCGAACCAGTCGACTGCCATGCGGCCACACCGCCTGAAAATGCTGGCGCTGTTCGCCTGCGTGGTGGTTGCGAGTCCTCTGCCATCTGCCGCCGTCCCCGACCCGATCCAGGAAATGCTCGACGCCGATACGCTCTCCGACAGCGACAATCCAGTTGCGGCGCGCTATTTCGTGGAACAGGGCCGCGGCGTGCTCTCGAAGGAAATAGAAGATCGCGCGGTCGAGCAGCTGCGTGCCGGCCTCATGCGCCAGACCAATGTGATGGGCCGGCTCATGAAGGGCATGGCCGGGATGATGTCGGGTCCTGCAATGCAGAAAATGCAAGAGCAGGCGGCCGAGATGACGAAACCGACAAGCATCGCGAAGATGATGATCGGGGGTGCCTTGGGCATTGCCCCACCCATGCCTGGAATGACCCAACGCCAGAGCGAACTGATGCAGCAGGAAATGCAGCAGGGCTTCGCGGATCCATGGATCCGCGGCGTCGAGGCGGCGAAAGCACTCGAACAGATCGGCGAAGCGCAGGCGGCGGGCCAGTTCTACGTGAATTGCGTCCAGCTCGTGACAGCCGACTGGATGAAGGATGGCTGCCTCAACGCGATTCTCGGCATGGGCCCGCGCCGTGCCTTCGTGCTCCTGAGCTGGCTCGCCGAGAACGCCGAGCAGGCTTCGATCATGGGCAACATGGGCGGCGATGCAGAAGCCGAACAAGGCGTTGACCAGGGAGTCGTGCAAATGCGTGGCGCTGCGCTCCGTGGTCTTGGAGCGTTGATCGGATCGAATGCGATCGCAGGCGACGATCGCGAGCGCGCGCTGGTGACGATCCTGGGATTCGCGGATGGCAAGGAAAATGCGCCCTACTATGCCGATGCAGCAACAGGCCTCGGCCGCGCCGCCGATCCGCGCGGGCTTCCCTCGGTGCAGCGGCTGGCCAAGTACCGCAAAGACGAAGTCGTTGTGGACGCGGCGCGGATCGCGCTGGCAAGCAATTTCAAGGATGCAGGCGCGATCAAGTCGCTGCGCGGCGAGCTCGATAGCGATGATGCGGATCGCGCGATGCGCATGGCGACGGCACTCTTCAGCGCCGGCGATGAAAATACGTTTCAATGGGCGGCTGAAACCGTCACCAAGCGCCGTCCAAGCGACAAGCAGGGCGCGGATCTGCGTCCGCGCATCGTGCGCGAACTCGCAGTGCTGCATACGGATCGCGCGCACCAGGCGCTGACACAGATTTCCAGCGAAGGCGCCGGCAACGACTGGCTCCAGGCATGGACTTCCGTCGCCCTCCTCGAGCTCGGCGATACCGACCAATTGCCGCAAGTGAGCGCGGCCATCGACAAGACGGACTGGGCACTGGACCGCTCGGGCATTCGCACCCTGTGGAGTCGCATCAGTCCGATTCTGAATCTGGCCGCCGGGGTCCTTCTGGGTGGCACCATCGACGTGCAGAAAACGGTCCAGGTTGTCGGCGGAATGATTGCCGCCGAACGCACGAGATTCCTGCAGAAGGCGACGGATCGCGAGCTGTTGAGCGGGCAGCTTCGTTGGCAGGCGGCCGATGCTCTGGCGCTCTCCACCGATCCCGGGGCCGTGGACGAATTGATCGCGCTGCTGGATGACCCGGAACTCGCGGTCAGAATGAGCGCGGCGCGCGCGCTTGCCGTGCACTCCGACAAGCAATCACTGGACGGAATCGCCAAGGCCTTTGCGCTCGACTTCGGCGAAGAAGACGGCGTGTCCCGTGCGCCGGAAATCCGCTCCGCGCTGCTGCGCTCGGCACTGTTGCAGTTTCCGGATGATCCGCGTACGCGCGCGCTGTGCAACACGGCGCTCACCGATTCGGATTCGGGCGTGCGTTTCATCGCCGCCGTGGCGCTCAAGCGCGTCTGATTGATCCCGCTGTGAAGAACCAAGCTCGAGGAGTGATGTTTATGCGCCTTCTGACCGGTTGTCTCGCAATTTCGGGGCTTTGCCTGGCCTCGCACGCGATCGCCGGTGTGCAATACACCCAGGTCAGCTCCAGTGGTGCCGAAGGCAGCAATACCACCAGCGAGATGATGCTCGAGGGCGGCAAGTTCAAATCG
>JANLWE010000015.1:0-32824 GCA_031364365.1 Gammaproteobacteria bacterium | reverse complement strand
AACACCCCTGCCTTGAAACATTGAACCCCGGCGCGGGGCCGGGGCTCCATGAAAAGGTTGGTAGCGGAGGCGCGCTACTTCGATTGGAGACGGATTGGATCGAGGTCGAATTGCGGTAGATCGCCCTCCTCTACTGCCGTTTGGATTTCCTATCCTTTATCTTTTCCAATGAGGGGCTGCAATTCATCCGGAACGGGCAGGAGGACGCTCAGGTCGAGAAACCTCGGAACATTGCTCGTAGGAGGCCATTCCACTGGACCGCCGGATGGCGGGGGCGGGAAAACGGCTGGGTACACCGCGTAATGCAACGCTTTCGTCCCGACCGGGTAGTCGGTGCACGATCCGCCCGCGTAGCGGGCGTAGTAACGCTTCACCACGTTTACGCTTTGCCAGCCCGTGGTCGTGATACGGCCTTGATCCCACGGCTTACGTTGCTCGTAAACTTGGATTTTTTGCGAGACGTTCAGCTCGAGAACAACGCCCGGGTCGGCATGGGCGCTGCGGCGTGCGTCAGCCTGCCAGCCAGGTCTCGCGGCGGTCCCAGCCAGCCGCTTCTCCCAGAAAGTCATGACTCTGTCGAGCGCTTGAGCGGGTGGCGTGCATTTCTGGATTTCCGCATCGATTATGTTACCGCGCAGTTTGGGCTCGGGCAGACTGAGGTAGAGCGCTCCGACTGCCAGCACGGCACAGGCGACCAGGAGTACCTGCCATTGGCGAGCGGCCGGGAGACGCAGCGCACGGACAGCCACGCCAAGGATAGCCCCGAGAATCGCCCCGCCGGGGCCGGTGACGAAAATTCCGAGCATCGGTCCCGTATTTGCCTCCGGATTGAGCAAGACCGGACCAAAGAAACCTGCAGCGAAACCAACTGCGCCCGGCACCAGCACCCACTGCAGCATCTGTGGGGAACCGGACTGGAGTGGCGAATTATTCATGACTCGCAAATATAGGCTATGCGTTCACAAACGGGCAGTGCATCAGATAAAGAGAAACCCCGGCCCCGCGCCAGGGTTCGAAAAGTGTCTGTCACCCCGATCAATTGTCTCAATGACTGCTGGCTGCGGCCGCGATGTGTCGTGCGGCACGACTGATAAAGTGTAGGCATCACCGCAACGGGAGCCAACGCCATGTCCTCGCTCATCGCCGCAAGTGCCTTCTTCCTGCTGATCCACTTCGGCGTTTCGGGGACGCGACTGCGTGACGTCGTGGTGGCGCGCATGGGTGAGGGACGCTATCGCGCCGTGTTCGCCGTCGCGTCAGTCGCCGGAATCATCTGGATGAGCAGGGCTTACGCGCGGGCACCTACGGTTGAACTATGGGGCCAGCTCGTCGGTTTGCAGCCCCTTGTGTTCGCGACCGTCCTCATCGCCTTCCTGTTCGTCGGAATCGGCCTTGCAACACCGAGCCCAACTCGAGTCGGCATGGAATCGCAGCTCGCACAGGGAGTGGACATCGCTCGCGGCATCGTCCGCATTACGCGCCACCCGTTCCTCTGGGGCGTTGCGCTCTGGGCGCTCGTGCACCTCATCGTGAACGGCGACTTGGCGTCCGTGATTCTCTTTGGCTCGTTACTCGTACTCGCGCTTGGCGGCACGGCTTCCATTGATGCCAAGCGACGTCGCATCTTCGGAGATTCATGGAGCCGGTTTGCTCAAGCGACGTCAAACATTCCCTTTGCCGCGATTGCCGCCGGCAGGAACAAGCTCAGTCCCGCGCTTCGCGAGATCGGGATCCTGCGGCTGATCAGCGTCATTGCAGGCTTTGCTCTCCTCCTAGCCTTTCATGGTCGCCTGTTTGGTGCACCACTCGTTTGAAGCGGCATCGGACCGCCGATGGACACGCCTGCGACCTAGCAGCACGTTCGCGATGCAGGAGTCGCAGTAACAGCGATCCCGGCGCGGGGCCGGGGCTCTTCAATGTGGTAGCGGGGGATCGCCTACGGGGCTTATATACAAGGTGAGACTCGGGAGCAGTTGTTCATTGACGCCCAACACCGGTCATCGACGAAGGTCTGGTGCTGCGATCAAGTTGCCGGCGTCAGCGTGCAGACTGCACGTGACGGCTGATGTCGCCGTGCGGCGCACCAGCCATCAGCTTCTGGAAATCGGTCCCGCTGACGTGCACGAGACCGCGGTGATCGCCGGCCTCGAAATAGACGTCCGATTCCTCCATGAGGCTGTCATCGAGAATGCTTTCGATGCCATACGCCACGCCCAGTGGAGGCACCGCGCCCGGCTCGCAATCGCCGAATAGGCTCGCCACCTCGCCTTCGGTGGCAAGCCCGAGTGGGCGCCCGAAGCGCCGGTGCATGGCGCCGAGGTCGACCCTTCGCGTGGCTGGCACGACCGCGATGACGAAACCCTGGTCGTCCTTCAGGACGGTTCCCTTCGCGAGCTGGGCGCCCGGGACATGTGCTGCGTGCGCGGTATGCGTACTGTCCAGGGTGCGGGTATGTTCGATCAGCTCGTAGCTCACGCCCTCACGGACGAGATGATTCTGCACGGATGCTGCAATCGTCATGACTGGCCCTCCGGTGCGGCTGCCCTGATTGTTCGGTAACTATACGCCCGGGCGGCGGGAGACGACTCGCGCAGAGGGTTATGCTGGTGAATCCCCGGCCGAGCGCCGCGCGGGCCAGTCAGCTAGGAGGTAGGAACATGGCGAGTATCAAAGTCCGGCAGAACGGACCCTATCTGGTCGACGGTGACGACGTGACACTGGTGGACTGGAACGGTGTGTCGTATCCCATTCCGAGACGGCCCTTTGCGCTCTGCCGCTGCGGCGGTTCATCGACCAAGCCGTTTTGCGATGGCACTCATTCGCGGACAGGCTTCGCGGCGGCAGAAGCCGCCGTCACGGGCAGTCAGGACCGGCCCGCTTCGGCCGATACTTGAGCGGATTCTCGCTCTGCGAGAGCGTCGGACAGGCCCTCCATTGCAGCCTGCATCTCTTTCGTAGTCGCCTTCGCTTCCTGCACGAATTCTACCAGCCACTCGAACCGGCGTAGCGCAAAGACTCTGCGTCCAGCCCGCAACGGTTTGGCAATCACAAGCCCGATTGGGACATGTGTTCCATCTTGCGCCGGCATGAATTTAACGCGGGAGTGCGCAATATCGTTGCGAGGGTTGGTAAGCCTCTCAGCCCGTTTAACTGCTGCGAGCGCCCGATTACGTGTCGCCGGCGGAACGCCATGGTCGGAGTCTTGCACGGCCTTGTGCAAGAGCCGTGCGATCTTCTTCATGTCGGCCTTCTGATGCCTCGCCAGCACCTTTGGATCGCAGCGAAGCAGTGCGGCCCAGTCGAGCATTAGCCGTTCGAGGACACCGAAAAACACAATCGCGCGGCCGAGCTCCATCATCCACCGCTTTGTGCCTGGATCCGTAGTCATGATGAGCTTGAATTGTGGCTTATTCACATCGCTGCTCCATGCAAAGACCAGACATCTACGTACCCGGCCAAAGCACGCACTTGCACAGTATCTACATCTACTAGGCTATCGCGTCTCCCTCGCGCTTGTGACGTTTTACCGCGCGCCGGTGCAGGATGGCCGCCTGCGCCTGCGTTTCGCGGGGCGACGTGGATGCAATATCAGAAACCCCGGCGCGAGGCCGGGATTCTGATAGTTTTGGCAGCGGGGGCCGGCTCCAACCGGTATCACAGGTACGCATTCTTCTAAAGAGCCAGCGGCGTGAGTTGCGTGTCGTCGCGTCGGAACGCCAAATCCCTGCGCACAAGACGCGCGAATGTCTGATGCCCATGCCTTCGGCTTGTGACCCAGCACTCGCGCGGGCAAAAACAGAATGGTCCTCAGCAGCGCAAGGCAGTGAGATCAGCGACACGAATGGCCACAAAATCAGCGCCACCAATGCCAACGGCCAGCACACGACCAGAAGGATGAGCCAACCGATGAAGGCAATAATTGCCCTTATCCGCCCGGCCTCAGACCGTCACGAATGAAGCTTCCTTATTGGCGGCCACCATCCCGTAAAACGCCTCGTTCGCCTTTGCCCAGTTGGGCCGCGCCTTCATTGATGCGTACCACCGCGCAACATTTGGATACTGCGCGAGATCGCAATGGGTGACTTCGCCGATTGAGAGGATGCCTGCGCCGAGGTAGTCGGCGATCGTCAGCTCGTTGCCGCACAAGAACTTCTTGTCACCGCCGAGCAGGTGCCGATCGAGCCCGGCCAGCCAGAATTTCGCCTTGTCCCTGCCCCACTCTACAACTGCGGCCTGGGCTTCATCGCTCCGCCGCTTGTGGTGCGGGAAAATCTGCGGATAGACGAGGCTGTATCCGAAGTCGCGATAGAAGCCCGTATTGAGCCAATCCATCATCTCGTTGACCCGCGCACGTTGCTGCAGATCCTTCGGATAGGCGGGCGAGTTGATCTTGTCGGCGAGGTACTTGAGGATGGCCGAGCTTTCTGTCAACCGGAATTCGCCGTCCTCGAGCACTGGTACGAGCTTGCTCGGGTTGATGGCCTCATATGCGGGCTGCAGGTGCTCGCCGGCCATTAGATCGACCAACCGGTAATCTAGGGCGATCTCGCTATCCTGGGCGAACAGCACGATTGGCCGGCTAACCGTGGATACCGGGTGGTAATAGAGCTTCATCGAGGCGCACCTTGCATCGGCAGTCAGCAACTTGACCACGCCAACTGTATTGCGATCGAGCCTGGAATGCCATGTGCCGCAGGGTTCCACAGGCGGCTGGCCGGTGATCGACATCGACCGTAGTAGCGAACGACCGCACGGTCGCCGAAAGACTGCCGTCTCCAAAACGAACAAGGCCGCTTCGAGGCGACCTTGCTTCGTACCGTTGGATCCGATTCAACAGTAGGTAAATGTGGTAGCGGGGGGACGTCGACGGAGTATGTTTCGTACCGGGTCGCCCTCCGGTAACGCCGCGGATGCAATGACAAAAACCCCGGCGCCGGGCCGGGGATCTTGAATTTGGTGGCGGGGCGTGAGTTGGATTTCGCACATGCCTGAATTCATTGAAGTTGAATTGCGCTGGTTTCCCGCATCGAAGCCACGCCTACGCCTGCATTCGGCCTTGACCGGTCGTAGCGCATCGTCTTTCGAAGCGGATGTTGGCAGACCCACCGATCTGCCGGCGCTGGCCCCATTTACGCGCCAGCTTGGTCGTGCTTAGATTCGAGCGTCAACCCCGAAGGAGATTGCGATGATCGGCTACGTGACTCTGGGCACCAACGACTTGCCTCGCGCCCGGTCGTTCTACGACACAATGTTGGCTGAGATGGGCGTCAAACGCATGATGGAGTTCGGCGACCGCGGCTCCGCCTGGGCCGCAGCCATGGACAAACCGATGCTCTGCATCATGAAGCCCTACGACGGCCGGCCGGGCACGGTGGGCAATGGAGTGATGGCCGGTATCGCGGTCGATTCGCGCGACAAGGTCGATCGAATCTATGAGAAGGCTCTCGAGCTCGGCGGCACCGACGAAGGCCCTCCCGGATTGCGCGCCGAGGGCGGCGACGGCTTCTACGCCGCCTACTTCCGCGACTTAGATGGCAACAAGCTAGACGTATTCTGCTACAGCTGAACCATCGAGCAGGTGCGGGCAGGAGTCCGCCACCGCTTGCTGCGCATGGTCGCGCATCGCGAATCGGCTACGCGAAGTAGATGGCGAGCGTTTTTGCATCGACCATGGTTATGAATCTCCGGTGTCCGCATGGCGCATGAACGGGCCTTGGTCGATAGCAGACGCCGGTCAGTAACAGGACCCCGGCGTGGGGCCGGGGTTCTTGAAAGTGGTAGCGGGGGCGCGCTACTTCGATTAGAGACGGACTGGATCGAGGTCGAGTTGCGATAGGTCGCCCTCCTCCTCGGCCTGCCCGACCAGAAGAAACCTTGGCGCGGCGTCGCCGCCGGACCGACGCGCGCCAGTCGCTGCGCCATCGCACAATGACCCATCACCCGAGAAGGCCGTTTGAATTTCCTATCCTCCAAAGAACCCGTTACGCCGGGATTGCTTACCTCGAACCACTCGTCTCGTGGCTTCACCTTCTCGCCTGATATCCGGACCCGAACGCGGTAGAGCGCCGAGCAAATGCATTGCCATAACGTCAGGTCCAGGAGCCCGCCGACGGCGGGAGGCTGGTTCACCGGGGCAGGGGGTTCGGGCCGGTGGCCGTGACCAGCCGCTGCGGGAACCAGTCGTCGACGTGGTGGACGCCGTCGAACGTCCCGCGCTCCAGCTCGACCACCGCGCGCAGCGAGCGGCGGTGGAACTTCACGTGGGTGAAGTCCTCGAACAGGACGTAGTACGGCTCGTTCGCCGCGCTCTGGAACTGCTGGCCGGTCAGCGCTGGCCGGTGTCGACGGGAGAAGGCGTCGACCTCCTCGCCGACGACCACCCCGAGGTGCTCCAGGCCCATCTTGTAGACACGCTGGTGGACCGGCGGGATGAGCTCGATGAGCGGGACGACCTGGCCGTCGAGGACGCGGAGCGGCTCGGCGAGGAGGATCATGGAGATCGGCCGACCGTTCCAGACGTTCTCGAGATTTGCGATCGCGTGTCGCTCGAGGACCGTCCGGAGGTGCACGTACTGGTCCCACTCGGGGACGCGGACCGCAAGGTGGCTCAGCTCGTAGGGCGCGATGTCGATTCCGCGCGCGGCGAGGCGGTCGCGCTGCAGCGCCGTGAACGCGCAGTAGTCGCCGATGAGGTCCGCGATCGGGTCGGTCATCGGGTCACCTCAGAGGTCGACCGTGCTCATCGGTTGACCATCGGCAAAGAACCCGGAGGGCCGCGTCAAGGAAGGTCATGTGCGCGCCGACTTCTCCCTCGGCATGGCGATGGTGTGCCGGAATGGTCAGGTGATCGCTCGATCATGTGCTGCAAAGCAAAGTGCCGCAAGTGCGGATCGCGCGGTACATGGACCGTGCAGCCCCCCCGTTCCGCAGTTCTACGGCGCGACATAGATGCAGTAACAGAAACCCCGGCACAAGGCCGGAGTTATTGAAAAGTGGTAGCGGGGGCAGGATTTGAACCTGCGACCTTCGGGTTATGAGCCCGACGAGCTGCCAGACTGCTCCACCCCGCAACAGGGGCGCGCATTATAGTCAGCGGTTCGCGGGTTTACAAACACTCACGGAAGAACTTGCGCGCATAGCCTGAGCAGCATCCCCGGGTACAGGCCGATCGCCAGTATCGCGATTCCATTCACGCTCAACATGATGCGGACCGCGATTTTCGCCTCGACCGGGCTTGTATCCATCGGTTCGTCGAAGTACATCAGTTTGACGATGCGCAGATAGTAATAGGCTCCGATCACCGACATCAGCACGGCAAGGGCGGCAAGCCAGGTCAGGTCGACGTTCAGAACGGCCGCAATCACCTGGAGCTTGGCCCAGAAGCCGACCGTCGGCGGAACGCCGGCCAGTCCGAACATCATGAGCAGCATCACGAAGGCAAACCACGGATTGCGGCGACTGAGGCCCTTGTAGTCGTCGAGCGCGTCGGCCTCGAATCCCTTCCGCGACAGCCAGAGCACGATGCCGAAAGCGCCGGTCGTCATGATCACGTAGGTCAATGTGTAGAACATCGCCGCCCGGTAGCCCGCCGCATTCCCGGCCAGCACCCCGAGCAGGATGAAACCGACGTGCGAGATCGTGGAATACGCGAGCATGCGCTTGATGTTCGTCTGCGCGATCGCGACCACGTTACCGACGATCATCGAAAGCGCGGCGAGCACGATCAGCATGTCCTGCCAGGCATCGACTGCACCGCCGAGCCCCTCCGCGAGCACACGCATCGCGAGCGCGAAGGACGCGATTTTTGGAGCGGACCCGACAAACAGGGTCACCGGTGTCTGTGCGCCGTGATAGACGTCGGGCAGCCACATGTGGAATGGCACGGCGCCAAACTTGAATGCGACGCCGACGACGATGAACGCGAGACCGAATAGCAATCCGATCGCGTCGGCGTCGCCCGCACCAACTGAGGCCGCGATTCCGTCGAGCAGGATTGTCCCAGTGACGCCGTACAGGATCGAGATGCCATACAGGAGCGCGCCGGAGGCGATCGCGCCGAGTACAAAGTACTTCATCGCCGCCTCGGCGGCGACGCCATCCTCCCGATCGAAGGCGACCATGGCATAGAGCGACAGCGACATGATCTCAATGCCGAGATACAGCGAGAGCAGGCTCCCGGCCGACACGATCACCTGGATTCCGAGAACCGCGAAGAGCGCGAGTACCAGGTATTCGCCCCGCAGCAATTCGCGCCGCACCAGGTAATCGCGCGAATACAGGAGCGTCACGGCCGCCGCGCCGTAAGCGAAAAGTTTCAGCACAGTACCCATTGGGTCCGCGACGTAATGCCCGTACAGGATGACCGTGGGCTCCGAAACCGCGACTGTCGACGTGATCCAGGCGGCGCCCGCAAGCGCGGCGATTGCGAGCAGGAACATGACGTCCCGCGCCCGCGAGCCGAAGATCGCCTCGATGAGGAGCAGCAGGCAGGCAGCGCCCGCCACGAAGATTTCCGCAGCGGCAGGCAGGACATCCGCAAGCGTCAGAACCATGGGCGTGACTTCCATTGCGGGCTCAGAGCTTGCTGACCATCAGCTGCTCGACCAGGAAGCTGATCGTCGGCCGCATGACGTCGAGCAGCGGCGCCGGCCATACGCCGATGAACAGGACAGCGAGCGCGAGCGTCGCCAGCACGATGAACTCGCGCACATTCAGGTCCTTGAGCGACGCCACGCCGTCGTTGCCGACGTCGCCCCAGATCACGCGCTTAACCAGCCAGAGCGTGTAGGCGGCGCCGAGAATCAGCGTCAACGCCGCGACAAAGGCGTACCAGAAGTTGGCCTTGAAGACCGCGACGATCACCAGGAACTCGCCGACGAAGCCCGAGGTTCCGGGCAGGCCCGCGTTCGCCATCGCGAACAGCACGGCAAAGAATGCGAACACCGGCATCGTGTTGACGACACCGCCATACGCCGAGATGTCCCGGGTGTGGAGCCGGTCGTAGAGAACGCCGACGCAGAGGAACAGCGCGCCGGACACGAGGCCGTGCGACACCATCTGCACCATCGCGCCATCGAGCCCCATCGCCGCTCCGCTGACGGATCCGGTGGTCTGCCAGATGTCGTAAGCAACGAAGGCGCCAAGCGTGACGAAACCCATGTGCGCAATCGACGAATAGGCGATCAGCTTCTTCATGTCGCGCTGGACCAGCGCGACGAACCCGATGTAGGCGATCGCGATGAGTGAGAGCGTGATGATCAGCCAGTCAAGCTCCCGGCTCGCGTCCGGCGCGATTGGCAGGCTGAAACGCAGGAAACCGTACCCGCCCATCTTCAACATTATCGCGGCGAGGATGACGGATCCCCCGGTCGGCGCCTCCACGTGCGCATCCGGCAGCCAGGTGTGAACCGGCCACATCGGTACCTTGACCGCGAAGGCGGCGAAGAAAGCCAGGAAGATCAGGACCTGTTCAGTCATGCCGAGCGGCAGGCGGTGCATGGCGGCGATCTCGTAGCTGCCGCCGTCGAGATACAGCCAGATCAACGCCACCAGCATCAGGACCGAACCCAGAAACGTATAGAGGAAGAACTTGATCGTGGCGTAGACCCGCCGTGTTCCGCCCCAGATACCGATGATCAGGAACATCGGTATCAGCATCGCCTCCCAGAACACGTAGAAGAGCAATGCATCGGCCGCGGAGAACACGCCGATCATCAGGCCTTCCATCACCAGGAAGGCGGCGAAGTACTGGGCGGGCCGACGCTCGATCGTGGTCCAGGCCGAGATGATGACGAGCGGCGTCATGAATACCGTCAGGACAATAAGCGGCAGCGCGATGCCGTCGATCCCGAGGTGATACCAGGCATTCAGCGCCCCGATCCACGGCTCCTTCTCCCCGTATTGCAAAGCGTGCGTCGTAAGGTCGAATCCGGCCCACAAGGGCACGCAGAGGACGAGTGTCGAGAGCGACGCTGCGAGTGCGACCCAGCGACCGAGCGCGATGCGCCGTTCGCCGAGCAGCAGCACGAGCACTCCCGCCGCGATCGGGAGCCAGATGAGCCAGCTCAGTATTTTTGCAGGCACTGGCATTTCAGGATCTCAATAGCAGCCAGCCGAGCAGCAACGACAGCCCGATGATCATGGCGAACGCGTAGTGGTACAGGTAGCCGGATTGGACGCGGCGCACAATCAACGCGAGCGCGCCGATCGTGCGCGCGCTGCCATTGACCAGCCAGCCGTCGATGACCGTCTCGTCGCCGCGCTTCCACAGGCCGGTGCCGAAACTGCGAACGCCCGAGGCCACGACGTTTTCATTGAACCAGTCGAAGTAGTACTTGTTGACCAGCAGCCGGTAGAGCCGCGCATAGCGCGTCGCGATGCGATCCGGCAGCTCGGGCCGCTTCAGGTAGAGGTACCAGGCGGCGACGATTCCCCCGAGCGCGAGATAGAGCACGGGTGAGCGGATGGCGTGCATCACGAAGGCGGCCGGGCCGTGGAACTCGCGACCGAGTTCGGCGAGCGGCCCGTCTTGCGCATGTGCAATCGCACCGGCGAAGAAGTCGCCGAATACGATGGGCCCCACGGTCAGCCAGCCAATTGCGATCGACGGAATCGCGAGCGCAATGAGCGGCAGCGTGACGACCCAGGGACTCTCATGCAGATGCTCGCGCGTGTGCTCGTCCATGCGCTCACGGCCGTGAAACGTCATGAACACGAGCCGGAAGCTGTAGAGCGCAGTCACGAACACGCCAATCAGTACGCACCAGTAGGCGTATCCGGCACCTTCCGTGTCGCTGTGCCCGATCGCCTCTATGATGATGTCCTTCGAGAAGAAGCCGGAGAACCCGGGGAAACCGATCAGGGCGAGTGAGCCGATCAGGCAGGTCCAGTAGGTAATCGGCATGTAGCGCTTGAGCCCGCCCATGCGGCGCATGTCTTGCTCGTGATGCATGCCGATGATGACCGAGCCTGCGGCGAGGAACAGGAGCGCCTTGAAGAACGCATGCGTCATCAGGTGAAAGATGCTGGCACCGTAGGCGCCCGCGCCGAGTGCCGCGGTCATGTAGCCGAGCTGCGACAGTGTCGAGTACGCGATCACCCGCTTGATGTCGTTGTTGACGAGACCCAGGAGACCCATGAAGAGCGCGGTCGTCGCGCCAATGACCACGATGAAGTGCAGCGCATCCGGGGACATCTGGAACAGCGGCGACATCCGCGCCACCATGAAGATGCCCGCGGTCACCATCGTCGCGGCATGAATCAGGGCCGAGATCGGCGTCGGGCCTTCCATCGAATCCGGCAGCCAGACGTGCAGCGGCAACTGCGCCGATTTGCCCATCGCGCCGAGGAACAGCGCGACGCAGATGACCGTGATGACCTTGCTCGGCTCGCCGGGCGTCAGGAACAGGTCGTGCCCGATCGCGCGCGGGATGCGTTCGAACACCTCCATGTAATCGAGGCTTCCCATGTAGGCAACGATTACCGCAATGCCGACGATAAAACCGAAATCCCCGATGCGGTTGACGATGAAGGCCTTGTAGTTCGCGAAGATCGCGGTCGGCCGCTTGTACCAGAACCCGATCAGCAGGTAGGACACGAGCCCGACCGCCTCCCAGCCGAAGAACAGCTGGAGGAAGTTGTTCGACATCACGAGCATCAGCATCGCGAACGTGAACAGCGAAATATAGGCGAAGAATCGCTGATACCCCGGGTCGTCGCGCATGTAGCCGATCGTGTAGACGTGCACGGCAAGCGACACGAAAGTGACCACCGTCATCATCAGCGCGCTCAGGTTGTCGACCAGGAAGCCGATCTCCATCGAGAGCCCGTCGCTGACCCCCCAGGTATAGATGGACTGGTTGAGTACGGGCGCGCCATCCAGCATCTGGTCAAGGATCCAGGCGGAAGCGGCAAAGGACACCGTGACGCCCGCAATGCAGAGCGTGTGGGCCGCCGCGCGGCTGATGAGGCGGCCGCCGAGGCCCGCGACGATCGCCGCCGCCAGCGGCGCAAGCACGATGAGGAGGCACAGGTTCACGATCGACACGTTCACCCCTTCATCGCGTCGAGTTCTTCGACGTTGATGCTGCGGCGCTGGCGGAACAGCACGACCAGGATCGCGAGACCGATCGCCGCCTCCGCCGCCGCAACCGTGAGGATGAAAAACACGAAGATCTGCCCGTCGAGGATGCCGAGGAAGCGCGAGAACGCGACGAAGTTGAAATTGACCGCAAGCAGCATCAGCTCGATGCACATCAGGAGCAGGATCACGTTCTTGCGATTGATGAAGATGCCCGCGACTGCGATCGCGAACAGCAGGCCCGCGAGCAGCAGGTAGTGCGAGAGCGTGATCATGGTTCGCGCTCCACCGGCATGCTGACGAGACGCACTCGATCGGCCGCGCGGACCGCGACCTGGCTGGAGATGTCCTGGAGCTTGAGGCCCGGCCGGCGACGCATCGTAAGCGTAATGGCGGCCACTATTGCGATCAGGAGCACGATGGCCGCGAGCTGGAATGGATAGACATACTGCGTGTAGAGCACCGCACCGATTTCGGCCGTATTGCTGTGTCCCTCCGCGAGGGGCGCGACGGCGCCGGGGAGATCAATGCCGAGCCGACGGATCCACAGTACGTAGACGAGCTCGACGATCATGATCAGCGAGATCAGGGCGCCGAGTGGCGCATTTCGGGCGAAGCCTTCACGGAGTTGCTCGATATTGACGTCGAGCATCATCACGACGAACAGGAACAGCACCATGACCGCGCCGACGTAGACGAGCACCAGCACGATCGCGAGGAATTCCGCTTCGATCAGGAGCCAGAGCACCGCGGCATTGAAGAAACAGAGCACCAGGTAAAGCACGGAGTGCACGGGATTGCGGGACAGGATGACGCCGAGCGCGGCGCCGACCAGCACCGCGGAGAAGGACCAGAACAGGATTTCGACCAGCATGGCTCAGCGGAAGCGGGAATCGGCGGCCTTGTCGGCCGCGATCATCGCCTCATACTTGTCGCCAATCGCGAGCAGCTTGTCCTTGGTCATGATGTTCTCGCCGCGGTTCTCCATGTGGTATTCGTGGATGCGGGTCTCGACGATCGCGTCCACCGGGCAGGCCTCTTCGCAGAAACCGCAATAGATGCACTTGAACAGGTCAATGTCGTAACGGGTCGTGCGACGCGTGCCATCCTCGGCAACTTCCGAATCAATCGTGATCGCGAGCGCCGGACACACCGCCTCGCAGAGCTTGCAGGCAATGCAGCGCTCCTGCCCGTTCGGGTAGCGGCGAAGCGCGTGCAGTCCCCTGAAGCGCGGCGACTGCGGCGCCTTCTCTTCCGGATAATTCAGCGTGACCTTGCGCCGGAAGAAATTCCGCCCGGTGACGGTCAGGCCCTTCAGGAGCTCGCCGAGAAACAGCGTCTGGAAGAAAGAGCGGATGCGTTTCATGTGCCCTTCAATCCGTCCAGGGACCGATCCGGAGCCAGGCGAGCACGCCTTCGACCGCGATCCAGATCAAGGTGATCGGGATCAGCACTTTCCAGCCGAGACGCATGATCTGGTCGTACCGATAGCGCGGAAAGGTCGCGCGGACCCACAGGAATACGAACAGGAAGATACAGATCTTCAGGAACAGCCAGTAGAAACCCGGCTGCGCGAGGAACGCGCCGTCCGGCAGGTAGCCCTGGAACGGCGAGAGCCAACCGCCAAAGAAAAGCACGGCGCACAACGCCGAAATCAGGATCATGTTCGCGTATTCGGGCAGCGCGAAGAGCGTGGCGAAGGCGGCGCCCGAATACTCGACGTGGAACCCGGCGACGATCTCCGATTCGCCCTCCGCCACGTCGAACGGTGCTCGATTCGTTTCGGCGAGCCCCGAGATGAAATAGACGATGAAGAGCGGGAATAGCCAGAACCAGTTCCAGCTGCCGAATCCGCCCTGCTGCGCACGCACGATCTCGCCCAGATTGAGGCTGCCTGCAGCCATCAGCACGCCGACCAGCGCAAAGCCCATTGCGATCTCGTAGGCGACCATCTGCGCCGCCGAGCGCATCGCGCCGAGGAAGGCGTACTTCGAATTGCTGGCCCAGCCCGCGAGGATCACGCCATAAACGCCGAGCGACGTCAGCGCGAGCACGTAAAGGAGACCGGCATCGATGTCCGCAAGCACGAACTCAGGCGAAAACGGAATGACCGCCCAGGTCGCCATTGCCGGGACCAGAACGATCAGCGGCGCCAGCAGGAACAGGAACCGGGACGATTTGCCCGGCACGATGATTTCCTTCAGCAGCAGCTTGATCACATCCGCAAACGGTTGCGCGAGCCCGCGGAAAATCGGCAGGCCGAAGAAACTCACCCGGTTCGGCCCGAGCCGCAGCTGCATGTAGCCGATCACCTTGCGCTCGGCGAGCGTCAGCATCGCGACTGAGATCACGAGCGCGATCAGGACGCCGACAATCTGCAGCGTCACGATGATCGCCGACTGTAGCTCCGGCACGAGTCCGGCCCACCAGCTGACGAGGAAGTCCGGCATGGCTCAGCCCTTCCCGGCCGAACCGCTTCGCGCGGCACGTGTCAGTTGCAGGGCAGTCGCGCGGCGCATGATCGGATCCACTGCGTAGATCGGCAGCGTCGTCGTCGTCCCCCGCCGCTCCGCCTTGAACTCGCGAGCCGCCGGAAAACGCCCATCGTAGGCCGCACCGTCCGCGACGGAACGGAGCTCCGCGAGCACGTCTGCCGAGCTGTCCTGGTTGAATCCCTCGAGCCCGAGGTGGTTGGCCAGCACGCGCAGGACCTTCCAGCCCGGGCGCGCCTCGCCGACCGGCTGCGCGCAGCCGCGGAATTCCTGCCAGCGGCCCTCGCAATTCACGAAGCTCCCCGAAGTTTCGGCAAACGTGCCGATCGGCAGCAGGATCTGCGCGAACGACATCACGGACGGATCCGCAAATGGCGTCACCGCGATCACCCGTCGGCAATTTGAGAGCACCTGCGCTGCAACCGGAAGGCCAATATCCGCCGCAGGTTCGATGCCGCCGAAGAGAACGCAGGCGGCGAGCGGCGACTCGAGCATGGCGCGCAGGTCGAGCCCCGGTTTCGGATCGGGCCGTCCGCCGGGCAGACGATGCGGCAAGGCACCGGCGAGCGCAGTACCCACGGCGTTGCCGCCGTCGGGCAGGAAGCCGAGGCTCGCACCCGTTTTCGCGGCGAGCGCCGCGGCCGCAGCCCGCAGATCCGCAAAATGCGTGTGACGCATCGCGACCCCGCCCAGCACGATCGCGGCCCGGCCCGACGACAGCGATTCGAACACCGCGCGGTGTGCATCCGAATGGCCGCCTCCGCTCGCGAGCGCGGCCAGTTCCGTCGCGAGATCGGCGGCCGCGGCGACCGTCTGCTGCAGCACGGGGAAATGGCACTGCTGCGGTTCCGTGGACAGCAGGCTGACCTTGCAGCCGGCGAGCGCGGCCTTGCGCACGCGATGCGCGAGGATCGGGGCTTCGTCCCGCACCTGGCAGCCCGCGAGCAGCAGTCCGCTGAGCGACTCAATGTCCCGCAATGCGATCCCGAGTCCCGGAAACACCGGATCCTGCGCCTGGTCGGAGAAATCGAGCTGGCGCAGACGCGAATCGACATTGCGCGATCCGAATCCGCGCGCAAGGCGGCCGAGGAGATACGCCTCTTCATTCGTGGATCCGGGGGACGCCAGGAATCCGATGCGCTCCGCCCCGCTCTCTTTCAAGGCCTCGCGCAGCAGCACCGATGCCGCCTCGAGCGCCGTCTCCCACGTCACTTCACGCCATCTTCCCTCGGTACGCATCATGGGCTCGCGCAGCCGGTCCGGCGCGTAGATTCCCTCGTACGAGAAGCGATCGCGGTCCGCAATCCAGGTCTCGTTAATGTCCTCGTTGGCCCGCGGCACGACGCGCATCAGCCGCCCACGCAGCACGTGACCCCAGAGATTCGTGCCGATGCCGTCATGGGGGGACACGAGCGCGTGCTCAGTCATCTCCCAGGAGCGCGCGCGGTGACGGAAGGGCTTGGAATTCAGCGCGCCGACCGGGCACAGGTCGATGACGTTGCCCGAGAGTTCGTGGTCCACGCTCTTCTCGATCCAGGTGCCGATCTCCATCCACTCGCCGCGGCCGGTCGCGCCGAGTTCCTGGACGCCCGCGATTTCTGCGGTGAAGCGCACGCAGCGCGTGCAGTGGATGCAGCGCGTCATGTCGGTCGAGATGAGCGGACCCAGGTTCTTGTCCTTGACGACCCGCTTGCGCTCGTCGAATCGCGACTCCGCACTGCCGAAGCCGAGCGCGAGGTCCTGCAACTCGCATTCTCCGCCCTGGTCGCAGATCGGGCAGTCGAGCGGATGGTTGATCAGCAGGAACTCCATCGTCGCCTTCTGCGCCGCCATCGCCCGCGCCGAGCGGGTGAATACTTTCATGCCTTCGGCGACCGGTGTCGCGCAGGCCGGCATCGGCTTCGGCGCCTTTTCGACCTCGACCAGGCACATGCGGCAATTCGCCGCAATGGAAAGCTTTTCGTGATAGCAGAAGCGCGGCACATAGATGCCCGCCGCATCGGTCAGCTGCATGATCATCTGGCCCTTGCGCGCCTTCAGCGGCCGGCCATCGACTTCGACGTTGACCACGTCTTCGCTCATGCGACCGCCTGCGATGGACCGTCGACCATGCTCTTGCCGCCGTGCTCGACCATGTATTCGAATTCGTGACGGAAATGGCGCAGGAAACTCTGCACCGGCCAGGCCGCGGCATCACCGAGCGCACAGATCGTGTGTCCCTCGATCTGGTTCGCGACCTGCACCAGGAGGTCGAGGTCCGCCATACGTCCCTGCCCGGCCAGGATCCGCCGGAGCATGCGCGTGAGCCAACCCGTGCCTTCGCGACAGGGCGTGCACTGCCCGCAGGATTCCGCCATGTAGAAACGCGAGATCCGCTCGAGCACCCGCACCATGCAAGTGGTCTCGTCCATCATGATGATCGCGCCAGTGCCGACCGCGGAACCTGCCTTGCGCAACGAGTCGTAGTCCATCGTGCAGTCCATGATGAGCGCGGCCGGCAGCACCGGCACCGAGGATCCGCCCGGTATCACAGCCTTGAGTTTGCGGCCGCCGCGAATGCCGCCGCAGATGTCGAGCAGCTCGCGGAACGGAATGCCGAGCGACAGCTCGTAATTGCCCGGACGGGCGACGTGGCCGGACACCGAAAAGATCGCGGTGCCGCCCGCGTTCGGAACGCCAAGCTCGGCAAACCACTTTGCACCTTTGCGCATGATGGAGGGCACCGTCGCGAAGGTCAGCGTGTTGTTGATGGTGGTTGGCTTGCCGTAGAGGCCGAAGTTCGCCGGGAACGGCGGCTTGAAGCGCGGCTTGCCCGGCTTGCCCTCGAGCGATTCGAGGAGCGCCGTTTCCTCGCCGCAGATATAGGCGCCCGCGCCTGCGACCGCATGCAGGTCGAAGTCAATACCCGAACTCTGGATGTCGTGTCCGAGCAGCCCGGCCGCATAGGCTTCGGCGAGCGCCGCCTCAAATCGCGGGAACGGCTCGGCGAGAAATTCGCCGCGGATGTAGTTGTAGCCGACCGTTGCACCCATCGCGTAGCCGCCAATCGCCATGCCCTCGATGACCGAATGCGGGTTGTAGCGCAGGATGTCGCGATCGTGACAGGTGCCCGGCTCGCTCTCGTCCGAGTTGCAGACGGCGTACTTCTGGCCGGGGGCGTTGCGCGGCATGAAGCTCCACTTCACGCCCGTCGGGAAGCCGGCGCCGCCGCGGCCCTTGAGGCCCGATGCCTTGACCTCCTCGATGATCGCCTCGCGTGACGTTTTCTCGCGCAGTATCTTGCGCCAGGCCTCGTAGCCACCGATCTTCTGGTAGACCGGGAGTGTCCAGCTCTGGGCATGCTGGAGCGCCTCGAATACCACCTGGTTCATCGCGCGCATCGCGTCACTTGACCCCGTCGAGCACCTTGATCGCCGATTCCGGCGTCAGGTTCTCGTAATAGACATGATCGACCATCATCATCGGTGCGTTGTTGCAGGCTGCCAGGCACTCCTCCTCGCGCTTCAGGTAGAACTTGCCGTCCTGCGTGCTCTCGCCGGTCTTGATGCCGAGGTGCTTCTCAACCGCCGCCACGATGCGGTCCGCGCCGCAAAGCATGCAACTGATGTTGGTGCAGACCGAAACGTGCACGCGTCCCGCCGGCTTCGTTTCGAACATGGAATAGAAGCTCGCGACTTCGTAGACCTGCATGGCCGGCATGCCGAGGTAGTCGGCAACCGCGTCCAACAGCGGCGTGGTCAGGAATCCGCGGTTCTGATGCTGTGCTTCGCGGAGCGCCGCGAGCACGGCGGAACGCCGGTGGTCCGGCGGAAATTTCGCCAGCCAACGGTCGATCTCGTGGCGTGTGTGCTCGGAGAGCGCACCGCCGCCCGGGTCCTGGCCGCTCACCGGTCGATCTCCCCGAACACGATGTCCATCGTCCCGATCATTGCGACGACATCCGCAAGCATGTGACCGCGCACCAGCTCGTCCATCGCGGCGAGGTGCGCGAATCCCGGCGCGCGGCATTTCACGCGATAGGGCTTGTTGGCGCCGTCGGAGACGAGCCACACGCCGAACTCGCCCTTCGGCGCCTCGACCGCCGCGTAAGTCTCGCCCTCCGGCACGCAATACCCTTCGGTGAAGAGCTTGAAGTGATGGATCAGCGATTCCATGTCGTCCTTCATTTCGCTGCGGCGGGGCGGCGTGACCTTGTTGTCGTCGAGCATCACCGGCCCCTGATTGACGCGCAGCCACTCGATGCACTGCCGGACGATGCGGTTCGACTGGCGCATCTCCGCAACGCGGCAGAGATAGCGGTCGTAACAGTCGCCGTTGACGCCGACCGGGATATCAAAATCGAGACGGTCGTACGCCGCGTACGGCTGCTTGCGACGCAGGTCCCATTCGACGCCGGAACCGCGCAGCATCGGGCCCGTGAAGCCGAGCTGCAGCGCGCGCTCGGGCGTGACGACACCGATATTGACCGTGCGCTGCTTCCAGATGCGATTGTCGGTGAGGAGCGTTTCGTACTCGTCGACGCAGGCCGGGAACCGGTCCGTAAAATCCTGGATGAAATCGAGCAAGGAGCCCGACCGCGCCTCGTTCCGGCGCTTCACGTCGCGCTCGCCGCGCGACTTCGACACCTGGTAGCGCGGCATGGTGTCCGGCAGGTCGCGGTAGACGCCGCCCGGGCGGTAGTACGTTGCATGCATGCGCGTGCCCGACACCGCCTCGTAGGTGTCCATCAGGTCTTCACGCTCACGGAACGCGTAGAGGAACACCGTCATCGCGCCGATGTCGAGCGCATGGGAGCCGATCCACATCAGGTGATTCAGGATCCGAGTCAGTTCGTCGAACATCACGCGGATGTACTGCGCGCGCTCCGGCGCCTCGATGCCGAGCAGTTTCTCGATCGCGCGCACATAGGCGTGCTCGTTGCACATCATCGACACGTAATCGAGGCGGTCCATGTAGCCGATCGAGTGGTTGAACGGCTTCGACTCGGCGAGTTTTTCGGTGGCGCGATGCAGCAATCCGATGTGCGGGTCGGCCTTCTGGATCACCTCGCCGTCCATCTCGAGCACCAGGCGCAGCACGCCGTGCGCCGCCGGATGCTGCGGGCCGAAATTCAGCGTAAAGCTCTGGATCTCAGACATTGCCGCCGCTCCCCGGCACTTCAGGAACGCGATCCTTGCGGATCACTTTCGGCACCGTGACCCGCGGCTCGATGCTGACCGGTTGGTACACAACGCGGCCCAGCGACGGGTCGTAGCGCACCTCGACATTGCCGGAGAGCGGGAAGTCCTTGCGGAACGGATGGCCGATGAAGCCGTAGTCGGTCAGGATCCGCCGCAGGTCCGGGTGGCCGCGGAACAGGATGCCGTAGAGGTCGAAGGCCTCGCGCTCGTACCAGTCCGCGCAAGCCCAGATGTCGGTCACCGAATCGAGCATTGGCGGCTCGCCAGGCGGGCAATAGCAGCGCAGCCGCAGGCGCGTATTCCGCGAGACCGAAAGCAAGTGATATACGGTGGCGAAACGCCTGTCAGACGCGCGCTCCTCCGCAGGCGATGCACGGTCGACGCCGCGGCTGAAACCGGTGGATGTTGCAGACTCAGTAGTCCATTCAGAGCGGCCGTAATCGAGATAGTCGATGCCCGAAAGATCGACGAGCTGCTCGAAGGCGAACTCCGGCAGATCGCGCAGCTCGCGACAGACAGCCAACAGGTCGTCGTGCGCGACCTCAACCGCGAGCTCACCCGGAAGCGCCGCGACCCGCGCGGCACGCGCGCCGAACCGGGAGGCGATGGCCTTGGCGGTCGCCTCGACGCGGCTCATGCAGAACCGCGCGCGATGGTGCTGGTGCGGCGGATTTTGTCCTGCAACTGGAGGATGCCGTAGACCAGCGCCTCGGCCGTCGGCGGACAGCCCAGAACGTACACGTCGACCGGCACAATGCGATCGCAGCCCCGCACCACGGCGTAGGAATAGTGATAGTAGCCGCCGCCATTCGCGCAGGAGCCCATCGAGATAACCCAGCGCGGTTCCGGCATCTGGTCATAGACCTTGCGCAGTGCCGGCGCCATCTTGTTGACCAGCGTCCCCGCCACGATCATGACATCGGATTGCCGCGGGCTGCCGCGGAACACGACGCCGAAGCGGTCGAGGTCGTAGCGCGAAGCGCCGGCGTGCATCATCTCGACCGCGCAGCAGGCGAGACCGAATGTCATCGGCCACAACGAACCGGTGCGGGCCCAATTCATCAGGTTGTCGACCGATGTCGTGACGAAGCCCCGGCCCTGGATCGCGGGTGCCAATTCAGGTGCGGCCTCGATCAGTCCCATTCGAGCGCCCCTTTCTTCCATTCGTACACGAAGCCGATGACGAGCACGGCCAGAAACACGGCCATCGAGAGCAGCCCGAAGCCGCCGATCGCGTCGAGCGAGACGGCCCAGGGAAACAAGAATGCGATCTCGAGATCGAAAATGATGAACAGGATGGCGACCAGGTAGTAGCGCACGTCGAATTTGGTGCGGGAGTCTTCAAAGGCCTCGAATCCGCATTCGTAGGGTGAAACCTTCTCGACATCCGGTCGCCGCGGACCGAGCACCCAGCCGAGCATGAGCAGCAACAGACCAAAGCCGCCGGCGACGGCGAGAAAGATCAGGGCGGGCAGGTAGTTATGCAGCACTATGGCGACCGTTTTCGACTGCGGGAAGTGCCCCGGAAACCGGCCGCATTGTAACCGTCCGGCAGGCCCCTTGGGGCCCCCGGACGGTCAGTCCCAGGACTCGAATGGTGCCGGCGGTCGGACTCGAACCGACACGGGTTTCCCCACTAACCCCTCAAGCTAGCGCGTCTACCAATTCCGCCACGTCGGCACTGAAATCGAAAAGGATCCGTTACTGCCCGCCCGGCGCAGGCTGATCCGCCGGCTTGGACTCCGGCAACGCCGGGACCGAATCGGCGTCGACGCCGGCCGCGGGAGCGGGCTCGGTGACGACGGTATCGACGATGCTGTTCGGCACTTCCGCCCGCGGGCGTGTCGCGAACCACGCCAGCGACACGCTCGTCATGAAAAAGAGGGTGGCAAGCACGGCAGTCAGCTTCGAGAAGAATGTCGCCGAACCGCGCGCGCCGAACACGGTGCCGGAAGCTCCGGAACCGAATCCCGCGCCGGCATCGGCGCCCTTGCCTCGCTGCAGCAGCACAAGTGCCACGATCGCGAAGCTCAGCAGGCCGTGCAGGAATGTAATCAGGTTTTGCAGCATGTCTTTACAACATCCAGGCCAAGCGTTCAGCGTTCGGCGGCGGCGCAGATGCTTTCGAACTCGTCCGCCTTGAGCGAAGCACCGCCGATCAATCCGCCGTCTACATCGGGCATCGCGAACAGCTCTGCGGCATTACCCGCCTTGACACTGCCCCCGTATAGGACCCGAAGGGAAGCGCCAATTGTAGCATCCTTTTCCACGATTCTGCCCCGAATCAGGGCATGCACTTCCTGGGCCTGGGCCGGCGTCGCGGTGCGCCCGGTGCCGATCGCCCAGACCGGTTCGTAGGCGATTACCGCGGCGGCGAAAGCGCCGATTCCGGCGCTCGAGATCACAGCGTCGAGCTGGCGGAGGATCACCGTGCGCGTCGCATCGCTCTCGCGTTCTGCGAGCGATTCGCCGACGCACAGGATCGGCGTCAGCGCATGGCGGCCGGCCGCGACGAATTTCCGCGCCACCAGGTCGTCGCTCTCCCGGTACAGTGCGCGCCGTTCGGAATGCCCGACGATCACGTAGCGGCAGCCCGCGTCCGCAAGCATCGCGGCCGAGACCTCGCCGGTATGCGCACCGGACTCTTCGGCGCAGACGTCCTGTGCGCCGAGGCTGATTCGACTGCCGTCCAGTTGGCTGCGGACCTCTGCCAGATACACGAAGGGTGGACAGACGACCACTTCCACACTGCCCCTGCCGACGCCGCGTGTGATGAGTTCGCCGACCAGGCGCGTGGCCTCGGCGCGATTGCCGTGCATCTTCCAGTTGCCGGCGACCAGCGGCTCGCGGGTTGCGGCGTTCATGCGTCAGGCGCGGCGGCACGGACCGCCTCGGCCAGTTCTTCGGCATGGCGGCCGACCGTCTCTGCGTCTTCGCCCTCGACCATGACCCGGATCAGCGGCTCGGTACCCGAGGCGCGCAATACGACGCGCCCACGGCCGCCGAGCGATTTCTCCACGCCGGCGATGGCCGCGGCGACAGCAGGCGTACGCGCCGCGTCGAAGCGCTTTGCGACGCGCACGTTGATGAGCTGCTGCGGAAAGCGCTGCATGCCGGCCGCGAGTTCCGCGAGCGACTTGCCGGTGGATTTCATGACCGCGACGACCTGCAACGCGACAATCAGACCGTCTCCGGTCGTCGTCTTGTCGAGGCAGAGCAGATGTCCCGAGGCCTCGCCGCCAAGCACGCCGCCATGCGCGCGCAGCATTTGCAGGACGTTGCGGTCGCCGACCGCGGCGCGCATGAATGGTACGCCGAGCTCCTTCAATGCGAGCTCGAGACCGAGATTGCTCATGACCGTGCCGACGACGGGACCTTTGAGGTCGCCCGCGGCGAGGCGCGCTTTCGTCAGGACATAGAGCAGCTGGTCGCCGTCCACGATGCGGCCCAGATGATCCACCATCACCAGCCGATCGCCGTCGCCGTCGAGTGCGATTCCGGCATCCGCCCGCACGCCGGACACCGTCAGCTTCAGCAGTCCGGGATCGGTCGATCCGCAGCCGTCGTTGATGTTGCGGCCGTTCGGCGAGCAGCCGATCGGCACGATTTCGGCGCCAAGATCCGCGACGACCCGTGGCGCGACCTTGTAGGCCGCCCCGTTCGCACAGTCGATTACCAGCTTGAGACCGTCGAGGCGCATCCGCTCAGGCAGGGTCGACGCGCAGAAGGATTGATAGAGCGCCCGCTCGCTGTCGACCCGTGTCGCGCGCCCGAGCGCGCTGGATTCGCGCGTCGGCGCGGGCTCGTCGAGATGGGACTCGATCGCTTCTTCGAGTTCGTCCGCGAGCTTGCTGCCCTCGCGGTCGAAGAACTTGATGCCGTTATCGTCATAGCGATTGTGTGAAGCGCTGATCACGGCACCGAAATCGCAACCGAGACGCTGCACGAGATAGGCGATGCCGGGGGTCGGCAAGGGGCCGACGAGCAGCACGTCGACTCCTGCCGCCGTGAATCCGGCCTCGAGCGCCGCTTCGAACATGTAGCCTGAAAGCCGCGTGTCCTTGCCGACCAGCACGCGTCCGCCGTCCGGCGCGAGCACGCGCCCGGCAGCGCCCGCGAGGCGCAGCGCGAACTCCACGGTCATGGGATGGGTGCCGACTCGTCCGCGCACCCCGTCCGTCCCGAAATATCGCATGCTCAAGCCAGGACCTCCGACTTCTTCCTTACGGCTGCGACAATTCTGAGCGCATCCACGGTCTCGCGCACGTCGTGCGCGCGCACGATGCTGGCGCCGTTCAGCGCGGCCATCACGGCGAGCACAACGCTGCCGGCCAGCCTGTCGCCTTCGCCGCGACCGGTCAGCGCGCCGATCATGCGCTTGCGGGACAGTCCGGCGAGCACCGGCAGACCCTCCGCCGCAATCGCCGGCAGGCCCCGCAACAACTCGAGATTGTGTTCGAGTGTCTTGCCAAAGCCAAAACCGGGATCGATCACCAGCCGCGTTCTCGCGATGCCCGCAGCGACGCAGGCCGCGACGCGTTCACGCAGGAATTCGCGCACTTCGCCGAGCACGTCGGCGTAATGCGGCTCATTTTGCATGGTTCGGGGCTCGCCCTGTATGTGCATCAGGCAGACGGCCGCACCGGAGGCTGCAACCGCCTCCAGGGCACCCGGAGCCCGCAGGGCGGTCACGTCGTTGATCATCGATGCGCCGGCGGCCAGGACCTCGCGCATCACTGCCGGCGTCCGGGTGTCGACCGACACGGGCACGACCAGCGATCCGGCGAGCCGTTCCACGACGGGTACCACGCGCCGCATCTCCTCCTCGACCGTGACCGGCGCCGCTCCGGGACGGGTCGATTCTCCGCCGACGTCGATGATCGCGGCACCCTCTTCGGCCAGCCGTTCGGCTTGCGCGAGCGCTGCAGGCAGGTCGAAGAACCGGCCGCCGTCGGAAAAGGAATCGGGCGTCACGTTAAGAACGCCCATGACGACGGGCCCGTCGAAATCGAGCAGGTGACGGCCGCACTGGAGGCGCATGGGAAGGTTACGCTCGAAGCGTGCGGGGACGCCGGGGGTCGCGGCCGCCGCTCAGGTCTGGCTTGCCGGCGGACCGATCACCGGTTCGGGCTTGGCGCCGCCCTGGCCGCCGGTCTGCGTACCGGACTCGTCCCAGTCGCGTGGCGGTTTGGGCACGCGTCCCGCCATGAGATCTTTGAGCTGCTCTTCGTCGATAGTTTCATACTTGATGAGCGCAGCGGCCATCAAATCGAGCTTCTCGCGGTGCTCCACGAGTATTTTGCGCGCGTTGCCGTAGGCCGTGTCGATCACGCGCCGGATCTCCTCGTCGATCACGTGCGCCGTCACGTCGGAGACCTGCTTGTGCTGCGTCACCTGGCGTCCGAGGAAGACCTCGCCGGCGTCCTCCATGTACGAGAGCGGCCCGAGGCGATCGGAAAGACCCCATTTCGTGACCATGTTGCGCGCAAGGTTGGTCGCACGTTCGATGTCGTTCGACGCGCCGGTCGTCACCGAGTCGGGCCCGAAGCGGAGCTCTTCCGCGATGCGACCGCCGAACAGGCTCGCAATCTGGCTCTCGAGGCGCCGCTTGCTGTAGCTGTAACGGTCCTCCTCCGGCAGGAACATCGTGACGCCGAGCGCGCGGCCACGGGGAATGATCGTCACCTTGTAGACCGGATCGTGCTCGGGAAGGCTCATGCCGACGATTGCGTGGCCGGCCTCGTGATAGGCCGTGTTGAGCCTTTCCTGGTCGCTCATGACCATCGAACGCCTCTCGGCGCCCATCATGATCTTGTCCTTGGCGCGCTCGAATTCCTCCATCGAGACGTGCCGCTTGTTGCCGCGCGCCGCGAACAGCGCTGCCTCATTGACGAGGTTCATGAGGTCAGCGCCCGAGAATCCGGGCGTGCCCCGCGCGATCAGCGAGGGCCTTACATCATCGGAAATAGGCACCTTGCGCATGTGGACTTTCAGGATCTGTTCGCGGCCGCGCACGTCCGGCAACGGCACCACCACCTGGCGGTCGAAGCGGCCCGGGCGCAGCAGCGCCGGATCCAGCACGTCGGGACGGTTGGTCGCGGCAATGACGATCACACCCTCGTTTCCCTCGAAGCCGTCCATTTCCACCAGCAACTGGTTGAGCGTCTGTTCGCGCTCGTCGTGACCGCCGCCGAGGCCCGCGCCGCGATGGCGGCCGACGGCGTCAATTTCATCGATGAACACGATGCAGGGCGCGTGCTTCTTGGCCTGCTCAAACATGTCGCGCACGCGGGATGCGCCCACGCCAACGAACATCTCGACGAAGTCGGAGCCTGAAATGGTGAAGAACGGAACTTTCGCCTCGCCCGCGATGGCGCGCGCAAGAAGCGTCTTACCGGTGCCGGGACTGCCGACCATCAGCACGCCCTTCGGGATCTTGCCGCCGAGCTTCTGGAACTTGGCCGGGTCCTTGAGGAAGTCGACGATCTCCGCGACCTCATCCTTCGCCTCGTCGATGCCCGCGACGTCCGCGAACGTCACCTTGACCTGGTCCTCGGACAGGAGCCGCGCGCGGCTCTTGCCGAAGGACATTGCGCCGCGCCCGCCCGCGCCGCCCTGCATCTGGCGCATGAAGTAGATCCACACGCCGATCAGCAGCAGGATCGGGAATGAAGAGATGAAGAGCTGCAGCAGGAACGGCTGGTGTTCGGGTGGCGCCGCGTCGAACTGCACGTGCTGCTTGTCAAGCAGGCCGATCAGCACGGAATTGTCGGTTTCGGGATTCTGGGTGACGTACGGGGCGCCGCCGGTGCGCTCGCCGACGATTGAGTCGCCCTTGAACGTGGCGCTCTTGATGGCGCCGCTGCGGACCTCGGAGAGGAACTGCGAGTACGCGACCGGATCCGGCGCCGCCGCGCGCTGGCCGAAATTGGAGAAGACCGCGAGCAGGACGATCGCGATGACCACCCAAAGGACGATATTTCTGGTCAGATCGTTCAAGCTCGGACTCCTGGAAACGCCTCAAATACCGGCCGATTCCACGCTTGGACCACGGCATCGGCAACTTGGTTTCACCTTACACCGGCCGGGCCCCCCTGGCCACCAAATACGTCTCGGAACTGCGCTGTCTGGACGCTTTTGGCTTGCGCATACGGACGGCCTGAAAGCTGCGGCGCGCCTCCGCAAGGAGCTCCTGGAATCCGGCGCCCTGGAACACCTTCATCACGAGCACGCCTTCCGGTCCGAGCACCCTCCGCGCAAAATCGAGTGCGAGCGCCTCGAGATCCGCGGCGCGCGCATGATCCACCACATCCACTCCGCTGATATTGGGGGCCATGTCCGACATCACAAGGTCGACACGTCGCCCGCCGAGTTCGCCGAGCAGCGCATCGAGCACCGCCTGCTCGCGAAAGTCACCCTGGAGAAACGTGACGCCCGGAATGGCGTCCATCGGCAGCAGGTCGAGCGCGAACACGCTTCCCTTCCCCGCCAGGCGCCGCGCAGCGTACTGGCTCCAGCCGCCCGGTGCGGCGCCGAGATCGACGATTGCAACGCCCGGGTAAATCAGCTTCTCCGCGCGGTCGATTTCCTCGAGTTTGAACGCGGCACGCGAACGCAGGCCAGAATCCTTCGCGCGCTGCACGAATGGATCCGAGAAATGCTCCTCGAGCCACCTGCCGCTCGACTTACTGCGTCGGGCCATGATCCCCGCCCTGCGAACCTATAATGTATCGATGGCTCTGACCGAACATCAGAAAAAGCACTTGCGGCGGCTCGGCCACGCCCTGCACCCGATCGTCCTCATCGGCCAGCGCGGGCTCACCGAGAGCGTCGCCGCCGAAATGCGCCGTGCGCTCGACGATCATGAACTCGTCAAGATCCGCGCGCGCGTCGACACCCGGGACAATCGCGATGCCATTTTCGCGGAACTCTCGCGCCAGACCGCATCGGAGTTCGTGTATCGAATCGGGAACGTGGGCTTATTTTATAAACAAAACAACAAGCTACAAAAGATACTTCTTCCGGATTCTTGACTCAGGACAGCCGTACCGCGAGCACCTCGAAGCGACGCGCCCCGCCGGGTGTCGCCACCTCGACTTCGTCGCCCGGCGCCCGGCCAATGAGCGCGCGCGCAATCGGCGAGTTGATCGATATCAAGCCGCGGCGGATGTCAGCTTCGTCGTTGCCGACGATCTGGTAGCTGACCTCGGGTCCGCCATCCACGGGTGCGATCTCGACGGTCGAGCCAAACACGACTTTGCCAGTGTCCGTCAGCATTGCCGGGTCGATGACCTGGGCGTCGCCAAGCCGCTGTTCAATCTCCTTGATGCGGCCCTCGATGAATCCCTGCTGTTCGCGCGCCGCGTGATACTCGGCATTCTCCGACAGGTCGCCATGCGAGCGCGCTTCTGCGATCGCGCGGATGACCGCCGGCCGGTCCTCGCCTTTCAGCTTGCGCAATTCCACCCGGAGCAATTCCGCACCCTTCAGCGTGATCGGAGTTCTCATGCGCCGGCAAGCTCACGGTGCAGGTCCTGGAGCCGGTTGACATCGTGGTCCTCGAGATGGTCGAGCGCGTCGCAGGTCGCGTGCGCCGCGGCCACCGTCGTGTAGTAAGTCACCTTGCGCAGCTCCGCCTCGCGCCGGATCGAATGCGATTCGCGGATGGCGCGCTTGCCCTCGGTCGTGTTGATGATCAGGTCGATCTCGTCGTTCTTGATCATGTCGACGATGTGCGGCCGGCCCTCGCGCACCTTGAGCGCGCGCCGGCAAGGAATCCCCGCAGCCTCGAGTGCGACCTGGGTGCCCTGTGTCGCGATGATCTCGAATCCGCGCGCGTTCAGCTTTCTGGCGATCTCGGTGGCGCCCTCCTTGTCGCGGTCGCGGACCGAGATCAGGCAGACGCCGCGGGTCGGCAACCGGACGCCGCTCGCCGCCTGGGACTTCGCGTAGGCCTCGCCGAAGGTCCGCCCGGTTCCCATGACTTCGCCGGTCGACTTCATTTCCGGCCCGAGGATCGGGTCCGATTCAGGGAATTTGCCGAACGGAAACACGGCTTCTTTGACGGAAAAATACGGCGGCACGCGCTCTTCCACGGCGTCGAGCTCGGACAGCGTCCGGCCGGCCATCACGCGGGCCGCGATCTTGGCGAGCGGCCGTCCGGTCGCCTTGGATACGAATGGCACGGTGCGCGAGGCTCGCGGATTGACCTCGAGCACGTATACGACGCCGTTCTGGATCGCGAACTGGACGTTCATGAGCCCGATGACGTTGAGCCCGTGGGCCATCTTGCGGGTCTGTTCACGGAGTTCCTCCTGGATCTCCGGCGAGAGGCTCGTCGGCGGCAGCGAACAGCTCGAGTCGCCCGAGTGGACGCCCGCCTGCTCGACGTGTTCCATGATGCCTCCGATCAGGACGTCCTGACCGTCGCAGATCGCATCCACGTCGACTTCGATCGCGAGGTCGAGGAAACGATCGAGCAGCACCGGGCTGTCGTTCGAGACCTTGACCGCTTCGCGCATGTACTGCCGGAGGTCCTCCTCTTCGTAGACGATCTCCATGGCGCGCCCACCGAGCACGTAAGACGGCCGGACGATCAGTGGAAATCCAACCTTGCGCGCGAGCTCGATGGCGCGCTCCTCGTCCCGGGCGGTCGCATTCGCTGGCTGGCGCAGGCCGAGCTTCATGAGCAGTTGCTGGAATCGCTCGCGATCCTCGGCGACGTCGATCGAGTCGGGGCTCGTGCCGATGATCGGCGCGCCGGCGGCGGCGAGCTGGCGGGAAAGCTTCAGCGGCGTCTGGCCGCCGAACTGGACGATGACGCCCTGCGGCTTCTCGCGGCTGATGATCTCCATTACGTCCTCGAACGTAAGCGGTTCGAAGTAAAGGCGATCGGAGATGTCGAAGTCGGTCGAGACGGTCTCCGGATTGCAGTTGACCATGATGGTCTCGAAGCCGTCCTCGCGCAGCGCGAGCGCCGCGTGCACGCAGCAGTAGTCAAATTCAATGCCCTGCCCGATGCGATTGGGTCCGCCGCCGAGAATCATGATTTTGGGGCGGGGCGTCGGATCGGCCTCGCACTCCTGGTCGTAGCTCGAATACAGGTAGGCCGTCGAGGTCGCGAACTCCGCGGCGCAGGTGTCGACCCGCTTGTAAACGGGATGCACGCCGCAGGCGAGGCGCCGGGCGCGCACCCGCGTCTCGGGCGCACCGATCGCGCGCGCGAGGGCTGCGTCCGAGAAACCCTTCCGCTTCAGCACCAGCAATCGTTCGAACGTGAGCCCCGACATTCCCTCAGTCCGAACCGCGTCCTCTTCGCGCACCAGATCCTCGATCTGGGCAAGGAACCAGCGATCGATCATCGTCTCGGCAGCGATGCGCTCGAGCGGCCAGCCGGCACGGAAAGCGTCGGCGACGAAGCGAATGCGCTCAGCGCCCGGATGGCGGAGCTCCTCGGCAAGGCGCAGCTCGCCGTCAGCGTCGAGCGGGAGTGCGACGATCGGCGTAAGTCCGTCGCAGCCAGTCTCGAGGCTGCGCAGCGCCTTCTGCAGTGATTCCTGGAATGTCCGCCCGATCGCCATCGCCTCGCCCACGGATTTCATCTGCGTGGTGAGGCGCGTATTGGACCCCGGGAATTTCTCGAACGTGAACCGGGGCACCTTGGTCACCACATAGTCGATGGTTGGCTCGAAGGAAGCCGGCGTCGCGCCGCCCGTGATCTCGTTCCGCAGCTCGTCCAGGGTGTAGCCGACGGCAAGCTTGGCGGCGATCTTCGCGATCGGAAACCCTGTCGCTTTCGAGGCGAGCGCGGAGGAACGCGACACGCGCGGGTTCATCTCGATCACGAGCATCCGGCCGTCGTCGGGATTTATTGCGAACTGGACGTTCGAGCCGCCGCACTCGACGCCGATCTGTCGCAGCACCGCGATCGAGGCATCGCGCATGCGCTGGTATTCCTTGTCGGTCAGCGTCTGCGCCGGCGCGACCGTGATCGAGTCGCCGGTGTGCACGCCCATCGGATCGAGATTCTCGATCGAACAGACAATGATGCAGTTGTCCTTTCGGTCCCGCACCACTTCCATCTCGAATTCCTTCCAGCCGAGTACTGACTCCTCGATCAGCACTTCCGCCGTCGGCGACGCATCGAGCCCCCGCAGCACGATCGCCTCGAACTCCTCGCGATTGAAGGCAATTCCGCCGCCGGTACCGCCCAGCGTGAACGACGGGCGGATGACGGTGGGGTACCCTACTTCGCTCTGCACGGCGAGAGCTTCGTCGAGATCGTGCGCGATGTAGGACTGCGGGCATTCGAGCCCGATGCCGCGCATCGCATTGCGGAACAGTTCCCGGTCCTCTGCCATGTCGATCGCCTCACGCGAGGCGGCGATCATTTCGACCCCGTACTTCTCGAGCACGCCTTCACGCACCAGGTCGAGTGCTGTGTTGAGGCCGGTCTGGCCACCCATCGTCGGCAGCAGCGCGTCGGGCCGCTCTTTTTCGATGATGCGCGCAATCGTCCGCCAGTCGACCGGCTCGATGTAGATCGAATCGGCCATATCCGGGTCGGTCATGATGGTCGCAGGATTCGAGTTTACGAGGATGACGCGATAGCCCTCCTCGCGAAGCGCGCGACAGGCCTGGGCGCCGGAATAATCGAACTCGCAGGCCTGGCCGATGATGATCGGGCCTGCGCCGATGATCAGGATGCTTTTGATGTCGGTGCGCTTGCCCATCAGCGCGCGACGACGCTTTCGACGATCGCGACCTGCGTCTTCATCACTTGCTGGAGCCGCCGTACCATCAGGAACACGAAATGCTCGAAAAGCGGCCGCAGGTCGTGCGGTCCCGGGCTCGCTTCCGGGTGGCCCTGGAATCCGAAGGCGGGACGGTCGGCGCGGGCGATGCCCTGCAGCGATCCGTCGAAGAGTGAGCGATGCGTCGGCTTGAGCTGCGAGGGGAGCGATTCCTCGTCGACCGCGAAACCGTGATTCTGGCTGGTGATCAGCACGTGTCCGCCCGCAAGTTCCTGCACGGGATGATTGGCCCCGTGATGGCCGAACTTCATCTTGACGGTGCGCGCGCCGCTCGCGAGACCGAGGAGCTGGTGGCCGAGGCAGATCCCGAAAACCGGAATGTCGGTCTCGAGGAATTCCCGGATCGCCGCGATCGCGTAATCGCAGGGTTCCGGGTCGCCGGGTCCATTCGACAGGAAGATGCCATCAGGCGCGAGCGCAAGCGCGTCTGCCGCGCTCGTCTGCGCCGGCACGACCGTCATCCGGCAGCCGTAGTCCGAAAGCAGCCGGAGGATATTGCGCTTGATGCCGAAGTCGTAGGCGACGACGTGAAGTCGCGATCCGGGCCGCAGCACGCGCTCGGGCGCCCGCCCGATGCTGCCCTCATTCCATTGATAGGGTTCACGTACCGAAACGACTTTGGCGAGATCCATTCCCTTGAGACCGGGAAACGCGCGCGCGGCGCGAAGCGCCACTTCGGCATCAGCCTTGTCGGCGGTCGCGATGCAGCCGCCCTGTGCGCCGCCCTGACGAAGGATGCGGGTGAGCTTGCGGGTGTCGATGCCGGCGATCGCGACCGTCTCGCCCTCGATCAGGAATTGCGGCAGCGAATGGCTCGCGCGCCAGCTCGAATACGCGAGCGGCAGGTCGCGGATCACGAGACCCGCGGCATGGATCGAATCCGATTCCATGTCCTCGGGGGTGACGCCGGTATTGCCGATGTGCGGACAGGTCAGCGTGACGATCTGGCGGGCGTAAGACGGGTCCGTCAGGATTTCCTGGTAGCCGGTCATCGCCGTGTTGAACACAATTTCGCCGGTCGTCACGCCGGAAGCGCCGATGGAAATGCCCCGAAACACCGTGCCGTCCTCGAGCGCGAGCACTGCAGGTGTCGATGTCACCAGGGCGTTCTCCTTCCCGCCGCACCGCCGACCAAAGCGAGGCGCAGGACATGGGTGGATGGATCCTTCGGGACTCCACCCGTCTTCAGAATGTGTTCATCAGGGGGCCGCGACCCGGGCGAGAATTCTACAACAGCGGGAGGGGACAGTCTCTAAAGGG
>JANLWE010000013.1:0-14763 GCA_031364365.1 Gammaproteobacteria bacterium | reverse complement strand
CGCGCTCGCCCGCCACAACGAGCATGGCGACGGCAATCCGATTCAGAACAACATTCCCGATGAGCCCGGCGGCGGCGCCCGCGGCCCGAGCGACGCAACCGGCGAATCCTCCGCGCCCCGCTCCCGCCGGTGCGCCAGCATGCGCGCGATGATCTCCGGGTCTTCGATGCTGGCAATCACCCGAAGCCGCCCGCCGCAGCGCGCGCAGCACTCGATCTCGATATTGAATACCCGCTTCAGCCGGCGCGCCCAGGTCATCGCCATGTGCCGCGGCGTCGGGCTCTCGGCGGTGCCGGCCCGGCTGCCCGCCCCCGACCCGCGTCCCGCCGGCGTCACCGCGGCGCGCAACGCCGCATGCGGGGCAAACACCCCGTGAAAGCGCGTCAGATGCGCCCGCGGCGGCGGCACCAGCGCCGCGAGCCGGGCCATGAAGTCCACCGGCTCGAGCACGATGTGCGTGGTGCCGTCGCGATACGGAGAGCAGCCGCAATCGGCATTGGCGGCTTCTTGTCGCCCGGCTTCGCGCGATGGAAGCGCACCGGGTTGATACGCGCTACCACGAACGTGCGCAGGTACGGTGACTTGAAGGCGCGCGCCTCCAGGGACTTAACGATCCTGCGCACCTGCGAATCGATCTCGCGCAGGCGCGTGGCGTAGCCCTCGCGCTCGCGCAGGCTCACTGCCAGCGTGCGGTCGCTGAAGCGATCCACTTTGCGCAGAAACGAGCCGTATGCGCCGCCCGCGAAACGGCTGTCCTTCGCGTAAAGCACGCCGAGCGTCAGGAACTCGGGCGATTCGAACTTCGCGGCGTAGTCGTTTTCCTTCGCGCGCGGCTCGCGGCGTGCCAGAGCGCGCGCCATGCGGATCACTTCCAAGCTCCGGTCCTTGAGGTTGTGTGGCTTCTCGGTGTTGAGCGCGAGGATTCGAAATGCCAGTCCTTCGTCGGGCGATATGATCGCCGTAATTTGCTTCAGACCGAGCACCTTCGCGGCGGCGAGCCGATGGCGGCCGTTCGGCGTGCAGAAGTCGCCATTCTCGCCGCGCACCACGATGATCGGGTCGAGAAACGATCCCGCCTCCCCGATCTTCTGCGCGAGACGCCTGGCGTGTGATGGCGAAAGGTCACGCTGGAGGGGCGTCGGCTGCACGGACGCGAGCGGCAGTGCCGCAACCAGCACGGTACTGCCGGAAAGTGGTTCACGATACGCGCCGATCGGTGCGCCCCCACGCTCGCGCACCTGCGTGGCAAGCGCCGCGATGCGTTCATCGTCGATCGGAAGTGCGATGTCCGCGGCGTCCAGACCACGGCTCGCTTTGCTTGGCGTGAGAATCTTGCGGCGGGCCTTGCTCTTCCTGGCGCCGGCTTTTGCGCCCCAGGCCTTGCTCCGTGCAGACACGTTCACACCTCTTCTGATGTGCCGGTTTGATCCTACGCTATTCCATTGTAAGCGTTTGTCAGACAAATCCGACGGCGCTTGGAGCATTCAGCCGCTGTTGTTCAGGGGCTGTTCAGGCGATTTAGTGACTAATGTATTTGCTATCCTTAACCTTGAGTATCAGAAGATGACTATGCAATTCGGTACCTTCGTCTTCACGACCCTTCTGGGTTCCCTACTAGCTGTATCGGGCGTTGAAGGCCAGGCTGCGCCCCAGCCGCCAGAGCAGGCCGCGCAGCCGCAGAATCCAGACGAGACTGGGGAAGAGAAGGAGAAGAAGAAAAAGAAAAAGCAACAGCAACAGCAGCAGCAACAGCAGACGCAGCAGCAGCAGCAACGTCAGCAGCAAGAGCAAGAGCAAGAGAAGCAGCAGGCAGCAGAAGCGCGGCAGCAACCGCGGCCACAGCAAACGCAGCAAACGCAGCAGGAGCAGCAACGACAGGTGCAGTTGCAGAAGCAGCAGGAGCAACAGCTCCAGCAGCAACGACAGCAGGAGCAGCGACAGCTGCAGCAAAAACGTGTCTCACAGCAGGAGCGGCAGGAACGGATCCGCAAGCAGGAACAGGAACTGGCGCTCTACCGCAAGAACATAGCGCTGCGGGAAGAATTGGCTGAGCGCGATGCGCAAATCCTGCGCCAGCAAAATCGCATCCAGCACCTGCGCTTCCAGGAGCAATACGAAGATCGCCTGCGCGCACAACGGGCGCAATTGAACCAGGCGCGGTACGACTACTACAACGACCCGTTCTACTATACGGCGTCGAACTACCGGTATCGCCGCGATAACCGCTACTACCAGACCAATCAGTATGGCATGAAGAAGCTGGAGCAGGCCTTGCAGGCCGGTTACAACGAGGGCTTCAGGGCCGGCCGTGCTGACCGTGAGGATCGTTGGCGGTACGACTACCGCTCAGCCTTCGCGTACCAGGACGCCAACTACGGTTACGACGGACGCTACATCGCCCAGGACGAGTACAACCATTATTTCCGCGAGGGATTCCAGCGCGGCTATGACGATGGTTACTACAGCCGCCAGAAGTACGGCAGGAAAAACGATAGCGGTGGCATCAACGACGAATGGCTGATTGCGGGCGCCGTCGTTGCCGCGATTATTGGCTATGAATTGCTGACCGACTGACCGCTCGTCTCGACTCGTCGACGGCCGGCAGAATGAACTCGGGAACGTATTCCCGGCTCGCCTGCCGGCCGTTGTTGTTTGCACTCACTCCGGCGCTAGTCGCATGACTCTCCGTCCTGGAATAGTGCCAGGGGCGGAATCGAACCACCGACACGCGGATCTTCAGGCGTCCTCTACCGCCCCCGAACAGGGCTAAACTATCAAGTATCAAGGTCGTAGGTGAGTTGCCGCGACCAATCCAGGTTCAGGTCCAACAAGCATGGCCGATGTTTTCATTTCCTACGCCCGCAGCGACAAGGCGCGCGTCGCGCCGCTCGTCGCCGCGCTCGAGGCGAAGGGTTGGTCGGTGTGGTGGGACCCGGAAATCGCGGCTGGCCAGCAATTCGACGACCAGATCGAAGCGGAGATCAATGCGGCCAGGGCCGTGCTGGTGGTCTGGACCCCGACCTCCGTGGCCTCCCGCTGGGTGCGCGGTGAGGCCCGCGAGGCCGCCGATCGGGGCATCCTGGTCCCGGTGCGATTCGAAGAGGCCCGCCTGCCGATGGACGTGCGCGCCCTGCATACCACCGACCTCGATAAGTGGGGAGAAGATCCCGCGAGCCCGCCGTTCCAGGAAGTCTTGCGGGCGCTCGGTTCCATGATCGCGCGCGCTGGCGCTTCACAGGCTGCAAAAACTGCGCCCGGCTCCGCACCAGTCGCTGCTGCTTCCGGTCCGGCCCGCGTGTCGATCTGCGTGCTGCCCTTCGCCAACATGAGTGGCGATGCGGAACAGGAGTATTTCAGCGACGGGATCAGCGAGGACATCATCACCGACTTGAGCAAGGTCTCGGCACTCGCCGTCGTCTCACGCAACACGGCCTTCAGCTTCAAAGGCAAGAACGTCGACATTTCGCAAATTACGAAGCAACTCAAGGTCAGCTACGTGCTGGAAGGCAGCGTGCGCAAGGCGGGTGGCCGTGTGCGCATCACTGCCCAGTTGATCGAGGGATCAAAAGACAACCACATCTGGGCCGAGCGTTACGACCGCGACCTGAGCGACATCTTTGCGCTGCAGGACGAGATTTCCGAGGCCATCGTCAAGGCCCTCAAACTCAAGCTCCTGCCGGAAGAGAAGAAAGCGATCGAGCAGCGCGGAACGACGAATCTCGAGGCCTACAACGTCTATTTGATGGCGCGACAGTTCAGCGTGACCGGCAACTACGGCAATGCACGCCGATGCGAGACGATCATCCGCCTGTGCCGCAGCGCCACTGAGATCGATCCTGATTACGCAACCGCCTGGGCGCTCATGGCCGTTGCGCAGGCCGCCTTGAAGTTCTATTTCAACGGACCTGGGGACGGCGGCCTGGCTGCGGCCGAACGGGCGCTCTCCCTTGACGGAACTCTTGCGGAGGCACATGCCGCGAAGGCCCGGGTTCTGATCTCCGATGGCAACTTTGCATTGGCACTCGCCGAAGTCGAGGCCGCTCTTCGTCTGGACCCCGATTCCTTCGAAGTGAACATGGCGGCGGCGCGACTGTATTTCGCGCAGCGCCGGCACAGTGACGCCATTCAACACTACGAAAAGGCGGCAGCGCTGATGGAGACTGATTTCTCTTCAGTCGCCATGTTGATGGGTTGTTACAACGCCATGGGCGACGCGGAAAGGACCCGTCATGCGGCGCAACGCACCTTGGCCCGCGCTGAATTGATCACCGCCCAGGAACCCGATAACGGCATGGCCCTGGGCTATGTCTTCTACGCCCTGTGCTACCTGGGCAACGCTGATCGTGCGAAGGAATTCGCCAAGCGCGCGATACTGCTCGATCCGGAAAACCTGACCATGCGATACAACTTTGCGTGCGGATTCATGGTGTTGCGCGAATTCAATCTCGTGCTCGACCTGCTGGGCCCGGTATTCGAGAGTGATGCAGCTGAAACCGTGAACTGGGCGAAGGTCGATCCGGATCTTGATCCCGTCCGAGATCATCCGCGGTTCAAGGCCATGATGGAGGCGGCCGATGCTCGCCTCGCAGCGGCGAGTGATTTAGGCTCCTCAGCGGCGTCCTAGCAGCGAGGTCGCTTGAGAATTGGTAGTCGAGTATACGGTACGCCGGTAGTGATTCTGGGAGTTCACTACGGAAGCTTGGCCATCGCCCGCAGCCTGGGGCGGCTCGGAGTTCGGGTCCACGGCATTGACAGTGATCTGCGGACCAGCGCGTTCGCGTCTCGCTACTTCGTGCGGCGGCACCATTGGGCAACCGGCAATTCCTGGCGTTCCACTTGATGGCACAAACACGGGGCATTTTATGACGCAACCAGCGATGACACGTCAGTCCTGCAAACTCTTTTCCGCTTCCGTCGCGGTGTGGATCTTGATGGTCGCGATGAATCCGGCGCTTGCGGATACAGAACCCACGGCGTCGATTCCGCCCGCTGATCTCATTCAACCGGCAGATCTTGCGGCCTCACTTGAATCCTCGTCGGTGCCAAAGCCGCTGATTCTGCAAGTTGGCTTTCGCACGATGTACGATCAGTCGCATATTCCTGGCTCCGACTATGCGGGTCCGGGGAATACGCCTGCCGGGTTGCAAGTCCTGAGCGACCGTGTTGCCGCACTACCGAAAGACACTGCGATCGTGATTTATTGCGGCTGCTGTCCGTGGAGTCACTGCCCCAATATCGCGGCCGCCTACGATAGATTGCACGAAATGGGCTTTACCAGGGTAAAAGCGCTGTATATCGCTGATAACTTTGGAGCTGACTGGGTCGATAAAGGCTATCCCGCTGCCAACACCAAATGATTGCGTAAAAGAACAAGCCATTGAGCAGGTCACTACGCTGGATTACCGCTGCGGCGTTATTGGTGCTGCTGTGTGGCGCGACTTCCGCAGTAGAGGTCGGCGACGTGGCGCCGGATTTCACTCGCGACGATCTCGCTGGCGGGCAGGTGCATCTCGCCGACTACCGGGGCAAGCTGGTGTTACTCAACTTCTGGGCCACCTGGTGCGCGCCTTGCCGCAAGGAGATGCCGCTATTTTCCGAGTGGCAGCGCGACTACCGTGCACAGGGCCTGCAAATTATTGGCATCTCGATGGACGACGATATCGCGTCGGTCAAACAACTGCTGGCACAGCGCCCGGTTCGGTATCCCATTGTCATGGGCGATGCGAAGCTCGGCGAGCGCTTTGGTGGCGTGCTTGGATTACCACTGAGCTTTCTGATTGATGCCCAGGGCCGCATCGTTGCCCGATATCAAGGCGAAAGCGACCTTGCAAACATGGAGGCGAAGCTGAAGCAGCTGCTGCCTCGCCAACGTCAGTGACGTCTTGCGATCAGCTGGCGCTGACGTGTCACCGCAGCCTTGGCTCTCGATGTTGACCTAGCTGCGCAACATGAGTGCGTATGCGAACGGCTGTTCGGTCCCGGCAGGCGTACGGTGCCGCTCCTCACGTTCTTGCAGAAGACTGAACGAGGGCGCGAATATTCCGGCGATATCTTCTGCCGACCGTCGCGTGACCGGCAATCCGCTGCACCGCTCTGGGCCGTCGGGTGCGAAACCGCCAATTACCGCGTGTCCGCCGATCCTTACCGCTTCCGCAGCGCATCGCGCGTAGCGAGCGGCCTCGGCTGGATCAGTCAGAAAGTGGAACACCGCTCGGTCATGCCAGAGGTCAAAGCCGCCGGACGGCAGCACCGCGTGCAGGACATCCGCGACGACCCAGTTCACTTCTCTTGCTCGATCACCGAGTCGTTTTCGAGCCATGGCCAGGGCTTCATCCGAGACATCCAGAACGCTGAGGTCACGGACACCACGATCGAGCAGATCATCCACGAGCGTCGAGGCTCCGCCGCCAATATCAATGACTCGCGAATCCGCCGACAAGCCGCCCAGTTCCAGCAGCTCGATGGACACATCCAGATGTGGCCGATACCAGCTGACGGACTCGGCTGTCTCTGTTCGATATATCTTTTGCCAATGCAGCTCGGACGTCGGCGCGGTCAGGGCGGCAATCCCATCTTCTTGACCATCGCTGCAAAGCGCGGGTCGGAGTGAAGTCGGGCGAGCAGCGGATCGAACTTGAGCTGGACCAGGATGCCATCGTGTTGCGCATGGGCACGCTCCAGCCAGGTGAAGGCCGCGTCCCGCTCCCCGCGCCAGGCGTATGCCTCCGCGACCTGGTATGCATTGGTCGACGCATAGCCGGCGACCAGCGCATCCAGCGCCCGTTGCGAATCCATGGCATGGCCGAGATCGTGCTCTGCCATCGCGACACCCGCCTCACGCCGTGCCTTGCTCGTCTTGCGGAACTCGGCCAGTGCCGCCTTGGGGTTACTTTCAAGCAACGACGTAACCCCGAGGTTGAACCAGGCGAACGCATGTTCAGGACTGATCTCGAGTGCCCGCGTCGCCGCCTTACGGGCCTCCGGCAGCCGCCCGGCGGCGTTGAGCTGGGTGCTACGCCGGAACCAGGTGTCGGCCGACAGGGGGTCGAGTTCGATCGCCTTCTTGTTGATCTCGAGTGCTTCAGACAACCGTCCCAGGCCAGCGAGAAAACAGGCGTAGCAGGTGTACGCTCGATATGAACCCGGATCGAGGGCGAACGCGCGCGACAGGTCAGCCTCGGCACCGGCCCAGTCCCAGTTGATCGTGAATCGCAGGAAGCCCCGCGCCGCGTAGCCTTCCGAAAGCGCCGGATCGATAGCAATCGCGCGGTCAGCGGCCGCCAGTGCCCGCTGCTGCCCGGCCAACACCTCCGCAAGGGAATTTTCAGGGTCATGCGACAGCTCGTTTTCCGCGACGGCGAGGCCGGCGTAGGCCGAAGCGTATTTTGGATCGAGCGCAATCGCCTGTTCGTAGGCCGCGACCGCCCTGCGGAAGTCTTCCGTGTTGGTGCGATTGAAGAACTGCCGGCCCAACAGGTACTGGGTGTGTGCCGCCGGGTTTTCCGTGCGGTTCCCCGCGACCAGTGTCTTGTGATTGGGCAGCAGCTTGAGCTTCAGCGCCCCCACCACGGCAGCAGCAATCTCATCCTGAACCTTGAAGATGTCGTCAGGCTTCCGATCGTAGGTCTCCGACCACTGGTGATAACCGTCCGCGGCGCGGATCAGCTGCACGGTGATGCGCACCTGGTTACCGGACTTGCGCACCGAACCTTCGAGAAGATGCGCGACGTGCAGTTCACGCGCCATCTCCGCCAGTTTGACCGCCTTACCCTTGTAATAGAACGACGAGGTGCGTCCGGCAACCTTCAACTCGGGAATCTTGGCCAGCAGGTTCAGCAGTTCTTCTGTCAGGCCATCGGAGAAATACTCCTGATCCTTCTTCTCACTCATGTCGACGAACGGCAGCACCGCGATCGATTTGTCCGAGATCACGGGCGTCGACTCCACCAAAGATTTCTGCTGGTCGGCAAGCTTCGACAGCCAGAACTTGTCGGCGAGGACGTAGATCAGGCCGACGGCCATTACGGCGAGCGCGGCCACCAGCGCGGGCTTACGCCAACGCGACGACAGTGTGCCTGGTGCAGGAGACGGCACCAGATTGACTGGCGGGCGCACAGCGGCGGTGCCGGTGCCGAGTGCCTCACGGCCGGTCTTGCCGGCGTCCCGGCCGCGCACGGACTCGATGAGCGCCGGGAAGATCTGCTCGATCGGGCCGCCGGAAGCATCCAGCCAGTGGTTCGTGCTGACGAAGTACTCGAGCTCTGGCGTTAACTCAGTGGCATCCATGCGAACCGACAGCACCGGCCGTCTCTTCGAACTGGCTCGCTCGACTTCGCGCAACACGTGCGGAGATTCGATGCCGTTCTTCGAGAGCACGAGCACCAGCATTCGACAGGAGTTGATCGCCTGCACGATTGCCGCGGCATAGGACTCCCCGGCCGCCACGTCGCGCGGCGCGATCCAGCACGGCAGGCTTGCAGTCTCGAGTGCCGCGCATAACTTTTCCGCGACGCCAACATCCCGCGAGGCATAACTGATGAACACCTTGCCGGCCATGTCCGCCGCGTAAGGCTCCGGTCGATTCTCGGTTTTCGGCCCTGGGTCGTCGGTCACGCGGTCGACTCTACTCCTGTCGAGCGTGAGGACCCTAAAGGCAGCCACGTCAACCGGTTAGCCGGAGCGCCCAAGGTCGGCGGGCGTGTCAACATCGATCGCCGCCGAGGGCATGGGCACGCGAACCACGCGCTCCGGATGACGCAAGAGCAGCGCCCGCGCACCGCGCTCGCCCTGCAGTGATCTCAGTTCCGGGAATAGGTCCGATGGAAAAATCGCGGGCGCGCCAGTTGCATCCCGGTACCCGGCCGCGACCATGCGGTCGGGCTGCCGCTGCCAGCAACTGACGAGCTGCCGAAGTTCCTGGACAGTGACCGCGACCTGGTCGGCCAGCACAATCAGCACTCCGCAAGTTCCCGCCGGCGCATTTTCCAACCCCGTGCGAATCGAACTCGCCATGCCTTGCTCGAAGTCCGGATTGATGGCGATGGTGACTGCCGCGTCCTGAATGAGCGGGGCGAGACGAGCAGCGTGCGCCCCGAGCACCACCGTGACTGCGTCAGGACCGGCGAGTTGCGTCACCTTGTCGACTGCCCGCGCCAGCATTGGGCGCCCATCGATGTCGGCAAGCTGCTTAGGCGCGCCGAAGCGGGACGAACAACCGGCCGCGAGCACGATCACGTGCAACATGGGGTGCGTCTGCGCTGGCTGCACTCAGGTCACCTCATCGCGGCGATGTCCATGGAAGCAGGCCTGGATCTCCGCAACGATGGCGAGTGCGATACTCGCCGGATCACGTCCGCCGAAGGCCAGGCCGACCGGTGCGTGCAACCGCGCACCGAGCAGCGCCGTTGCCGTCGGGCCGAGGTCTGCAAGCAGCCGCTTGCGCCGCGACGCGGGTCCGAGCAGTCCCACGTACGAAATCCGCGTCGGTGCGAGCGCCGCGAGCCCGGCAAGGTCGGTCGCAAGGTGATGACTCATGATCACGGCTGCGTCGAATGTTGCCAAGTCCAGCTGCAGCGCAAGTTCATCGGGACGCGCCAGCAGCACCTGTCGTGCGCGCGGAAAGCGGTTGGAATTGGCATACAGCGGCCGATGATCCGCAACCGTGATACGCCAGCCGAGCGTGGCGCCGAACTCGACCACCGGCAACACATCCGTTCCTGCGCCCAGTATGAGCAGCGTACGCGACAGGACGAGCGGCGCGACGAAGATCCGCATTCGGGGACTCTCGAGCTCGACAATTCGCGCGTCCGACATCTGGCCACGCGAGCCGAGCTGGGTGTCGATCCAGCCGGACACGTGCTCTGGCACTTCGGCCGGCATGGCCAAGGTGCTTGACGACCAGACCGGCGCGCCGGCCGGCAGGCCCGGGACTGCGGACTCGAGCACCATGCCGTAGGTGACGGGCAGGTGACGTTCAAAGCATGTGGCGAGCGTGCCGAAGGGGGCCCAATTCGCCGCCGGATCGAGGCGGTTGAGCCAGATGTCCATGCCGCCTTCGCAGCCCAACCCGAGCCCCCAGAGCAGGTCATCGTCTCCCGAGTGATCGTAACGCACCATTTCCGGTACGCCGGTCGCGAGCACCGAAGTTGCATGCTCGGCAAGATCACCCTCGAGACAGCCGCCGGACAACAACCCCTCGGTGTGGCCACCCTGCGCGATCAGCATCTGCGCGCCGGCCTTGCGATAGGTCGAACCGCGCGTCGCAACGACCGTCGCGAGGACCAGGGGCAACCCGCCTGCCCGGGCGCGATCGAACATCGGCAACAATTGGTGCAGCGAGCCGTCCACGCCACCCTGGATATGGGCGCCTAGGATTTGAGCTGATCTCCTATTGGCAACTGTCGTATGCGCTTGCCGGTTGCCGCAAAAATCGCATTGCACAGCGCCGGCAGAATCGGCGGCACGCCCGGCTCGCCCACGCCACCCAGTGGCTTGCTGTAGTCGCCTGGCACGATATGAACCCGAATCTCGCGTGGCGCTGCGGGCATGCGTGTCACTTCGTATTGGTGGAAATTGTCCTGCTGCGCACGCCCCGCCTTGAAGGTGATAGCTCCCGACATGGCCGCGCTCACGCCCATGACGCAGGCCCCTTCCATTTGCGCGCGCACGCGGTCCGGATTGATCGTCGCCCCGCAGTCGATCGCGATATCCACGCGCGGTATGGTCATCGCGCCCTTGGCGTCAACAACGACCTCTACAACCGCCGCAACGTAGCTGACGAAACTGTAGTGCGCGGCGATGCCGAGCCCGCTTGCTTCGGGTCGGGACCTGCCCCAGCCTGCCTCCTTCGCAGCGAGTTCCACAACGCCCCGCAAACGCCCGGTATCCACCGGGTAGAGCTCGGGTGATTCGCCATCGTTGAAGGAATCGCTCAGCATCTGTGGCGTCACCACGCGCGCAGGGCCGATCACCTCGAGCAGAAAGTCCTTCGGGTCTCGCCCGGCAGCCGCAGCCAGCTCGGCGACGAATGATTGCACCGCGAATGCATGGGGAATGTTTGATACCGAACGGAACCAGCCAATCCGGGTGTGCGCGATCGCTTCCGGATTCTCAATGCGAATGTTGGGAATGGCGAAAGGTACGTTGATGACGCCCATGCCGAGCTCATAGTTCGCCTGCTGCTTCGCATCGGCGTCGAACGTCGAGTCGATCGTCGGCGCAACGCTGCGGTGCAGCCACGCCACCGGCAGTCCTCTGGCATCAACACCGGCTTCGAGGTGCTCCACGGATACGGTGTGGAAATAGTCGTTGTGAAGATCGTCGTCGCGTGTCCAGACGACCTTGACCGGTTTGCCATCCATTGCCTTGGACAGCACCGCCGCCTCGACGCCGAAGTCGCTCTTGGACTTGCGGCCAAATCCGCCGCCGAGCAAGGTGACATGTACGGTGACATCCTCAACCGGCATTTCGAGCCGCTTGGCGACCAGGTCGCGCGCGCTCTGGGGTGACTGAAAGCCGCCCCAGACCTCGCACTTGCCTTGCTCGATCCGGGCGCAAGCCGCGGGCGGTTCCATCGACGCATGCGCGAGGTGCGGCAGGTAGTATTCCGCCGTGATTCGTTTCGTGGCAGCGGCCGCCGCCGCGGTGAAGTCGCCGTCATCACGCACGACCCTGGCGGGCTTGCGTGCGGCCGCCTCAAGCGTGGCCTTGTAGGCAACGGAGTCGTAGCTGGCATTCGGACCGTCGTCCCACACGATCTTCAGCGCGCTGCGCCCTTGAATTGCAGCCCAGGTGTTGCGTGCGATCACGGCAACGCCGCCCAGTGGGTTGAACTGCGGCGGTCCTGGCGTCGCGTCGATCTGAACAACGTGAACCACGCCGGGCACCTTGAGCGCGGCGGCGCTGTCGTAGCTCACGACCTTGCCGCCAGACACCTGCGGTCGCGCGACAACGGCATAGAGCATGCCAGGAAGGCGCGTGTCGATGCCGTACTGCGCTTTGCCGACGGCCATGTCCTGCGCATCGACGAGCTTCAGCTTGCCGGTGCCGATGTAGCGAAATTGCGAAGGATCCTTGAGCCGGATCGCATCCGGCGCAGGCAGGGGCATGCTCGCAGCCGCCTTGGCGAGCACGCCATAGCCGAGACGCCGGCCAGTGGCCGTGTGCACGACCTCGTGATTTTTCGCCTGCACTTCGCCGACTGGCACCTGCCAGCGCGCGGCGGCCGCCGCTTCCAGCATCTGGCGCGCGGCCGCGCCGCAACGGCGCATGGGCAAGAAGAAATGGCGCGTGCTGCGCGAGCCGTCGGTGTCCTGGTTGCCGTAACGCGCCTCGTCACCGGGCGCCTGCACGACGCGCACGCGCGTCCAGTCGGCTTCGAGCTCGTCGGCAACGATCATCGGCATGCCGGTGCGTACGCCCTGGCCCATCTCGGAGCGATGGCAGACGATGCTCACGATGCCATCCTCGCCGATCGCAACGAACACCAGCGGGCTGTCAATCCAGCCGTGCGGCATGGCGTCTGCGCCGTACTTGGGCGGGTCCTCGGCGCGCAATGCATCGGAATATCCAATGGCGAGCACCAGCCCGCCGAGCGCGGAGGCACCCTGGAGAAACGTCCGCCGGCTGACGTTGGCGATCACCAATGGTGATTCGGGTGATGGTGCGTTCATGGCATCGCTCCCTCCTCACCCGCTGCGTGCTTGATGGCGGCGCGGATGCGGCCATAGGTGCCGCAACGGCAGATATTGCCGGCCATGGCCGAGTCGATATCGGCGTCGGTCGGCTTGGGCTTCAGCTTGAGGAGCGCGGTCGCGGACATGATCTGCCCCGCCTGGCAGTAACCGCATTGCGGGACACCCAGGTCTATCCACGCCATCTGCACAGCCTTGCCGGTGTTGTCCTCGCCGATCGCCTCGATGGTGACGACTTTCTTGTCAGCGAGCGCGGAAATCGGGGTCACGCACGCGCGTCCCGGCTGGCCATCGATATGCACTGTACAAGCGCCACACAGTGCCATGCCGCAGCCAAACTTGGTCCCGGTAAGACCGATTTCGTCGCGCAGCACCCACAGCAATGGAGTATCCGCGGGCAGGTCGATGTCGTATTGCTTGCCGTTGACATTCAGTTTGGTCACCCAGACCTCCTTCTGCGCCAATAGTCAATGTTTGGCGGTGTGTTTCATTGCGCTACGACCAGCGGCAGTTCAATCGAGCTGGCCTGGCCGGGCGCGTGATAGATACGTTGCACGGCCTTCCGATAGTCCGCGGGCTTGGCCCAGAAGATGCTTGGCACGAAGGTCTGCGGATTTCGATCGTAAAGCGGGAACCAGCTTGACTGAACCTGCACCATGATCCGGTGGCCGCGCAGAAAGACATGGTTCGCGGCAGGCAGCGCGAAACGATATTGCAGCGGCTTCCCGGATTCGATGGGTTTGGCTATCGCATAGCTCTCGCGATAGCGGCCACGAAAGATGTCGGCCGAAACCATGAGCTGGTATCCGCCCATCTCAGGCTGGGTGGCAACTTCGTCTGGATAGACGTCAATCAGTTTCACGACCCAGTCCGTGTCCGTGCCGCTCGTGGCCGCGATCAGGTTCGCCATCGGCTGGCCGCTGATCTTGACTGGCGAAGTCAGGACGTCGGAAATGAATGCGACGACGTCAGGGCGGCCGGACGCCTCACGCTGGTCGTCCACCAGCCATTGGGGCCAGGTCAAGCCCTCGTCTTCGTAGCCGTTGGGACGAATCGGACGCGCCCGGAAGGGCACGGGTTTCGCAGGATCCGAGATGTACTCCGCAAACGCCCCGTCACCAGCCCCCGGCTTATCGAATCCGAGCTTCATGCCGGCATGCAAATAGAGCGAAGTCGGGCGCACGGCGCAACCCGTCGTGCATCCCGCCGGCCACACTTGCAGATGCCGCCACTTGTTCGTTCCGGTTTCAAATGCCGTGACGGGTGCCACTTCGGATTTCGGCGCGCCGTCCTTTAAATACTGGTCCAGGAAAGGGCGCAGGATTTCCTGGCGGAAATGCAGCGCGGTGTCGCTGCCGAATTTCAAGGCGCCCAGGGAGCTGCCCTCCTCTATTTGCTGCCCGTGACTCCAGGGTCCAAGTACCAGGAAGATCTTGTCGTTGTTCGTGTCCTTCGGCTCAATCGCGTTGTAGACGGCGATTGCGCCGTAAATGTCCTCTGCGTCCCACAGGCTGTGGACCAGCATCACGGGCACGCCGAGCGGCTGGGCCGCCAATAGCTTGTCCACCGCCTGCTCGCGCCAGAATGCGTCGTATGCCGGGTGTTCGAGGATCTTGCGCCAGAATCCGACCTGCTCAACTCCGCGGCTTCGGCCCAACTCCCCGGCGGATCCAGCCTGCAGGTACATGTCGTAGTCATCGAAGTGACTGGTCCACCAATCCACGTCGCCCTCGCGGGTCGCTTGCTGGAAGTAGATGTAGGGTATGCCCTGCTGGCGGAAGGCTCCGTGGTGGAACCAGTCATCGCCCATCCAGCCGTCCACCATCGGGTTGATGGGCACGGCCACCTTGAGCGCCGGGTGCGGATTCACCAGTGCCATGAGCGGCGTGAAGCCGTCATAGGAGATTCCGAGGATCCCGACCTTGCCATCGCTCTCCGGTACGTTTTGCACCAGCCACTCAATGGTGTCGTAAATGTCCGTCGCGTGATCGACCGGCGTCGGATTCTGCGGCCCTCTCAGCGGACGGTTCATGACGTAGTCGCCCTCCGAACCGTACTTGCCACGCACGTC
>JANLWE010000010.1:0-13095 GCA_031364365.1 Gammaproteobacteria bacterium | reverse complement strand
TCCCCGCCCCGCGAATGACATCCATGTCGATAACTTTGTCGAGATCGTTCGTGTAGGCAGTGAGGTAGTCGTGCCGGTGCGTCGTGGTGGCGCGAACAGCTTTTTCGAATGGAATCTTTTTAACACCCGTCAGGCCATTCTCGAGAGACTCGTTTGCCCTTGTCTCGATCCACAGGGTGACGACGCGTTCCGCCGGTCCGCCGTGCGGCGGGTTGTACTTGATTCCGCCGTCATGGGGCGGATTGTGCGAGGGCGTAATGACGATACCGTCCGAAAATCCTGACGTGCGCCCGCGGTTGTACGTGAGAATCGCGTGGGAAATGGCAGGCGTCGGAGTATATTCATCTTTTTCCGCGATCATGACTTCAACAGCGTTGGCCGCCAGCACCTCAAGCGCGCTGGCGAAAGCGGGTACCGAGAGCGCATGTGTATCGATGCCGAGAAACAGCGGGCCGTCGATTTTCTGTTCCTTTCGGTACCCGCAAATGGCCTGACTGATCGCGAGGACATGCCATTCGTTGAAAGCCTTTTCGAATGAGGAACCGCGATGTCCCGAGGTGCCAAACACCACCCGTTGCTCAGGCATGGCAGGATCGGGAACGTAAGCGTAGTAGGCGGCCACGAGTTTGGGCACGTTGACCAGCATCACCGGTTCGGCAAGCTTCCCCGCAAGCGGACTCGCTTTCATTGTCATTCCCTTGGAAGCCTTGGTCGTCTTCGTCCGCTACCGTGCGACCTCCGAACCGCGATCGTCGACTATGCCGCAGCAGCACTACGCAGTGTCAACGATGGGCAGGCTGGTCGCGCGGCATTCTGACGCCGGAGAAGTTCGCAACAATGAACGGGAGCCCGATTCATGTGTTTTTCTGCATCCGCCAGCTTTATCGCCGGGGCCGCATTGTCTACGGCGGGAGTGGCCACGCTTCGATTGACCACGCGCAAGGCTGAGATTCCGTTTGCGGCGATCCCGCTGCTGTTCGGAATGCAGCAGATCAGCGAGGGCTTGATCTGGCTGTCTTTTCGCAATGACTCTTTGCTGCCTGACGCGACGTTGACTCTCGTCTATACGCTCTTTTCGCACGTTCTGTGGCCCATCTTTGTGCCTTTCGCGGTCGGCTTGCTGGAGACCGTTTCGTGGCGCAAGAAGGCCCTGGCCGTTTGCCAGGTCTCTGGAATAGCGGTCGGCCTGTATCTCTTGTATGTCATCGCCCAATTCCCAGTGACGTCGCGGGTCCTCGGGCAGCACATCGTCTATGAGTCGCCGCATTTCTACATCGTCGCGGTCATGGCTCTCTATTTGATAGCGACCTGCGTCAGCAGCCTCCTCTCGAGTCGAGGAATCATCCGGATATTTGGCGCGCTGTCGCTGGTCACCTTCCTGGCGGCGTACGCCATCCATGCTGCTACGCTGGTGTCCATGTGGTGCTTTTTCGCTGCCGTGCTGAGTTTCATCGTCTACTGCTACTTCAGGCAGGAACAGTCCGGGGCGCGCGGACCAGCGTCTTCGCCCCGACCCCGGCTGCCCCCACGATGATTGCATCGCGGTTCTCACGTCTTGCTCACAAATGGCTGGCGCTCGCCGTTGGCATACAGCTTCTGTTGTGGGCGGTGAGCGGCTTCTACATGGTTGTGGTCGACCTGGATTTCATTCATGGCGACCCGCTGGTCCGCAACCTGAAGCCCGCGCTTGACGTCTCCCGGCGATACGTCTCGTTCGATTCCCTGCGCCGCGACCGCTCGGATATCAACGCGATCCGGCTCCGCGCCCTGCCGGATGACGGTTCCGCCGTCTACGAGATTGTCACCGCCGCCGGCATTGAGCTGATCGACGCACGGACTGGGCAGAGGATGTCACCATTGCAGGAGGCACGCATCGTCGAACTCGCGCGCGCCTATTACGCTGGAAGTGGCCATATAGCGAGCGCGGCGCTGATCGCGCGCGAAGCGGACAAGCCGGGCGAAGTGCAAGGTCAGCCGCTGCCGCTATGGCGCGTGGATTTTGACGACTCGCTGGAGACCAGTCTTTACCTGCACCCCAACACGGGCGGACTTGCAACGCGGCGCCATCGCTTCTGGCGCTGGTTCGATTTTCTTTGGTCCTTGCACATCATGGATTACCGCGAGCGGTCCGACGTCAACAACTGGCTGCTGCGCATCGCAAGCGTGCTGGGCACAACATCGGTGATAAGCGGCCTTTGGCTGACCTGGTTCAGTTTCGGCGTCTTCCAGCGTCGTCGACGCAAGCGAGCTTGACGATGAAGCTTCTGACGCTGCAAAAGCTCCACAAGTGGGTCGCGTTGTTCGTCGGCATTCAGCTGCTACTGTGGACTTTGAGCGGGCTCGTGTTCGCGGTGCTGGATCAGAAAAGTGTCTCGGGTGAACTTCTTGCATCACCGCCGCCGATGCCGACGCTCGCCGCTGCAGTCACGCTGACTGATCCGTCGGCATGGCTGGGAACTTATGTCGATCGAATCGTTAAAGAGGTAGCCCTGCGTTCGCTCGACGGTGGCTGGGTATATCGCATCGTCCACGAAAACGGCATCGAATTGCGCCGGGCTGAAGATGGCGCCTTGGTCGTCATTGATGCTGCGCGTGCGCGGCGCCTCGCCCTTGTTCACTACCGTGGCGGGGGCCGTCTTGTAAGTGTGAAGTACCATTCGGAACCAACACTTGAAACTCGAGAAGCGGGTGCCACCTGGCAGGCGACTTTCGACGATCCGGCCGGGACAAGCTTGTATTTCTCGGCGGATGACGGAACGCTGGTCGTTGCCCGCAGCGATACCTGGCGCGTGTTCGATTTCTTCTGGATGCTCCATACGATGGATTACGCGGGCCGCGATGACTTCAACAACCCGCTGGTCATCCTGGTTACATCCACCTCCCTCTGGGTTGCCCTGACCGGCGTGCTGCTGTTGTTTCGCGTATTCCGGCGGACGAAGTTGCCGCCCGGACGAGCTGGCGTCGATGCCGAAGTCACCTGATAAGGTCTATGTACCCGCCCTGGGCTACCATTTCCTCACCCCGTTCTATGACGCGGTGGTGGGAGCCACGACTCGGGAGCGCAGGTTCAAGGAGGCCCTCATCCAGCAGGCCCGCCTTGCGCCAGGTCAGCGGGTTCTCGACCTTGCCTCGGGAACGGGGACGCTCGCAATCTGGATCAAGCGGCACCAGCCGTTGCTCGACATCACGGGTGTGGACCTGGACCCGGCAGTGCTGGCGATCGCATCCCGAAAAGCGAAAGCTGCCAAACTCGACATTCGTTTCGAACGCGCGCCCTCGTACAACCTGCCGTATCCCGCGTCACATTTTGACCGGGTTGTATCGAGCCTTTTCTTTCACCACCTGCCGTGGCAGGACAAGATGCGTACGGCACGGGAGCTTGTGCGTGTGTTGAAGCCGGGCGGGGAACTGCACGTTGCTGATTGGGGGCGCCCCACGAACTTCGTGATGCGTGGCTTGTTCCTGGTTATCCAGTGTCTCGACGGTTTCGAGACCACGCGGGACAATGTGGCAGGCCGGCTTGTCGAGTTGTTCGAGCAGGCCGGATTCGCTGACGTCGCCGAACAGCGGACATTCAGCACGATTTACGGAACCATGGCGCTCTACCGTGCGGTCAAGCCCGGCGGTTAACTGCGGCACGACATGGAGCCAAGCATGATCGATCCCGTCTGCGGTATGAAAGTGGCTGCCGATTCGCCGCATCAGGCAACGCATGCCGGGCACGACTACCGATTCTGCTCGGCGGGCTGCCGAGCGAAGTTCGTGGCGGACCCCGTCCGTTATCTGAAGCCGAAGGCCGCCGCAGTCGAGGCGGCCCCGGCCGGCAGGCGGTACACCTGCCCCATGCATCCGGAGATCGTCCGGGACGCGCCGGGTCACTGCCCGATCTGCGGCATGGCGCTGGAACCCCTGATGCCGACGGCGGACGACGACGAACTCCCGGAACTCGCCGATTTCCGCCGGCGCTTCTGGTGGACACTGCCGCTGACGCTTGTGGTACTGGCGCTCGCGATGTTCGGCCGGCGCTGGGAACATCCGCTGGCGGCGCTGCAAAGCTGGCTGGAGCTCATCCTGTCGGCGCCAGTCGTGCTGTGGGCTGGCTGGCCGTTCTTCCAGCGTTGGGCGCAGTCGATCGCGACCCGCAATCTGAATATGTGGACGCTGATCGGCACCGGCGTCGGCGCGGCTTTCCTGTACAGCCTGGCCGCGACGATCGTCCCAGACTGGTTTCCGGCGTCATTCCGCGAGCACGGCCGCGTCGGCGTCTACTTCGAGGCGGCGGCGGTTATCGTCTCGCTGACGCTGCTGGGGCAGCTCCTCGAGCTGCGCGCACGCTCCTCGACCTCCGCCGCGATCAAGGCGCTGCTGCGGCTCGCGCCGCCGACCGCACGGCGTATCCGCGATGACGGCAACGAGGAAGACGTGCCGCTCGATGCGGTCCAGGTCGGCGACCGGCTGCGCGTGCGGCCTGGCGAGAAGGTTCCGGTAGACGGTGAAGTGCTCGAGGGCCGTTCCAGCGTCGATGAATCGATGCTGACGGGCGAATCCATGCCCGTGACCAAAGAGCCCGGGAGCGGCGTGATCGGCGGCACGCAAAATGCAAATGGGAGCCTGGTCATGCGTGCCGACCGCGTCGGCGCCGAAACGATGCTCGCGCAGATCGTACAGCTCGTGGCCAAGGCTCAGCGCTCGCGTGCGCCGATGCAGCGACTCGCGGATCGCGTGTCATTCTGGTTCGTGCTGGCCGTGCTTGGGATCGCCGTACTGACGTTTCTCGCCTGGGGCTGGTTTGGGCCGGAGCCATCCTGGACCTATGCGGTGCTGAACGCGGTGTCGGTGCTGATCATCGCCTGCCCCTGTGCGCTTGGCCTCGCGACACCGATGTCGGTCATGGTCGGCACGGGGCGCGCCGCGCAAGCGGGCGTGCTGTTCCGCGACGCGGAGGCGCTTGAGACGCTGCGGGCGATGGACACGCTGATCGTGGACAAGACCGGCACGCTGACTGAGGGACGGCCGGCGTTTCGCGCGGCGATTCCCGCGGGGGTCTTCGACGAGACGCAGTTGCTGCGTCTGGCCGCGAGTCTGGACCAGGGCAGCGAACATCCGCTCGCGAATGCGATCGTTGCCGAGGCGCGCCGGCGTGGAATTCAGCTCGCCAAGGCGGAGAACTTCGAGTCGGACACCGGACTTGGCGTGCGGGGGCGCGTGGAAGGTCGGGACCTCGCGCTCGGCAGCGCCGCGCTGATGCGGGATTCGGGCGTGGACCTGTCGCCCCTCGCCACGCAGGCAGCGAGGCTGCGTGATACTGGCGCGAGCGTGGTCTTTCTCGCGCTGGACCGCGCGCTTGCCGGGCTCATCGCGGTCGCGGACCCGGTCAAGGCGACGACACCGGAGGCGCTCGAGCAACTCCGTCGCGCAGGCTTCAGGCTGATCATGGCAACCGGCGACGCGGCCGCGACCGCGAAGGCCGTGGCTGTGGCCACCGATATCGAGGAAGTACACGGTGAGATGGGGCCCGCGGATAAGGCAGCTCTGATCGCAAAACTGCGGGCCGAAGGCCGGCGCGTCGCCATGGCGGGCGACGGCATCAACGACGCGCCGGCGCTTGCCTCTGCGGATGTGGGCATCGCAATGGGGACCGGCACCGACGTCGCGATCTCGAGCGCACAGGTAACGCTCGTCAAGGGCGACTTGCGCGGCATCGTCCGTGCGCGCGCCATTTCGGTCGCGACGGTTGCGAACATGCGCCAGAACCTGGGCTTCGCTCTCCTTTACAACGCGCTCGGTGTGCCGCTCGCAGCCGGCCTGCTCTATCCGTGGACTGGACTGCTGTTGAGCCCGATGATCGCGGCGCTTGCGATGAGCCTGTCGTCCGTCTCCGTAGTCGCCAACGCGCTGCGACTGCGGCGCGGCTGACCTATGTGGCAGTACCTCGTCAAGATTCTGCTCACTGTCATGGTGGTCGTGGCGATCTCTGAAATTGCAAAACGAAGCTCTTTCTGGGGTGCTGCCCTGGCGTCGTTGCCGCTCACTTCGCTGCTTGCTTTTGTCTGGCTTTATGTCGACACGTACGATGCACAACGGGTCGCTGAACTTTCTCAAGGTATTTTCTGGCTCGTCCTGCTCTCTCTATTGCTGTTCGTGTTGCTGCCGTTTCTGCTGCGCTCCGGCTGGAATTTCTGGTACAGCTTCGGTGTCGCGTGCGTCGCCACAGCCGCGGCATATTTCGGAGTGATCTGGTGCCTGCAGAAATTCAGCCTTCGTATGTGAATCGCCCATCAGAATAGATGCCTTCCGAGCCACCAGCCGCAGGCGGCCATCAGCGCGGACGCCGGAATTGTCAGGATCCAGGCAATCACGACATTCCCGGCCACACCCCAGTGCACGGCACGCGTTCGGTGCGTCGAGCCGACGCCGATGATCGCGCCGGTAATCGTATGCGTGGTCGACACCGGGATTCCGAAACTCGACGCGAGGAACAGCGAAATCGCGCCGCCGGTTTCCGCGGCGAAGCCGCCGACCGGCTTCAGTTTCGTGATGCGCTGGCCCATCGTCTTGACGATGCGCCAGCCGCCGAACAGCGTGCCGAGCGCGATCGCGACATAGCAGGCGATGACAACCCAGCGCGGCAGGTGGTCGGTGGTCGTCACGCCGGCCGAGATCAGCAGCAGCCAGATGATCCCCATCGTCTTCTGCGCGTCGTTGCTGCCGTGGCCGATGCTGTACAGGGCTGACGACACGAGCTGTAGCCGGCGGAACCAGCGATCCGTCACACGTTGCGTCTGCCGCCGGCAGATCCAGGACACGGCGACCGTCAGCAGGCCGGCGAGCAGCATGCCGAGCACGGGCGAGACGACGATGAAGATCGAGATCTTGATGATGCCGGGCGCGAGCAGCGGGCCGGTGCCCGCTTTCGTGATCGTCGCACCGAGCATGCCGCCGATCAGGGCGTGCGAGGAGGAGGATGGCAGGCCGTAGTACCAGGTAATGACGTTCCATGCGATCGCGCCGATCAGGGCACCGAAGATCACGTAGTTGTCGACGATACCCGGGTCGACGATACCCTTGCCGACGGTCGCGGCGACCTTGAGCTCGAACAGCATGATTGCGACGAAATTGAACAACGCCGCCCACATGACGGCCTGGTACGGCTTCAATACGCCAGTTGAGACCACGGTCGCGATCGAATTCGCCGCGTCGTGGAAGCCGTTCATGAAGTCAAACGCGAGCGCGATCACGACCAGCATCGCGAGCGTCAGTGTGACGGTGTGGGCATCCATCCTAGCCGTTCTCGAGTACCACGCCCTCGATCACGAGCGCGACGTCCTGGCATTTGTCCGTGGTGAGTTCGATGAGCTCGTAGACTGCCTTCAGCTTGATGAGCTTTCGCACGTCCTGCTCTTCGCGGAACAGTTTCGAGATCGCGGAGCGCATGACGCGGTCCGCGTCGGACTCGAGCGCATCGACTTCCTGGCAGATTTTCAGGATCGCAGGACCATTGTCCATCGAGGAAAGCTGCGTGACGGCGTCGTGCACGCGCGCGCAGCAGACCTGCATCAGGCTGGCGAGATGCAGGACCTCGGGCGTCACGGCCTCGACGTCGTAGAGCGTCAGCGACTCGGCCGTATCCTGCATCAGGTCGAGGATGTCGTCCATGCGCTGGATCAGCTTGTTGATCTGGTCGCGATCGAAGGGCGTGACGAAGGTGTTGTGCATCAGCTGGACGGTCTGGTGCGTCACCTCGTCCGCCGCGTGCTCGATGTCATGGATCTTCGCGACGTACTCGTCGCGTTGCCCGTTGTTGGAATAATTGGAGAGCATTTCAACCAGCGTCGCCGCGCCCTGGACGACGAGCGAAGCATGCTGGTTGAAGAGCGTGAAAAACTGCCGCTCGCGCGGCATCAGCACGGACAGCAATTGCATCCCGATTCCCCCCGCCGCAATGGGCTCCCGAGCGCGCATTGTACGCACGCGTGTCGCCGGCTGCGGTATCGTTGGCGGATGAAATACCAGAACCGCCCGGCAGCAGCAGTTGCCGCCACGATCGCCCTGTTCGCGGCCACATTAAGCGCCAGTGCTGTGGAAGGAGACGCGACCGCCCGCCTGATCGCCGACCTCGGCCTCCAGGAATCGGCGACCGCGCTCGCCGACCGGGCCGGCTGGCGGGCGCCGCGCAAAGTCGTCGTGATCGGCGCCGATGCGGAGCGCATCGCGTGGATGCAACCCGCGGCGCCCGGAGTGACGCTTGTCGGCGCGGCCGATCAGGCCACGGCCGTCGGCGCGGTGGCCGATGCCGACGCAGTGATCGGCGAGTGCTATGCCGATGTGATCGGGGCCGGGCCGCGCATTCGCTGGGTGCAGCGCATGTACGCAGGCGTCGAGCGCTGCGTGGCGATTCCGGCCTTCACGGAGCGCGGCATCGTGCTCACGAACATGCAGAAGATCGCAGGACCCGTGATGTCCGAGCACGTGCTCGCGCTGATGTTCGGCCTCACGCGCGGGCTCGCAACTTTTATTCCGGCCCAGGCGCGCGGCGAATGGGCGGATGAAGCGGTCCCCGAGAGCCGGATGTGGTCGATCGAGGGCAAGACGCTGCTGGTCGCGGGACTCGGCGGCATCGGCACGGAAGTCGCACGCCGCGCGCATGCGCTCGGCATGAACGTGATCGCGACGCGGAACACGCCGCGCGAGAAACCGCCTTACGTGAGCGAGCAGGGGCTTGGCGCGGATCTGCCGGTCTTTGTCTCGCGCGCCGACGTCATCGTCAACGCGCTGCCGCTGACGCCGGAGACGAAAGGCGTCTTCGACAGGAAGATCTTCGACGCCGCCAAGCGCGGCGCGCTCTTCATCAATGTCGGCCGCGGCGGCACCGTCGTCACCGCGGATTTGATTGCGGCACTGCAGGACGGCCGGATCGGTGGCGCCGGACTCGATGTGACGGATCCCGAGCCGCTGCCGGCCGATCATGCGCTGTGGCGGGCGCCGAACCTGATCATCACGCCGCACGTCGCGGCCTCGACCGACCTCGGTGAAGAGCCGCGCTGGTTGATCGCGCGCGAAAACCTGCGGCGTTACGCGTCGGGCGGCAAGCTCCTGTCCGAAGTCGACGTGAAGCGGGGCTACTGAGGGGCCGCCGTGTCGAACCGCACGCTTTCGCTCGACGACCGCCTCTACCAATACCTGCTCGCGCATTCGCTGCGGGAGCCAGCCGCTCTCGCGAAACTGCGCGCCGAGACCGCTTCGCATCCGAAGGTGAACATGCAGATCGCGCCCGAACAGGGGCAGTTCATGCAGATGCTCGTGCGGCTTCTCGGCGCGCGCCGCGCGATCGAGGTCGGCGTGTTCACGGGTTACTCGAGCCTCGCCGTCATGCTCGCGATGCCGGCGGACGGCCGGCTCCTCGCCTGCGACATCAGCGAGGAGTACACGGCGATCGCGCGGCGGCACTGGCGGGCCGCGGGCGTTGACGAGCGCATTGAGCTTGTGATCGCCCCCGCGCGGGCGACGCTCGATGCGCACCTCGCTGCGGGTGAGGCCGGGTGCTACGATTTTGCGTTCATCGACGCCGACAAGACCGGATATCTTTCTTACTACGAGCGCCTGATCCAGCTCGTGCGACCGGGCGGCCTGATCGTCGTCGACAACACGCTCTGGAGCGGCGACGTCGCGGATCCTGCAAACCGCGACCCGGATACGGTGGCTCTCCGCGAGTTCAACGACGTACTGCTCGCGGACAAGCGCATCGACCTGTCGCTGTTGCCGGTCGGCGACGGTCTGACCCTCGCACGCCGGCGCGAGGGGGTATGATCGGGGCATGAATCGCGACCGCACCGATGAGCCTGCGTGACTACGTCGAGGCGATCCTGCCGGAATGGGAACGCTGGTATCCCAGCCTGTTCGATGCCGCGGCAGATCTTGGCGTAATACGGGCGCGGGTCTGCCCGCCGTCGCAATTACTGCTGTCGCGCCGGCATTCCGCGATCCGTGGTGAGGCGATCCGCGAGTTCCGCGAACGCTGGAACGCAGACGAGCCGGAATCCGACTAACGCCCTTCCTGCGGCCCCGCGCGGATCACGCGCCAGTCGCCGCCGTCCTCACGCGCGAGCCGGATGTCGAGGCGGTGAATTTCGGCCGCGAGGTCCCAATTCGATTCCGAGTCCGTCTCGCGGGCGAGCACGCCGACCGTGACCTGGAGGCGCGCGAGTTCCTCGCCTTCGATTTCGATCAAGTCGATGCGCGTGATGAGATTGAGCGACGGATGCGCGACGAGCCAGGCGTGCAGGAAATTGCGGACTTCGGCCGCATCGCGGCCGTTCGGGTCCTTGTAATCGTCGGCGACGAGTGCGCGAAGCTCTGACGCGTCGCGTGCTTCGGCGGCGATTTCTGCTTCGTCCACCAGCGCGCGTACCTCGTCCTCGGGTGTGCCGGTCGAGCCGCAACCGGCGAAGACAAGGGCGGCCGCGAGCGCGAGGCCAGCCGGTTGCCGCCACCGCTTACGCAGGGAGAGTCTCCCATTGCGGCAGGCCGTCGGTGATTTCGAACCACGGTGCCTTGCTGCCCGTGAAAATGTGGCCGAGCGGCCGTTTTTCGAGCGGACTGTCGAGACTGCCACAGGGAACCACGACGTAGCCAGTGGAGGTGACGACGCGTGGGACAGGACTCCCGCAATGACGGCAGAAATCCTGGCCGAACCGCTTCGCGCCGGGCAGTGCATAGCTGGTGATTTTTTCCTCGCCCCGGGTCCACGCGAGCTGCTCGCGCCTGAAGAAGGCGTTGGTTGCATGCGCGGCACTGCGCGCGCGGCGGCAGCGCGAGCAATGGCAGTTCTGCACGCGCTCGGGCGGACCCCTGAGTTCCCAGGCGATGTCGCTACAAAGACAGCGGCCCTGTGTTACGCCGGGCCTGGGTTCCGGCAACGGATTCTCGACGGATTCGCCATCGCCGAACTCGGGCGGAAACGCCGTGTACTGTGGCAGCGAATCCGTGATCGGGAACCCGCTGGCGCGTGAGCTTGCGAACAAGTGCAATGCGGGCCGCAGGCCGGGATCGCCCTCGAGGTTTCCAGCGGGTATGAAGGCGCTGCCCAGGTGCGGCACCACGACCGGCATCACCGAGCCGCAAATCCGGCAGAACGGGCGCAGCCCACGCGCGGATGACGGGTAGATGACGACCTGCTCCTCGCCCGACAGCCAGCGAAGCCCGTCGCTCCCCGCCCTCAGGAAAGTGGCGAACATCGCGCCGTGGTGCTTGCGGCACATCGAGCAGTGGCAGTGCATCATCGAATCGAAGGGGCCGGACTCGAATTGCACCGCTCCGCAGAGACAGCTTCCGCGGTTCATAATGGCGACACGATAGGGAGGTTGCCGTTTCATGTACACCCTTTACTGGTCGCCGGGCACGGCGAGTCTCTGCGTTCACTGGATGCTGATCGAGCTCGGCGAGCCGCACGAGCTTGTGAAGGTCGACATCGAGGCTGGCGAGCATCGCAAGCCCGAATACCTCAAATTGAACCCGGGCGGCGTGGTGCCAACGCTGATCGTGGACGGTGCGCCGCTCGGTGAGTCGGCCGCGCTCTGCATGATCCTCGCGGAGCGGCACTCCCAGGCGGGTTTCTCGCCCGCGGTGGGGCAGGCGAACCGCGCCGCGTACATCAGCTGGATGTTCTTCCTCTCGAATACGCTGCAGACCGCGTATCACAACTGGTTCTATCCGGACCAGCCCGCGGGCCAGGGCGCCGTGGAATCGGTCAAGGCTTCGGCGCGCCGACGCATCGAAGCGAGTCTCGATCGGATCGACCGCCAGGTCGCGAAGTCGGGCGCCTACCTGCTCGGGGACCGCGTCAGCGCCGCGGACTTCGTGACGACGATGCTGATGCGCTGGTCGCGCAACATGCCGAAGCCCGCGACGGAGTGGCCGGCGATCGCCGACTACGTCAAGCGAATGAAGGCCCGTCCCTCGTTCAAGACGCTCTACGAGCGCGAGGGCCTGACCGAGTGGCCTTGAGATTGAAGGGGACGTTCACCTTCAGCCGCTGAAGGTGTACGTCCCCTTCAATCGGTCTTGATGATAGGGGTGATCTGGCGAATGCTGCAGGCAAAGTCAAGCAGCGCCTCGCCGATCGTGCCGGATTCGACTTTCTCCCAAGAGCGGATCAGGTTCGTCGAGTGCTCGGGCTCGGGCGCATCCGTCTGGAGATTGTTCCACTTGTAGAAGAATACGCCCGCGGTCGAGCGCTGGCGCTTCTTGCAGTCCCAGTCATCGTGGCTGAGCGCGCTCTTGTGCGCGAGTGGATTCTGCGGATGCTTGAACTCGATGCGCATCCACATCGAGACGATGTCGCCCTTGCGTTCTGATTCATGGCGCGTGGCGAAAAAAACCTGCTCGGGATAGGTCTCGATCCACTCCCAGTCCATGCGGCCTTGCAGCTCGAGGTCTTTCACCCATTCGTTGCCGATACCCTTCATCGGCACCGTCGTGAGCTGGGCGAGTGCGGCCGGCGCCACGGCGAGCAGCAGAAGTACGGGGAGGCGCGGAAGGTTGCGGTACATGATGGGTTGGAGGGTGACGGCGTGCCCGGGGTTCCGGATTATTATAAAGGGGACGTTCCCCTTAAAAGGGGAACGTCCCCTTTGTGGTTTCTGCGGGTATCATGGCGCCCCGAAAACGGACCCCCTATGCGCAATTTCGACATCATCGTCATCGGCGGCGGACACGCTGGCACCGAGGCCGCGCTCAGTGCGGCCCGCATGGGCGCGCGCACGCTGCTCGTGACCCAGAGCCTCGCGACCGTCGGGCAGATGAGTTGCAATCCAGCGATCGGCGGCATCGGCAAGGGGCACCTGGTGCGCGAGATCGATGCCATGGGCGGCGCGATGGCGCGCGCTGCGGATCGCGCCGGGATCCAGTTCCGCACGCTGAATGCGAGCAAGGGCCCGGCCGTGCGCGCAACCCGCGCGCAGGCGGACCGCACGCTCTATAAGGCCGCCATCCGGGCGCTTCTGGAGACGCAGCCCGGGCTCACGCTCTGCGAGGCCGAAGTCGCGGATCTCGCCGTGGCCGGCGGTCGCGTCATCGGCATCGTCACGATGCGCGGCG
>JANLWE010000174.1:0-34160 GCA_031364365.1 Gammaproteobacteria bacterium | reverse complement strand
AAGCGTGGGCGCGAACGTCACGCACCTCGACTGGCAATGGAACTACGCCGCAGGGATCCGTCACTGGCGCCCGCGGAAACCCGATCATGGACTCTCGCTCGTGCCGCCGAAGTCGGCGCTCTGGCTCAACTCGCGCGGCGAACGCATCGGACCGATGCCGCTTGTCACCGGCTACGACACCCACGAACTCGTCGCGCGTATCTGCCATGAGCCGGGCGGCTACAGCTGGCAGCTGCTTAACCGCCGTATCGCCCTCAAGGAGCTCGCAGTGTCAGGCGCCGAATTCAACCCCGCGATACGCGACTGCCGAAAACTGCGCGTCGCACTCGACCTCGTCTTCGGAAACCGCTGGCTCTACGACGAGTTGACCCGGAACAGCGAGGACATCGTGCTCGCCGATACGCTGCCGGAACTCGTCGCCCGGATGAATGCGCTGAACGGCGACGACATCGTCGATCTCGCGACCGTCGAGTCCACGGTCGCGCGCTACGACGCGGCGATCCGGCGCGGCGGGCGCTTTCACAACGACGAACAGTTGAGGCGCATTGCCTGGGCCCGGAAGTGGCCCGGAGACCGGATCAGGACCTGCGCGTTCCAGCCGATTCTCGATCCGCGCGCCGGGCCACTGATGGCGATCCGGGAATTCGTGATCAGCCGCAAGAGCATGGGCGGGATCCAGACCGACTTGGAATGCCGTGTTCTCGACGTGCACGGCCGCGCGATCGCGGGCCTGTTCGCCGCCGGCGAGGCCGCGGGTTTTGGCGGCGGCGGCATGAACGGCAAGCGCGGCCTCGAAGGCACCTTCCTCGGTGGCTGCCTGCTGACCGGCCGCGTCGCCGGCCGGAACGTTTAGGATCGACGGATGCGGTACCAGGATGCGATCAATATTGAGGACCTGCGCGCGATCGCGAAAAGGCGCCTGCCCCGCTTCGTATTCACCTACGTGGACAGTGGTGCGGAAGACGAGGTGACGCTCCGCGGCAATCGCGAAGCCTATGGGCGGCTGCGATTCCGGCCGCGCACGCTGGTAGATGTGTCGAAGCGCGACCTCTCGACCCGGCTGCTCGGCGCGCCATCCGCGCTACCGGTCATCGTAGGACCGACGGCCCTCAACGGGCTCTCCTGGCGCGATGGCGACATCGAGCTCGCGCGCGCCGCCTCGGCCGCCGGCGTGCCATTCGCACTGTCCACGGCGTCGATGAACCTGATCGAAGACGTGGCGCGCGAGGCGCCCGGACGGCTGTGGCTCCAGGCCTATGTCTTTTCCGAGCGGCGCATCACCGATGCGATCATCGGGCGCGCGCGCGATGCCGGCTTCGAATGCGTGGTGCTGACCAGTGACTTTCCGGTCGCCGGCAAGCGCGAGCGCGACATGCGGACCGGTTTGCTGCCGCACCAGCAATTCACGCTGGCAACGAAACTTGACATGCTCATGCATCCACGCTGGCTCGCGACCGTCGCGACGCACCGTCCGCGCTTCGTCAATGTCGAACGGGAGCTCGAACCAGGCCGCGACGTCAATTCCTTCGTCGGCCACGGGATGTTCGACCCGTCGTTCTCCTGGGACGACCTCAAGCGGTTCCGCGATCTGTGGCCGCGCAAGCTGATGCTCAAGGGAGTGCTGCGGGTGGACGATGCCGAGCGCGCAGTCGCTGCGGGCGTCGACGGCATCGTGATCTCGAATCACGGCGGACGGCAGCTCGACGGCGCGACCAGCGCCATCGAGGCCCTGCCCGCGATCGCGCGTGCGGTCGGCGGGCGCGCGTCGATATTCGTGGACGGCGGAATCCGCCGCGGCAGCGACATCGCGAAAGCGGTCGCGCTCGGCGCCGAAGGCGTGATTCTCGGCCGCGCTCCGGTCTATGGGCTTGCCGCGGGCGGCCGCGCGGGCGTCGCGCGGGCAATTGCGATCCTCGCTGATGAGTTCGACCGGACGCTCGCCCTGACGGGCTCCCCGAATGTCGCCGCGCTGACGCCCGATCTGATCGCGTGAACAGGCAGGCCATCCGAAGCTACGTGCTGCGCGTCGGGCGCATCACGCGCGCGCAGCGGCGCGCTCTCGACGAGTTGCTGCCGCGCTGGGAGATTCCCTACTCACCTTTGCGGATCGACCTCGACTCGATTTTCGGGAGGCGGGCACGGCGCGTGCTGGAAATCGGCTACGGCAACGGCGACACGCTCGTCGAACTCGCGGCGGCGTCGCCGGATGCCGATTTCCTGGGCGTCGAAGTGCATCCGCCGGGTATCGGTCATTGCCTGCTCGCGATCGAGTCGCGGGGACTCACAAACCTGCGCCTCGTCGCGCACGACGCGGTCGAAGTGCTCGCGAACCAGTTGCCGCCCGCTTCGCTCGACGAAGTATTGCTTTATTTCCCGGATCCCTGGCCCAAGAAGCGCCACCACAAGCGGCGCATCGTGCAGCCCGACTTCGCCGCCCTTGTCGCGTCAAGGCTCAAGCCGGGCGGCCGGTTCAGGCTCGCGACCGACTGGGAGCCGTACGCAGGATGGATGCTCGAAGTGCTGAACGCCGCGCCCGGATTCGGGAACGCGGCTACGGGAGGCGGCTTCATCGAACGGTCGGATCGCGGCGCCACGCGGTTTGAGGATCGCGGCCGCCGGCTTGGCCACAGCGTGTTCGATCTCGAGTATCTCCGGCGCTAGCCGAACGCGCTGGTCGCACCGTCGATGATGAACTGCACGGCGAGCGCTGCAAGCACTACGCCGGACAGCCGGTTGACGACGTTCGCGCCCGTCACGCCCATCGCCCGCATCACGAGCGGCGTCAGGCGCATCAAAATGTAGGTGATCGCGAGCACGAGCGCGACGACGGCGAACAGCCCGGCCGACAGCGCGAGATCGCCGCGCGAGGCACCGAAAGTCAGCAGTACGATCGCGAGCGCGCCTGGCCCTGATATAAACGGGAAGGCGAGCGGGAACACCGAAATGTCCGCGCGCTTCTTGATCTCGACGCGCTCCTCCGATGTCGTGCGGGTGCCGGACTCCCGCGCGAACACCATTTCCAGCGCGATCAGGAACAGCATGATGCCGCCCGCGATGCGGAACGCCTCGATGCTGATGCCCATGACGCGCAGGAACCATGCACCGCCCACCGCGAACAGCAGGAACATGGTTCCAGACAGCAATACGGCCTTGAGCGCCATCCGGCGCCGGAACGCATCGTCTGCACCTTCGGTCAGCGCCGCAAAGAGCGGCACCAGCGAGATCGGCTCGACCACCACGAAGAAAAGCACGAAAAACTTCAGAAGCTCATCGAGCATCGCGGCGATCCTCTGCCTCGGCGGCCGACAGCGTACCGCGTGCGTCCACCAGGTGCCTGCGCGTCAGCCAGAGAAGTATCAGTAGCCCGGGAATGCCGAGCGCCGCCGTATACGTGAAGAAAGTCGGGTATCCGATCGCGTCGACCACGAAACCCGATGTTCCCTCGAGCAGCTTGCCCGGAAGCGCATAGAAAGAGGAGAACAGTGCGTACTGTGTCGCCGTGTAGCGCGCGCTCGTCAGTCCCGAAAGGAAGGCGATCAGAGCCGTGCCGTGGATTCCTTGCGCCAGGTTGTCGAGGCTGTTCACGATCGCGAGCCCGACGAGTGTCGGCGTATCCGTGGTTGCGAGCAGCGCGAATCCGAGATTGGACGCAATGATGAGGCCGCTGCCGAGGAACAGCGCCAGGCGCAGTCCGGATTTCGCGACGATGAAGCCGCCGATCACGACACCCAGCATCGAGACCGGCAAGCCGAACGCCTTCACGATCGTCGCGATCTGGCCAAGCGTATATCCGTGGTCGATGTAGAACGGATTCGCCATCGAGCCCATCGTGAATTCGGTCAGGCGATAGGAGCCGATGAGGAGCAGGACGACGATCGCAAGGCGGTTTCCGTAGCGCGAGAAGAAATCCGTGAGCGGGCAGACGACGGCGCCGATGAAGTGACCGCCAAACTCGCGGAGCGGCGCCGGCCAGTGCGCTCTCGCCCCAAGCCATTCGACGACGCGCGCCTCACGTGCCGCCGACTCGCGCAAAGCCGAAACCTGCGGCTCCCTCACGAGCAGCGTCGTCGCGATGCCAATGCCAGCAAGTGCCGCCATCACGGTGTAGCTCGTCGGCCAGTCGTAGCCCTGCGCGATTCCGAGTGCGCCGGCGCCGCCCGTGATGAGCGCCGCGCGATAGCCGATCTGGTAGGCAGCCGCCATCGCACCCTGGAGATCGACCGAAACGGATTCGATACGCCACGCGTCAATCGCGATGTCCTGCGTCGCCGAACAAAAGGCGAGAAACAGCGCCCCGATCGCGATCTGCATCACGCCCGTCGAAGGATCGCTGGTGGCGAGGTTTGCGATCCCCACCGCGATGCCGATTTGTGCGAACAACATCCAGCTCCGCCGACGCCCGAGCCAGCCGAACAGGAGCGGCAGGCGGAAACGGTCGACAATCGGCGACCATAGGAACTTGATCGAATACGTGAGCCCGACCCAGGCCAGCATCCCGATCGTTGCACGCTCTATTCCCTCCTGGCGGAGCCAGGCCGAGAGCGTCTGGAACACGAGATAGAACGGCAGGCCCGCGGAGAACCCGAGGAACAGCATCGAAAGCACGGAGCGCTGCGTGTAGACGCGGAACGCCTCGCCCCAGCTGCGCTTCCCGGCGCTCAAATTTCGTAGTCCATCGTGAGCGGCGCGTGATCGGAAAACCAGCGGTCGCGGTAGATGGATGCCGCGCGAGCGCGCCCCGCAAACGATCCGCTTGCGATCTGGTAGTCGATGCGCCAGCCGACGTTTTTCGCGCGGGCCTGGCCGCGATTCGACCACCAGGTGTACTGCTCGGGCCGCGGGTCCACCTCGCGGAACGCGTCGACCCACTTGAACTCGCCGAACACGCGATCGAGCCAGGCGCGTTCTTCTGGCAGGAAGCCGGAGTTCTTACGATTCGATTTCCAGTTCTTCAGGTCGATCTCGCGGTGGGCAATATTGATGTCGCCGCAGAGCACGTAGTCGCGATCGCGCCGTCCGAGTTTCTTCAGGTACGGCAGGAAGACATCGAGGAAACGGAATTTCGAGGCCTGCCGCTCGGGGCCGGACGAACCCGAGGGCAGGTACAGCGAGACCACCGACAGCCGCCCGAACTGGAACTCGAGATAGCGCCCCTCGCCGTCGAACTCCGGCACGCCGAATCCGGCGATCACGCGATCGGGCTTGCGCTTCGAATAAACGGCGACGCCGCTGTAACCCGGACGCAAGGCGTCGAAATACCGGCAGTGGTAGCCCGCCGGGCGGAAGACTTCGTCCCCGAGCTGGTGTTCCTGGGCCTTCGTTTCCTGCAGGCAGACGACATCCGCGTCCTGCGCGGGCAGCCATTGGAACAGGCCCTTCGCAGCCGCGGAGCGGACACCGTTGCAGTTGAGTGTGAGGATGCGCATGCTGGACCCGCGGCTGTCCCGCAATGATACGCATTGGCGCGAGTAACCTGCATGCGTTCGCACCAGAAAGAGTTCATCGAGATGATCCTCGCGAAGCAGGTGCTGCGCTTCGGGGATTTCACGCTGAAGTCCGGCCGCACCAGCCCTTATTTCTTCAACGCGGGGCTCATCAACGACGGCGGCTCGCTGGCGCGGCTCGGTGCCTGTTACGCCCAGGCGATCGTCGATTCAGGAACGTCCTTCGACATGCTGTTCGGACCGGCGTACAAGGGCATTCCACTCGCGACGGCGACAGCCGTTGCCTTTGCCGAGCATCATCGCAGGAACGTGCCGATCGCCTACAACCGCAAGGAGACGAAACAGCATGGCGAAGGCGGCGCGCTGGTCGGCGCGCCGCTCGAGGGTCGTGTCCTGATCGTCGACGACGTCATCACCGCCGGCACCGCAATCCGCGAATCGGTCGCCATGATCCGGGGCGCGGGCGCAACCCCGGCCGGCGTGGTCCTTGCCCTCGACCGGCAGGAGCGCGGCCAGGGTCCGCTGTCCGCCGTCCAGGAGATCCAGGCTGCGTACAGCATCCCCGTAATACGGATCATCACGCTCGATCACCTGATCGAGTACCTGGAGGCCGGGGAACAGAGCGAAGAGCTCGCCTCGCTCCGGAATCACCGCAGGAGCTACTGTGTCGATAACGAAGCGTGAAGCAGTTACGGTCGACACCCCAGGCTGGAACCGAGAATGGTCGACAGAGGTGCCCCGGATGAATGGCTGGTCGCTCAGGGTCCTGGTTCCCGTGCTGCTGCTCGCACTGCTCGCGGGCGCAGCCGGCGCGCAGTCAGACAAGGACAAGAAACTCTATCGCTGGGTCGACAAGAACGGCCAGGTTCACTACGGCGACAGCGTGCCGGCCGAATACGCCGAGCAGGATCGCGACGTCCTGAACCGCCAGGGTGTGGCAGTCGGCCGCGAGGAAGGCACGATCACGCCTGAGGAGGCCGCAGCCAAGGCCGCGGAGGAAAAGGCGGCGCGCGACGAACAGAAGCGCAAGCTCCGCGACCGCGTGCTGTTGCAGACCTATCAGTCGGTCAAGGAACTCGAGGTCCTGCGCGACAACCGGCTCGAGCTCGTGGACGCGCAGCTCACGATCCAGGAACAGTCGCTTTCAAACCTGCGCGCGCAGCGCGCCCAGATCGAGCGCCAGGCGGCACGCTACGCGCCGATCAACACGGCAACTGACGCCCCGCCCCTGCCGGATGAGCTTGCGGCCGATATCGAGCGGTCGGCGAGCGACATCGTGACGCAGGAGGCGAACCTCGTGAAGCGCCGCAACGAGCGCGAGAGCATCCGCCTCAACTTCGAATCGGACATCAAGCGTTACGAGGAACTGCGCGCGATCAAGCTGCGCTAACCGGTACTGCCGAACCCGCCCGCCCCGCGTGTGGATTCCTCGAACTCCGCAACCACGTCGAATTCCACCTGCACCACGGGAACGACGACCATCTGCGCAATCCGGTCGCCGGGCGCGATCGTGAACGGATGGCTGCTCCGGTTCCAGACCGAGACCATCACCTGCCCCTGGTAGTCCGAGTCGATCAGGCCCACCAGGTTGCCGAGCACGATGCCGTGCTTGTGCCCGAGACCCGAACGCGGCAGCAGTACGGCTGCGAGACCCGGGTCCTCGAGATGGATTGCGATTCCGGTCGGCACCAGATGCGTCTGGCCAGGTTCCAGCACAAGCGGCGTGTCGAGGCAGGCGCGGAGATCGAGCCCCGCCGATCCAGCGGTCGCTGGCTTTGGCAATTCGATCTCCCGGCCGACGCGGGGATCGAGGATGCGGACGCGAAGTTTCTTCATGCGCCGATTATCCCAGTACCGGCGCGATTTGCGACGGTCCTGCCGAAGGCGGATCCTGCAAACTCCACCCATGCAGATCAGAGACTGGCCCCTGGCCGAAAGGCCGCGCGAAAAACTGCTGGCCCTCGGATCCGGCGCCCTGTCGGAGGCGGAACTGCTCGCGATCTGGCTGCGTCACGGAACGAGCGGCATGAACGCGCTCGATCTCGCGCGATCGCTGCTCGTGCGCTTCGGCTCGCTCCGAAGCCTGCTGACGGCCGGTCGCAACGCGCTATGCGGTCAATCGGGCGTGGGACCTGCGCGCTGGGCCGAATTGCAGGCCGCGCTCGAACTGGTCCGGCGCCACCATCTGGAACGACTCCAGACCGGGCCGGTACTCGCGAGCCCGCGTGCGGCCCGCGACTACCTGATCGCAAGACTCCGGGACCTCGAGCACGAAGTCTTCTGTTGCCTCTTCCTCGACAGCCGCCACCGCCTGACGAGTTGCGAGGAGCTGTTTCGCGGGACGGTCGACGGCGCGAGCGTCCACCCGCGGGAAGTCGTCAAGCAGGCGCTCGCCCGCAATGCGACCGCGGTGATCCTGGCCCACAACCACCCCTCCGGTATCGCGGAGCCGAGTCAGGCCGACGAGATCATCACGACCCGGCTGCGGGATGCGCTTGCCCTGGTCGAAATCCGCCTGCTGGATCACCTGATCATCGGCGACGGCAGCTGCATCTCACTGGCCGAAAAAGGCCTGATTTGAGCCGCAACACGCTGATTTGACTGTGCAAAGGCCGGCTGGTCTAATACGCGGCCCCGCTGGAGTCAGGCACATGTCCCGAGTCTGTCAGGTTACCGGCAAGCGCCCGCGCTCCGGCAACACGGTCTCCCATTCGAACATCAAGAAGCGCCGCCGCTTCCTGCCGAATCTGCACACCCAGAGGTTCTGGCTCGAGAGCGAGGGGCGCTGGGTCACGCTGCGCCTTTCGACCCGCGGTCTGCGGACGGTCGAGAAGCGCGGCCTCGAAACCGTGGTTCGCGAACTGCGCGCCGCCGGCACGCACATCTGAGGTAGCCCATGCGCGACAAGATCAAGCTCGTTTCGACAGCCGGCACCGGGCACTTCTACACCACGACCAAGAACAAGCGCCTGCATCCCGAGAAGATGGAGCTCAGCAAGTTCGACCCGGTCGTGCGCAAGCACGTGCCCTACAAGGAATCGAAGATCAAGTAGGCCACCGGGCGGCCGCTCGGCTAAACTCCTCCGCCTGACACTGGGGAGTTCAAAAATGCGTAATGCAATTCTCGCTGCCGCGATTGCCGCGGCATTGCCAATTCCCGCTGCCTGGGCACAGACGCCGGCAGCGGCCGCGACGCTCGGGGAAGTTATCGTGACGGCGCAGCGCCGCAGCGAGAACATCCAGGAAGTGCCGATTTCGGTTTCGCCGCTCGAAGGCGAGCGCCTCGCCGCCATGTTCGAGGGTGGCGGAGACATCCAGGTTCTCGCGACGCGCGTTCCGAGCCTGTACGCCGAGTCATCCAATGGCAGGCTCGCGCCAAGATTCTACATCCGCGGCCTCGGCAATTCGGACTTCGACCTGGCCGCGTCTCAGCCGGTGTCGATCATCGTGGACGAAGTAGTCCTCGAAAACGTCATTCTCAAGAGCTTCCCGCTATTCGACCTCGAGCGGGTTGAAGTCCTGCGCGGCCCGCAGGGAACGCTGTTCGGCCGCAATACTCCCGCAGGCATCGTCAAGTTCGACACCCGGAAGCCGAGCCAGGATTTCGGCGGCGATTTCAGCTTGAGCTATGGCGACCTGGGCTCCATGACCATTGAGGGCGCGGTCGGTGGCGGATTGAGCGACACCGTTTCTGCGCGCGTCTCCGCGATCTATCACGAACGGGACGACTGGATCGACAACACCTTCACTGGCGATAGCGACGCAATGGGAGGCTATGACGAGTATGCCTACCGCGCCCAGCTCCTGATCGAACCATCCGACAATTTCAGTGCGCTGCTGAATATCCATGGCCGCGATATCAATGGTACCGCGTCGATCTTTCGCGCCAACGTCCTCGGCCCCGGCAGCGATGGTTTCAATTCCAACTACGATCGCGACAGCGTTTCCTACGACGAGGGCAACAACAATCCGCAGAGCGCCGAGGGCCTGGGCGGGTCACTGAAGCTCGACTTCAAGTTCGGCGGTGACATGACTCTGACGTCAGTGACGGCGTACGAGACCACCGAAAGCAGCAGCGAGGGCGACATCGACGGCGGATTCGGCGCAGACTTTCTGGACTTCCTGCCGCCGCCGTACGTCGGGCCTTGCCCGCCGGGCAGCGCGGTTGGCGATCCGTGCATTCCGTTCCCGTCGCACACAATTGACGGAATCGACGACCTCGATCAGTTGACCCAGGAGATCCGCATCTCTTCGCAGGCGAGTGACCGCTTGTTCTGGCAGGCAGGCGCCTTCTATTTCGATTCCGAGTTCTCGGTGACGACCAATCCATTCTTCGCTCCGCCAACGACGTTGACGCACCAGAATACGGCCTGGGCCGTATTTGGCCACGTCAGCTATGACGTGACCGACGCGCTTACCGTCACCGGTGGCGCGCGTTACACGGACGACCAGAAGGACCTTGACATCGACAGTTCGCCGAACGGCTTCGCCCCGCCACATACCGATGTGTCCGACTCGCAGGTCAGCGGCGATCTGAGCGCGCTGTACAAGGTCAACGATCAGTTCAACATCTACGGGCGACTCGCCTCAGGCTTTCGCGCACCGACGATCCAGGGCCGTAACATCGCGTTCTTCGAACCTCCGTCGACCGCGAATTCCGAAACCATCACGTCGATCGAGGCGGGATTCAAGTCGCAACTCGCCGGCGATCGGGTGCGATTCAACGGCTCGGTCTTCTACTACGAGGTCAAGGACCAGCAGCTCTCGGCCATCGGCGGCGCCGGCAACCTTGTTCAGTTGGTCAACGCCGACAAGGGCACGGGGATGGGTTTCGACCTCGAGGGTGAATTCCTCGTCACCGACCGTTTCCTGGTGACGGCAGGTCTGAGCTACACCGACACCGAGATCGATGACAGCTCACTCGTAGTGGCTCCCTGCGGTTCGGGGCTTTGCACGGTGCTTGATTCCCTCGACATTGACGGCAACGCCATCGTCGACGGCAACTCCTTTACCCAGGCACCGGATTACATCGCGACCATCACGGCGCGCTATGGAATCCCGATGGCGAACAACAGCGAGTTCTTCTTCTTGACAGATTGGGCTTTCCAGGGGAAGACCCAGTTTTTCATCTACGAGTCGGCCGAATCCTTCAGCAACGATACTTTCGAAGGTGGCGCACGCATCGGTTACTCGCATGATGGCGGCAAGTGGGAAGTGGCACTGTTCGGACGAAACATCACCGACGAGGAAAACGTCAAGGGCGCCATCGACTTCAACAACCTGACGGGATTTGACAACGAACCCCGCATAATCGGCGCTTCATTCAAGACTCGCTTCTGAGGCCGGGCTGCATGGGATGCCGGAGCTACCCGAGGTAGAAACGACGCGCCGGGGCATCGAGCCCTGGCTCGTCGGCCGGCGCATCGAACGGCTGCTGGTGCGCGAATGGCGCCTGCGCTGGCGCGTGCCGCGCGGGCTGCCGGAGCGGATCCGCGGCGCGGAAATCCACTCAATCGGTCGGCGCGCAAAATACCTCCTGATCGCGACCGATGCCGGGACGCTCATCTGGCACCTCGGCATGTCGGGAAGCCTGCGGGTCATGGACGCAACCTCGCCGCCACTCGCCCACGATCACGTCGATCTGGTGCTCGATTCCGGGCGTTGCCTTCGTTTCAACGACCCGCGGCGTTTTGGCTGCCTGCTCTTCACGGCAGGCGAACCCGAAAAACACCCGCTGCTTTCGCGCCTCGCGGTCGAGCCGCTGTCCGACAGATTCGATGCCCTCGATCTATGGCGCCGCGCGCGCGGCCGTCACGCTTCGATCAAGGCATTCATCATGGATTCACGCATTGTCGCGGGCGTCGGGAACATCTACGCGAGCGAGGCGCTGTTCCGCTCCGGCATCCGGCCGGGGCTTGCGGCGGGGCGTGTGAGCCGGATTCGAATGGCGTCACTCGCCGACGCAATCCGAGACGTGCTTTCGGAAGCGATCAAAGTTGGCGGCACGACGCTTCGCGATTACGTCGACGCTTCTGGAATGCCGGGATATTTCGGGCAGAAGCTATTTGTCTATGAACGCGCGGGCCAGCCCTGCCGCAAGTGCAAGACACCGATCCGGCAATTCACGCAGGGACAGCGAAGCACCTATTGGTGCCCGCACTGCCAGCGTTAGGCTTTTTTCCGCCCGCGCAGCGCCGCGACAACGAGAGGGTGCACGAATTCCGAAACGTCGCCGTCGAGCAGCGCGATCTCGCGCACCAGGGTCGAGGAAATGAACGTGAACTGTTCCTGCGGTGTCAGGAACACGTAGTCGATGTCGCGTGCCAGGTGACGGCTCATGTTCGCGAGCTGGAACTCGAACTCGAAATCCGACATCGCGCGCAGTCCCCGGACCACGATGCCGCAACCCTGCTCGCGTGCGAAGTCGACCGTGAGGCCGGAATAACCGAGGACCGTGACATTCGGGAGATCCGCGAGCACCTGTCTCGAGAGTTCGACCCGTTCCTCGACTGTGAAGAGCGGTGTCTTGCCGGGGTTGACCGCGATGCCGATCACGACGCGATCGAAGATTCCTGCCGCGCGGCGAATCAGGTCGTGGTGGCCATTCGTGATCGGATCGAATGTGCCGGGATAGACTGCGCTCCGCCTGGGATTCACTTCTTTGGCTCTCCGCCGTTCCGCCGCCGGGCCAGATGATAACCGACCGCCCCCGCGCGGCCGGACCGGTGGGCAACCCAGGCTTCAGGCAATGCCGGCGCGCCCTGCTTTGCCGGCAATTCGATATAGATGCTGGCGGCGGCCGCAAGCCAGCCACGCGACTCAAGCGTCTGCATCAGCCCGGCCAGCACGCCCGAATCGAACGGCGGGTCCAGGAAAACAATGTCATGCGCGACCGGCGCCCGCGCCAGCCAGGCGAGGGCGTCCGCATGCACGACGGCGGTGCGGTCCCGCGCCAGCAGGTCAGCCGTCTCGCGAAGCCGCCCGGCAGCTTCCCGATCGCGCTCCACAAACGTGACATGTGCGGCCCCGCGAGACAGGGCTTCGAGGCCCAGGGCGCCGCTGCCGGCAAACAGGTCAAGGCAGCGGCTGCCTTTGTTGACCGGCGCCAGCCAGTTGAAGAGTGTTTCCCTCACCCGGTCGGGCGTGGGCCGGATGCCGGCGGTTCCTGGAAAGCGGATTCGCCTGCCACGCCATTCGCCGCCGATGATACGGAGGGTATTGAGCATTTTTTGCAGCGCACACGCCCGGACTTGCGCGATGATACGCGCCCGCGACCCCTACTTTGCCGGAGCTTCCGACATGAGCATGCGTTTCGCCTCTGCATTGCTGCTTGCCGGCCTCTTGCTCGGCGGTTGTTCCGGGTCGACTGGCGGCGCGGCGTTCATCATCGCGAACCCGGGCCTCCTGAAACCTTGACGCCGGCTGAAGGCGGCTTCCTCGCGCGCCTGCGCGCGAAGGTCAGTCGCGGCACCTCCTGGGTCGCGGATCTGCTGCCAGGCCGCAGGATTGACGACGCACTTCTCGAGGAACTCGAAACCCGCCTGCTCGCGGCCGACATGGGCGTCGAAGTGACACAGGCGCTGCTATCCGATCTTCGCAAGCAAGTCGCGCGCGCCGAGCTCGATGACGCAGACGCGCTCAAGCACGCCCTCGCCGCCTCGCTCATCGCGATCCTGAAACCCGTCGAACAGCCGCTCGTGGTCGACCGGACGCACAAGCCATTCGTCATTCTCGTCGTCGGCGTCAACGGCTCGGGCAAGACGACGACGATCGGCAAGCTGGCCAAACGCCTGAAGGACGAGGGTCTCACAGTGATGCTCGCGGCCGGCGACACATTCCGCGCGGCGGCGGTCGAGCAGCTCGCGGTCTGGGCGGAACGAAACGACGTGCCGATCGTCTCCCAGGCGCCCGGCGCGGACCCTGCGGCGGTCGTATTCGATGCAATGCAGTCCGCCAGGGCGCGGGGCATCGACGTGCTGATCGCCGATACGGCGGGCCGACTGCACACGCAGTCCCACCTCATGGACGAACTCGCGAAGATCGCGCGCGTGATCAAGCGGCTCGATGCGGAAGCCCCCCACGAGGTGCTGCTCGTGCTGGACGCGGGACTCGGGCAGAACGCGCTCAGGCAGGCCGAGCAGTTCAGCAATGCGGTCGGCGTGAGCGGAATCGTCGTGACCAAGCTCGATGGGACGGCCAAGGGCGGCATCGTGGTTGCGATTGCGCGCCGGTTCGGCCTGCCGATCCGCTTCGTCGGCGTTGGCGAACAGGCCGAGGATTTCGGTATCTTCGACGCAAGGGCCTACGTCGAGGGGCTTCTGCGGCCGACAGGTGAGACGCCGTGATCCGATTTGACCGTGTTTTCAAGCGTTACCCGAACGGGCGCGAGGCCCTGGCGGAGCTCTCCTTCGAGCTCGATTCGGGCGAAATGGCATTCCTGACCGGCCATTCAGGCGCGGGCAAGAGCACCGTCCTGCGGCTCATCGCGCTGCTCGAGCGGCCGACGCGCGGCCAGGTCTTCGTCAACGGCCGCAATACGGGGACGCTCCGCCGTTCCGCCATTCCGGCCTTCCGCCGCCAGGTCGGGATTGTGTTCCAGGATCACCGTCTCCTCGACGACCGGCCCGTCTATGACAACGTCGCCCTGCCGCTCGCGATCGCGGGAGTGCCGCGGCGCGAAATGGACAAGCGCGTGCGCGCGGCCCTCGACCAGGTCGGGTTGCTCGGCCGCGAACGCTCATTCCCGCTCGAACTGTCCGCCGGAGAACAGCAACGCGTCGGCATCGCCCGCGCGGTCATTACGAAGCCGCCCGTCCTGATTGCCGATGAACCGACCGGCAACCTCGATCCCGACCTCGCGCTCGAGGTCATGAACCTGTTCCAGCGATTCAATGCGGTCGGCGTCACGGTGCTGGTCGCGACCCACGACATCCACCTGCTCGAGCGCTTCCGCGTGCGCCGGGTGCACATCGAGCAGGGCCGGCTCGCGGATCTTCCACATGCCGCTGCCTGACGCCCTCTCCATCCTCCTTGAACGCCACGCACAGGCTTTGCTCGGTTCGCTCGGGCGGCTTGCCCGACAGCCGTTCGCGACCTTCCTCACGATCGTCGTGATCGGTATCGCGCTCGCCCTGCCGGCGGCGCTCTATGTCGCCGTTTCGAATATGCGCACGGTAACGGCCGGCCTCGGCGACACGGTGCAGCTCTCCGTATATCTGCGCATGTCAACGACCGAAGCCGAGGCGAAAAAAGCGGCGGCGGCGATCGCGGCGCAAAGCGGCATCCAGGAAACCGAGATCGTGAGTCCCGAAGAAGGACTTGCCGAGTTTCGCAAGCTGTCCGGGATCGGTGACGCCCTGAAGGCCCTGCCTGGGAATCCGTTGCCCTGGCTCGTGAAAGTACGACCCGCGCAGCCGCACGACACCGCCGCAGCGGTCGAGCAACTCGCGGCAGAACTGCGCAAGATCGAAAATGTCGAGGTGGTTGAAGCTGACACTGCCTGGGTCCGGCGTCTGCATGCGATCGAGGACACGATGGCGCGGCTCGTGCTCCTCGTGGCCGCGATGCTCGCGGCAGGCGTGCTCGCCGTCGTCGGCAACACGATTCGCCTGGAGATCAACAGCCGGCGCGCCGAGATCGAAGTCACCAAGCTCGTCGGCGGGAGTAATGCCTTCGTGCGGCGCCCGTTCCTGTATTCGGGCCTCTGGCAGGGCCTCGGCGGAGGCCTGCTGGCCGTCGGGCTGATCGCGGCCGGACTCATGGCGCTTGAACCCCATGTCGCGAGTCTGGCCGAGGCCTACGGCTCGGCATTCACGCTTCGGGGACTTTCAATTCGCGAATGGCCCGTGGTCGTCGGTGGCGGCGCTGCGCTCGGATTCCTGGGCGCCTGGCTTGCAGCCGCCTATCACCTGCGTCGCATCGAACCCAGAGCGTAAGCCTCTGTTTTTAATGGTATTTGGCACTCTATTACTACGAGTGCTAATATCTTCGCTCGGAGGTTTTAAACGAAATGACCGGCAAGGCACTCGCACTTCCCAACTCATCGCTCGTCCTGTCCGGCCCGGTCGGAAGCCTTGAGTCCTACATCGCACAGGTGTCGGCGATTCCGATGCTCGGGCGCGACGAAGAACTCGCGCTCGCTCGCCGGTTCCGGGAGCACCAGGACCTCGACGCGGCGCGCGAACTCGTGCTTTCGCACCTGCGTTTCGTCGTCCACATCGCGCGCGGCTACACCGGTTATGGCCTTCCCGTCGGCGACCTGATCCAGGAAGGCAACGTCGGCCTGATGAAGGCGGTCAAGCGCTTCGATCCAGACATGGGCGTAAGGCTCGTCAGCTTCGCCGTGCACTGGATCCGCGCCGAGATCCATGAATTCGTGATCCGCAACTGGCGACTGGTCCGCGTCGCGACCACCAAGGCGCAGCGCAAGCTCTTCTTTAACCTGCGCCGGATGAAGAAGAACCTCGCCTGGCTGTCTGACGAGGAAACACAGGCCGTCGCCGGCGAACTCGGCGTCGAGCCCCGCGAAGTGCGCGAAATGGAGCGCCGGCTCTCCGCGCGCGACCTGTCGTTTGATCCTGCGCCGGATACCGGCGATGAAGAGTTTACTGCGTCTCCGTCCCTCTACCTGCCCTCGCCCGATGGGGACCCCGCCGCCATCGTCGAGCAGGATGACTGGGAAGGCGCCCAGTCGGGATCGCTCGCGACCGCGCTCGCGAGCCTGGATAAGCGCAGCCGCACCGTGGTCAAGGCGCGCTGGCTCGCCGAGGACAAGAAGACGCTGCAGGATCTCGCGGACGAATTCGGCGTTTCCGCCGAACGCATCCGGCAGATTGAATCGGTAGCAATCGGGAAACTGCGAAGCGCGATGACCGATTCGTAATGTGTAGGTGACACGCCGCTCTAGAATCGGCTGATATGCAGGAGGCGCGCTACCAGGGCCACCTGGTCCCAGCGCGAAGAGACCGCTGATCGGCGGCACATGGAACCGAAATCGCCCCGTCAGCGTCTATGAATGGTATGACCTGGTTTTCGCGCGCCTCCCTCCCGCCGCCCAACGGCCGGTTTGAAGCGCTGCTGCGCCCGCATCTGAAGAGCCTGTATCGCCTCGCCTACCGGTTTACGGGGTCGCGGGAGGACGCCGAGGATCTGGTGCAGAGCCTGTTGATCAAGCTGATTCGACAGGAGGACCGACTCGCGGAAGTGCAGCTCCTGGCCCCATGGCTGGCGCGATCGCTGTATCACCTCTACGTGGACGAGGCGCGCCGGTGCGGCCGCGCGAAAGCGGCCCTCGGTAGCGCGGTGTCGGACGCCGCTGTCGTCGCCGCGATCCCCGACGAAGTATCGGAGTCCCCCGAGCAAGCAGCAGAACTTCATCTCACGCAGCGAAGGCTGACGGCTGCGCTCGCGCAATTGCCCGTGGAGCAGCGCGCACTGATCGCCTGGCACGACATGGCAGGTTACACGCTCGAGGAATTGGCCGTCGCGCTCGAAGTGCCGCTCGGTACGCTCAAGTCACGCATGCACCGCGGGCGGGCGAGCCTGCGGCGCATATTGATGGAACCTTCCACCGCGCGTGAGCGTGTCTATGGGTTAAGGACACCCGCATGAACTGCACCGACTTTCAGCTGCTGCTGGACGACGACCTTGACGGCGCTCTCAATGCCGAGATCGAAGCGGAACTCCTCGAGCACACCGCAGCATGCGCCGCCTGTGCCTCCCGGCGCGAGTTCGGAAAGCGGCTTCGGCGGTCCCTACAGGAGCTGCCGGTGCCTTCTCCCGCCGCGGGATTCGCCGAACGCGTGCTGACTGCGGCCCGCGACACGAAACCCGACGGCGTAGTCTCCGCAAGGAGCGGGCCGCAGGGCGGCCTGCCGAGGTGGGCGATCGCTGGGGCGTTGGCGGCAAGCATGGCACTCGCGTTCGGCTTGTGGTCCGCACGTGAATCCCTTCCCGAGTCCGAGGCCGGGCCCCCGGTTGCGCGCGTGCAGCCAGCCGCCGCGGCAGGTGTTCAGCAGGTGCGTCTGGTATTCCGCAGCGCGAGCGCGCTGTCGAACGTGACTATCGAACTGGGCCTGCCCGAGGGCGTTGAGCTTGCCGGTTATCCGGGTCAGCGCCGCCTCGTCTGGCAGTCGGATCTGCGAGCAGGCGCGAACCTGCTCGAGTTGCCGGTGCTGCTGCGTGGTCCGGGGGGCGTGGTGACGGCCACGGTGAACCACGGCGCGGAGCGCCGGCAGTTCTCGGTCCGGATCGTGTCCGTATCCGATTCGGGCGTGGCTCGTCCCGCGCGTACCGCGAAAGAGCGCGGTGCCTGACCCTGTTACCCACGATCCCATCGTTTCCTGAGGAGCATTGTCATGCGTAAATTGAACCTGTACTTGCTGGTCGCGGGAGCCGCCCTGGGCCTGTCGACTGCACATGCGGAGGGCGTACTCCAGGGCCTCCAGATGGATGTGATGGACGCCGACGAGACCGCCGCGGAGGCCACCGCGCGCATCGCCCTGCCGCGACCGGGCAGTGCGATTGACGATGCCAGCCCCGACTACACGAGCGGGGTCACGGAGCAGGCCATGGCCGGCAGCAACGGGAGCGAAACGTCCGCCATGGACAATGGGAATGATGGCGGCCTGGCGTCGCCGGTGTCCGCTGGCGATCCGGTATCCGGTATCGATGTCGGAGAGCCGGGTGGAATTGATGCCGGCGACGGTGTGGACGGCGGCGACTTCGGCGGCGGGGAGCCCCCGGATACGGGCGTGATCGAGCCGGATCCCGGTGAGATCATCGACGTCGACCCCATTGAGGATCCGGTCGATGATCCGGTCGATGAAATCCCGATCGGCGACGGCGTGGACGGCGACCCGATTGAGGTACCGATCGGCGATATTATTGATGGCGGTCCGGGTGCGGGCGATGATGTGAGCCTTCCGGACGAGCCCATGCCCCCAGTCGAGAGCGACGGCAGGATATCCGAGTAACGACCCACCGAGTCCCGGACAGCGCGAGGGGGCGTGACCACCTCGCGCTGGTTTGCGGTGTGAGGCCGCGCTGCGGACGGTTACCAGAGATGTCGGTCTGAATCCCGGATGTTTGGCGCGGCCAGCGGGACTCGTGCCGCTGACATGCCTTTGGGGCGCACTCCTGCTTTGCGACGGGGCGGCTGCTTCAGCGACTGCGCCATCGCCGCTTGAGGCGGGTATCCGTGCCTATCGAGCCGGTGATTTAGTCGCGGCACTGGAATTGTTCCTGGAAGCGCGGGCACAGGGACCAGAAGGCGACACGCTTCTCTTCAACCTCGGCCTGACCTATTACCGGCTTGGAAACTACACGGCAGCGAGGCGGACGTTCCTCGCGCTGCGCCAGCGCCCGGCCATGACCGCGGTGGCCGAGTATCACCTGGGCTTGGTGGCCGCACAGGTCGGTCAGATGGACAGAGCCACCGCGCACCTGCGTGCCGCTGCGGCAGGCGACTCGGTCGAGTTGCAGCGGCTGGCCCGGACCGCGCTCGAACGGCTCACGGACCGGCCGGTGGCGCGGGCGCCCGCCGCCTACGCCGCGCTGGGGCTCGGGTTCAACAGCAACCGCAATCAGATTTCAGAAGCGATCCACATCACCGGTCCGGAACCGGAGTCTGCCTATGCCGAGCTGTCCGGCGTGCTGCAATATCCTCTGTCCGGGCTCGCCAGTACGGATCTGCGCGCGAGCGTGTTCCGGCGTGACTACGAAAAGGACGACGCGCTGGACCACACCGCCATCCAGTTGAGCCTGCGCAGAACCTGGCACGGCAGCCCCTGGCGTATGACGCTTGCAGCCGAGTCGATTGCAGCGTTCCTGGGAGGGGACAGCCTGTTGAGCGCATACGGGCTGAGCCTGGAGGGAGTGCACCGGATCGGCTCATCCACGCTGAGGCTACGCTACCGGCCAAGCGTGATCAAAGGGGGCTCCGGCTACGAGTATTTCGATGGCCAGAATCACCGTGCAGAGCTCGCCGAGGAGTTTCTTCTCGGTGATCTTCAGATTCGGGCTGGCTACGAAGTGGAGATGGACGACCGCCATGACCGGCGGGTGGGCGACCAATTCTACAGTAAGTCCCCAGTGCGCCACGGCCCCTACCTGCGCCTGAGTCGCACTCTCACGCCGAATATAACGCTGGACCTCAACGCAGCCTACCGTCGCAGCCGCTATCGCGACGTGGACCGTTTCGTACAGGACGCCACATCGCACGCCGAGCGGCGCGTCGAGAACATGGCGTACCTCGGCTTTGCATTGCGGCTACGGGTCGACCCGGCATGGCACTTACGCCTCGACTACCGCTACACCGACAATTACTCGAGCCTGGACAGGTACGACTACACGCGCCACGTGGCGATGTTGGCGCTGGAGTGGCGCTACTGAAAAATGTCCGGCCGCGCGGAAGTGCCGGTCGAAGACGCCATCCGAAGTATCTCCGGTTTCTTCACGCGCGGTATGTCACCCGATCAGTGGTAACCTAAGCGGTCAGCATTCTTGGGGGTATCGGCCATGTTCAAGGGATCCAAAGGCTTTGCACTGGCGGCTTTTGCCGTCGCGATTCTCGGCCTGGCCGGTTGCGCCAGCCAGAAAGAGCCGGCCGAGCAGGCACTCGCCGCGATCGAAAAGACGTTCGCGGAATCCGGCGGCGATATAGAGAAGTACCTGCCGGAACGCCATGCGGAATTGAGCGCAAGCATTGCGTCGCTCCGCGAGGCGATGACGAAGGAGAATTTCGGCGACGTGGTTTCGGACGCGGGTTCCGTCCAGGACAACCTGCGCCGCGCGATCGCCGAGAGCCGGATCCGCCACGCACAGCTCCGGGTCGAGATGGAGTCCGAATGGGCCGAGCTCACCAAGAGCATGCCGGGCATGATCGATGCCGTGGACCAGAAGATCTCCGCCCAGGGCACCCGGCCGCCGAAAGGCATGGAGAAGGACGCCTGGAAATCGACGATCCAGGCCTACGACGCCGCGCGGAGTTCCTGGAGCAAGGCCGCGGGTGAGGTCACGACAGCGAACTTCGAGGCCTCGGTGCTCGCCGCCCGGGACGCGAAAGTGAAGATCGCGGCAATCATGGAATCACTCGGCCTCAAGGCCTCCTGAGGAGAATCCGTGAACAGCTGGAAAGTCGTCGCCGCGCTCGCCGGCCTCCTCGCACTTGCAGCCTGCTCGCAGAAGGATTCGGCGGCGGATGCGATCTCGGCGGCCGAGAATGCGCTGAATGCCGTCTATGAAGATGCGCAGAAGTACGTGCCCGAGCACTACGCGGAAGTGAAGGTGGAGCTTGAGACTGCGCGCACGGCATTCAACGAAGAGCGCTACGCGGATGCCATCACCGCGGTCAAGGACCTGCCCGCTCACGCCGAGCAGCTCGCGAAAGAAGCCGCCGCAGCGAAGGAGAAGCGCGTCTCCGAGATGAATGCGGATTGGGCGCGACTATCGAACAGCCTGCCGGATCTCCTGTCGGGCATCGGCACCCGCCTCGACGAGCTCGGCAAGATGCGCCGGCTTCCGGAGGGCATGGACAAGCAGCTCCTGGAGGAGACCAGGGCCGCCTTCGCGAGCGTGCAGTCCGCCTGGGACGAGGCCGGTGCCACCTTCACCAGCGGAAACCTGGAAGCCGCGGTCGGCAAGGCACGCGATGTCGAGGGTATGGCGCAGGATCTCGTCACCCGTCTCGGAATGCAGGCCGGGTGAACCGGGAAGCAGCCCGCGAAGCGCTGGACGCCCTCGATCTCTACGAGATCGGCGCGTCGCTTTCCGACGAGGAGCGCATGGTGCGCGACTCGGTTGCGCGACTCGTCGACGACACCGTCCTGCCCGTCATCCAGAAACACTTCGAGGAACACACGTTCCCGCGCGATCTGATCCCCGGGATCGCCTCGCTCGGCCTCCTCGGCAGTTCGCTCTCAGGCTACGGCTGCGCCGGCATGAACGCCGTCAGCTACGGTCTGATCTGCCAGGAACTCGAACGTGGCGATTCGGGCATCCGCAGCTTCGTCTCGGTGCAGTCGAGCCTCTGCATGTACCCGATCCATGCGTACGGCAGCGAGGCCCAGAAGGAGAAATACCTTCCGCGGATGGCGACCGGTGAACTGATCGGCTGTTTCGGCCTCACCGAACCACACGGCGGCTCGGATCCTTCGAACATGAAGACCCACGCGAAACGCCGCGGCCGCGACTGGGTGCTGAACGGCGCGAAGATGTGGATCACCAACGCCCCGATCGCGGATCTCGCGGTTGTCTGGGCGAAGACCGAGGAAGGCATCCGCGGCTTCCTGATCGAGAAAGGCACGCGCGGATTCGCCGCGCCCGAGATCGAGCGGAAGTTCTCGCTACGCGCCTCGTCCACCGGCGCCCTCTATTTCGAGGACGTGGTCGTGCCGGAGGAGAACGTGCTGCCTGGCAGCACCATCGGCCTGAAGGCCCCGCTCTCCTGCCTGACACAGGCCCGGTTCGGAATCACCTGGGGCGTGATCGGCGCGGCCCAGGCCTGTCTTGCGCAGGTGCTCGACTACACGAAGTCGCGCGTGCTGTTCGGCCGGCCGCTCGCCGCCAACCAGGCGATCCAGTTGCGGCTCGCGGCGATGGCGCGCGGCATCACCTGTGCGCAGCTGCTTTCGCTGCAGCTCGGCCGCCTGAAGGATGCCGGGCGCATGCATCCCACGCAGGTATCGCTCGCCAAGTGGAACAATTGCCGCATGGCGATCGACGTTGCGCGCGACGCCCGCGACATGCTGGGCGGCTCCGGCATCAGCGCCGAGTACGTACCGATCCGTCACGCGCTCAACCTGGAGAGCGTGATCACTTACGAGGGCACGGAGACCATCCATCAACTCACGATCGGCCGCGAACTCACGGGCATCAACGCGTTCTGAGGGTTGGTTCATAAACGGGAGCAGCCATGCAACTACATAAGATACTCACTGCCGCGGTAACGACGTTTTTGATTGCCGTTGCGGTGACCCCACTCGCTGCAGTCGCGGATCCGCCGTCGCATGCACCCGCGCATGGGTGGCGCAAGAAGCACGATCCCTACTACGTCGGCTATACAGGCCGCGAATGGCGCGACGACTATGGGATTCGCGAAGGCCGTTGCGATCGCGATCGCGTAGGCGCAGCCCTCGGCGCTGTCGTCGGCGGCGCGATCGGTGCGGCGGTCAGCGACGGTGACAACCGCCTGATCGCCATACTGGCTGGTGCAACGATCGGAGCGATCATCGGCCATGAGATCGGCGACGAGATGGACGACAACGACCGTGCCTGCTTCGGCCATTCGCTGGAGCTACTGGAGGATGGGCGCTATGTCCTTTGGGACGGCGCGCGCGAGGGCACGCGTTACCGGCTGACACCCGACGGACGATTCGAGCGTGACGGCCGCGTTTGCCGGCACTTCACACTGTTGCGCGAGTTCGGCGGGCGCCAGGTCACCAAGCGTGGAAACGCCTGCCGCTTCGGCGAGGGTGACTGGCGCATGATCAAGAGTTGATCCGCTGGCATGCACAGGACAGCGGCATGGCTTGCGCGCCACGCGCTCGAACAGCTCGGCATCCGCTTCACCTTCGGCATACCGGGCGTTCACAACACGGAACTTTACGACGCGTTGGGCGCGTCTGAATCGATCACGCCGGTCCTCGTCGCGCACGAAGGCGGCGGCGCCTTCATGGCGGATGCGGTCAGTCGCACGGGCGCGGGTGTCGGGGCGCTGCTGATCGTTCCCGCGGCGGGCGTGACTCACGCCGCGAGCGGCATCGGCGAGGCCTCGCTCGATGGAATCCCGATGCTCGTGATCGCCGGCGGCATCCGCCGCGATCTCGGACGCGCTTACCAGCTGCACGACATGGACCAGCATGCGCTGCTCGCCCCGATCACCAAGGGACGCTGGCGCGTCGACCGGCATGCGGACGTCGTCCCGGTCATTTACGAGGCATATCGACTCGCGACCAGTGGCGAGCCGGGGCCGGTGTTCATCGAGATTCCCGTCAATCTGCAGCTGATGCCGGGCGACACCGGCGACATTCCGGCATTCGTTCCCGCGCCGGCTATGGGCCATCGCGCGAGCGATGCGAATCTCGCGCGCGCAGCGGAACTTCTCATGGGCGCGAAGCACCCGGGGATCTTCTGCGGCTGGGGCGCGGTGGATGCAGGGCAGGAGCTTCGACAGCTGGCCGAATCGCTTGGCGCGCCGGTCACGACGACGCTGCAGGGTCTTTCCGCCTTTCCGGCAAATCACCCGCTGCATGCGGGCTTCGCGCTTGGGCCCGCGGCGGTCCCCGCAGTCGAGAATGCGTTTCGCGACTGTGACTGCCTGCTCGCCGTCGGAACGCGCTTCGCGGAAATTCCGACCGGCAGCTACGGCTACGAGCCGCCCGCGAATCTCATCCACGTGGACATCAACCCGCGCGTGTTCGGTGCGAACTACCCGACCGCGGTTGCGCTCGAAGGCGACGCCCGCGCCGTACTCGGCGCGCTCAATGCAGCGCTCGGCGCGGCGCCCGGAGCGGCAGAGCGGAAGAGCGCCGTGGCCGCGCAGGTCGCCGCCGACAAGCGCCGATACCGCGAGGAGTGGCTCGCACACGATTCGAAGGACCGCGTGAATCCGCAGCGTTTCTTCGATGCGCTGCGCCGCCGCCTGCCGGACGACGGCATCGTCGTCGCCGACGACGGCAATCACACCTTTCTGATCGCGGAGTTGATGCCCATCCACGCGCCGCGGGCATTCTTCTCCCCGTCCGATTTCAATTCGATGGGCTACTGCATTCCCGCGGTTATCGGCGCAAAGCTTGCGCGGCCTGATCGTACGGTCGTCGGCATCGTCGGTGACGGCGCGGCGCGAATGACGGGACTCGAAATGGCGACCGCAGTCGCCCAGAAGGTCGGCGTCGTGTGGTTCATCTTCAATGACGGAGAGCTCGCGCAAATCGCGCAGGCCCAGGAAACGCCCTACAACCGCAAGACCTGCACCGTGCTTCCGGAACTCGATTTTGAAGGCCTGGCGAAGGCGAATCGCGTCGGCTACCGCGTCATGCGCAACGATTCCGACATCGATCGCGTCATCGGCGATGCTCTCGCCGCCGCCGCCGCGGGCGAACCGGTGCTGATCGACGTGCGGATCGACTACTCCCGGCGCACGCGCTTCACTGAAGGCGTCATCCGGACGAATCTGAAGCGATTCGGGCTCGCCGACCAGGCGCGCCTGGTCGGCCGCGCCCTATGGCGCCGCCTGACCGGCTGAGCCGTCGGCGACCGGCACGCAATCGACGCCGCCTCCCCGGAGCCTTTCACAGAGATCCCGCGCCGCGGCTTCCGCGAGCGGACCCGTGCGAAGCCGCCACACGTCGGTTTCGGGCAGCTGCGGCGCCAGGACCCGGAGCTCGATTCCGGTCAGCTCGCCGGCGTGCTCGCGGCCAAGGCGCGAAAGGCTTTCGCGCGCCCCCGCCTCGTTCGACCAGGCGCCGAGCTGGACCGCGAAATCGCCGTGAGCAGCCGGTGCTTGCGCGGGAATGAATGCGACGAGTTGCCGCCGCGCGAGAGCGGCATGCCGGCCGTCCGGCCAATCGCCGAGATACCGCTGCCAGGCCTCGGGCGTACGCAGGCGATTGGCGCGCAGCCAGGCCGTTTCCTCCTGCAACGCAACCACTCGCGCGCTTGCCTCGGTCGCGTGCGCGCCCGCGGGGAAATTCTCGAGGTACTGACGGTAGCTGCCGATAGAATTCTCGCGCAGGGCATCCTGCCATCCCGCTTCCTGGCGGCTGCAGGCTGCAACCGCCACGGCGGCGAGAACCCACAAGACTATAATTCTCCGCATGCTGCCTACGATCGTCGCACACCGTGGCGACGCGGAACACTTCCCCGAGAACAGCCTGCCGGCCCTCGAAGCCGCATGGCGGCGCGGTCTCAGCCACGTCGAGTTCGACGTGCAACTTTCTGCGGACGGCGTGCCATACCTGATCCACGACACCAACCTCGAACGCACGACCGGCGCGACCGGCGATCTCCGGTTCATGAGGTCGGGACAGCTCGATGGAATCGACGCCGGCGAGCCCGCCCGTTTCGGCCACAGGCATGCCGGCACGGCGCTGCCGCGGCTGACGGCGGTGGTCCAGCTGATGGCAGGCATTCCGGAAGCCCGCGCATTCGTCGAGGTCAAGCGCGCGAGCCTCGTGCATCATGGGCACGCATACTGCATCGACAGGATTCTCACGGCGCTCGGACCGGTGCTCGATCGTTGCAGCCTGATTTCATTCGATGCCGATGCCTGCCGGCTCGCCCGCGCGGCCGCCGGTGTCGCCGTCGGCTGGGTGCTTGACGACGATGCGATCCGACTGCAGACGGAGATCGAAGCGATGAGGCCGGAGTTTATTTTCTGCGATTACCGCCAGCTGCCCGCAGACAGGCCGCTCCCGTCGGGGCCGTGGACCTGGGTCGTCTATGAAGTGACCGACGCGGGACTCGCGCTCGAGCTCCGGGGTCGCGGCGTCGAGATGGTCGAGTCGATGGCGCCGTTCCGGCTCGCTGCAGCACTCGCCGCCCGCGAAAATCAGGGCGCATGACCGGCGGACTCTACATCGCAATCGATCAGGGCGGTCATGCGACCCGCGCGAGCGCCTACGACGCGACCGGGACTCTTGCGGGCGCTGCCCTCGTTACAATCGCGACGCAGCACAATGCGCTCGGCCACGTCGAGCATGACCCGGAAGAGATCGTCGCGAGCGTGCGGACGGCACTCGCCGAACTTGCCCGCATCGCGCCTGTCTCGCGCTGGGAGTCCGCGGGATTCGCCGTGCAACGATCGAGTCTCGTCTGCTGGGATACGACCGATGGCCACGCGCTGTCGCCGGTCATCTCCTGGCAGGACACGCGAAATGCCCAATGGCTCAAAGGCATCGCGCGCAGGTCGGATGACGTCCAGCGACTGACCGGTCTGCCGCTGTCGCCGCATTATGGCGCGAGCAAGCTGCGCTGGTGCCTCGACCACCTGCCGGAAGTCCGAAGCGCCGCTGCGCAGAGCCGGCTGCATGCCGGACCGCTTGCCTCCTATCTCCTGCACCGGCTGCTCCGCGAGCAGCCATTCCTCACCGACGCGTCGACCGCAGCGCGCACCTTGTTGTGGTCGCCATTCGAACGCGGCTGGTCGGAGGAACTCCTCGGGTTGTTCGGAATCCCGCGCGCGATTCTGCCGCGCGCGACTGGCACTTCGGCCGAGTTCGGGACGCTCGACTGCGAAGGCAAGTCTGTCGCGGTCACTGTCTGCAACGGCGACCAGTCCGTCGTTCCATTTGCCGCGGGTCCGCTCGACCGCGACGCCGCCTACGTCAATCTCGGAACCGGCGCGTTCGTGCTCCGCGCGACGGCCGAGGCGCTGCATGCGCCTCCGCTGCTCACCAGCGTGATTCGCGCCGATGCGGAGCGCTACGATTTCGCGCTCGAGGGTTCGGTCAACGGCGCGGGCGCCGCACTCGACTGGCTCGAACGGCACCACGGCGCTGCCGCCGGTCGTCTGCTCGCGCTCCTCGCCGACGAACCGCTCGCGGACGACGCGGCGCCGTTCTTCCTGAATGGCGTCGCAGGCCTCGCCTCGCCGTTCTGGCGGCCCGATTTCCAGTCCTCATTCGTCGGCGACGGCACCGACCTCCAGCTGTGCCGGGCCGTGCTCGAAAGCGTGGCATTCCTGCTCAAGGCGAATCTCGACGAGATTGACCGGCACTTGCCGCCGCCCGCGCGGCTCGTCGCGAGTGGCGGGCTTGCCGAGAATCGCCTGCTCTGCCGCATGCTTGCCTGTCTCGCCGAAGTGCCGGCGGATCGCGGCAGCGATCGCGAAGCGACGTCGCGCGGTCTCGCTTTTCTTGTCGCCGGCGAGCCCGCGGACTTCGCGGCCCCGCCCGTCCTGCGCTTCGAACCCGACCCGGACCAGAGCCTCCTCGCCCGCTACCTGAAATGGCTCGAGCTGATGCGGGCCGCTACCGGCGAGTGACGATCAGTCGCGTGCCAGTTCCGAAACGAGCAGCCGATCGATCCAGCTCGGGCCCCTGACCGCATCCATGTAACCGCAATGCCCGCCGTGCTGCGTGACAGTCAGCCGGAACGCGCTTGACCGCGCGAGCCGGTCAAGGTCGCGCGCGAGGATCATCGGATCGTCCCGCGAAGTGATGACGTGCGTCGGCGTCTCGAGGCTTTCGAGCACGTCTCCCGTGATCGCGTAGCCGCGCAGGTAAGTCGCAAGATCAGGGTAGTCCGTGTACCGCAGGACCATCCTTTCCGTCATGCCGGTCAATGACGGATTCCCGATCAGTTCGCCAAAATCGTAGTGATCCGGCCATGCTGCCTGTTTCGACCGCAGCGAGCGGCGCCACTTGTACATGAAGTACCGGCGATAGATCGCAGGCCCGTGCTCGAGCGCATCGAGGGTCGTCGCGGGATCGAGTACGGGACACACGGCGACGATGCGCGCGATCCGGAGTCCGGCGGCGCGAGCACGCGCGCCGACACGCAGGCAGAAATTTCCGCCGAGCGAGAAACCGGCGAGGGACAGGCTGTTACCGGGATAGAGCGCCTGGAGGCGCGCGATCGCACCCACGACCTCGGGCAGGCGGCAGGAGTGGAACAATTCCTGGTTCAGTGCATGCGTGCCGCCGTGATCGCGGAGGTTGAGCCTGAGCACGGCGAAGCCGTGTTGATGGAGGAGCTCTGCGACCGAAAGCACATAGAGCGATTCCGAGCTGCCTTCCCAGCCATGCAGCAGGACCGCAATCCGGCGCGGCGCACGCTCGGTGGCGGCGGACGGATCCGCGTACTGGCCCATCAGGCGGACGCCATCGCCACAATCGAGGACGAGCGGCCGACTCGCGGCCATCATCGCGGCCGCGCGCCTTTCGATCGTGCCGCGCCGCAACGGCAGGCTCGGCAACACCGACTGCACATGAGGGTTCGCGAGCCAGCGCGGTGGGTGGAATTCGGGAATCAGATCATTCAATGGTTATCTGCGTCGCGCCGGGCAGTCTCGTGACGAAATCGCTTCCCATCAGGCGAGCCGGCGTCGTGAATCCTGCAGGCACTTCGGATTCAAGCAGCCGCCGCGCGATCGCAATCGCGGCATCCGTCGTCACGGTGTAGCCATTCGGCACCCGCAGGCGCGCGACGATTGTCCGGCCATTATCGTCGGCCGCCTCCCCCCAGACGAAGACCGGCGTTTTCCCGCGCTCCGCCGGGTCAGGCCCTGGCGCGCGCTTTCGGATGCGCCATTTCAGGAACGACTGAACCGACCTGCGGCGCAGGATCCAGCCGAGGCGGCCCAGGCGACGGAGGCCTGCGAGCGCCGACGGCGAGACCGGCACGTAGACCTCGATGTTGCCGATGCCGGTGGTGCGAAAGGCGGTGCTGACGTCGCCCCAGGGAATCGCGGTCGCGAGCTTCGGGCCGGCACCGAAGTCGATCCGGCGCGAGCGCGACCCGAGCGGGATGCGCCGGATCTCGCCGTTCTCACGCACGCGGCTGCCATGACCAAGTCCTTCGACGCTGGTCGCCGCCGTGCCGCGGCTCAAGCCGCTTCGGCTGTCGAAACCGAGCGTGAGCCGGGTGGCGCCCGGCAGCGCCCTCGCGAGAGTGAGCGCGACACAGTCCGTCGGCACGACGTCGAATCCGACTCCGGGGCAGATGAGGACTCCGGCCGCGCGCGCTGCGGCGTCCTGCGCAAATGCATGCTCGAACACGTCGATTTCGCCCGTGATGTCCGTGTAATGCACGCGCGCGGCGAGACAGGCCGCCATCATCGGCGCTGAGGTACTCGAAAACGGTCCCGCGCAATGGATCACGAGGCGGCAATCCGCGAGCCCCGCTGCGAGCTTCGCCGGATCGTCAAGATCGAACACGCGAAACTCGCAGCCGAGCTCGTTCGCAAGGGCCGAGACCGCCGCTCCCGACCTGCCCGCGAGCACCGGCGAGAGACCCTCGCGGACGGCGTCACGCGCGATCATCTCGCCGGTGTAGCCGTTCGCGCCGTAAATCAGCAGACTCGGACTCATCGCTCGACGATACTGATCTCGATGCGATTATTGGATTGGGCCGCGGCGTTCCACTGCCCCGCCGTCGCCTGTTCGATGGCCGGATACGAGACCGCGAGGCGTTCGCGCGGTCCCGGCACGAGCTCGAGCTCGATTGCGCTGCCGGTTCGCTGTCGCACCGATGCCGAGAGATTTGCGAAGGCGAGCGGCTGGCGCGCTGCGCTGCCCCGGGTATCGTCGAAGGGATTGCCGACCTGTTCGCACTGCGAGGCAGGCGAGGTCGGCGCTGCGAGCGTATAGCCGTCATTACCCGCGCTCGCGAGGCAGAAGCTGCCGGCGAAATTCTCGATCCTCACAACCCCGCTGATCGCCGCGCGCTCGAGCTGCGCGACCAGCGTACGCACGGACTCGAGCCGCGCGGGATTCAAGGCCTGCTCGCCGAACGGCACCGCAAGCACCATTGGCCGGAAGCCCTCCTGGCTTGCCGAGTCAGCCGAGGCTTCGCCCGCGATGCGCCACTTCTCGATGGCTTTTGTCAGCGTCTCGTTCGACGCCGTGACCGCCTCGAAAGCGCGTTCCGCCTGTTGCGTCGCGACCCGGGCCTGCCAGTAAAGGACTGCGACCACGATAAATGCGATTGCGGCCGCCGCCGTCGCAATGACCCAGGGCCAGGGTTTCGCGGGTGGCGCCACTTCGACACCGGCCGCTTCCGCCTCGGCATCCTCCATGGAAATCTTCGGCCGGAGTTCGGCGACGATCCGGTGGGTCCAGGTGTCGAGTGTCGAGACGATGAAACGCCGGAGTTCGAGATTCTGCTCCTTGAGCAGGGTCTCGATCGGCGTTGGGGCGATCGCAGGGGCGCGCTCGCGGCGTGTTTCGCCGCCAACGGCTTCGAGCGCAGATGGCTCGTCGTCGCGCCGGTCCTGCAGCAACTGAAGCTGGTACAGCGCCTTGGTCACGTCGATCGGACGGATCGACTTGGGCAACACGCCGACCGCGCCAGAAGCGCGCGCCTGTCCACCGTAAATCTCGCCCTCCTGCGAGGTGTACATCATGATCTGGATCGTGGAGAGCTAGGGTTTCGACTTGATGTAACGGACGGCCTGCAGCCCGTCCATGCCCGGCATCAGGTGATCCATGAAGATCACGTCCGGGCGGCGATCCTTCAGGTATTCGAGCGCCGATTCGGCCGACTCGGCGGAGTCCACCACGATTCCGTAACGCTCGAGCATGCGGCTCAATACGACCCGCGCGGACTTGGAATCGTCGACCACCAGCGCCCGCTTGCCCGGCATCATTCCGTTCTCCGCCCGCCCCACCGCAGTGTATCCCAGCCTGCCGCGCCAGTTCTGTGGACTGCGGTCAATTTTTTAGCCGGTATCCGGTGCGGAAGATCCAGGCGATCGCCCCGAGGCAGACCAGCATGAATACGAGCGTCATGCCGAGGCTGACGTCCACGCCGACATCCGACCGGCCGTAGAAGCTCCAGCGGAATCCGCTGATCAGGTAGACCACGGGATTGAAAAGCGCGACGGTGCGCCAGCCCGGCGGCAGCATGTCGATGGAATAGAAGGCGCCGCCGAGGAACGTCAGCGGCGTCACGATCAGCATTGGAATCAGTTGCATCTGCTCCCAGTTCTTCGCCCAGATCCCGACGATGAAGCCGAACAGGCTGAAGGTCACCGCCGTCAGCACCATGAACGTCACCATCCAGACGGGATGCTGGATGGTGATCGGCACGAAGAACGACGCCGTCGCCAGGATGATGAGTCCGAGCAGTACCGATTTGGTCGCGGCCGCGCCCACGTAGCCGAGCACGATCTCGAAGGCGGCGACCGGCGCCGACAGGATCTCGAAGATCGTGCCCGTGAATTTCGGGAAATGAATTCCAAACGAGGCGTTCGCAATGCTCTCGGTGAAGAGCGACAGCATGATCAGTCCGGGCACGATGAAGGCGCCGTAGCTGACACCGTCCACCTCGTTCATCCGCGATCCGATCGCCGTGCCGAACACGACGACGAACAGGGAGGTCGTGATGACGGGCGTCAGCACGCTTTGAAGGAGCGTGCGGAGGAACCGCGCCATCTCGAACCGGTAGATCGCCCAGACCCCATGGCGATTGAAGGAAAGCGCATTCACGGCCGCGCTCCACGTCCGACCAGGTTCACGAATATCTCCTCGAGCGAACTCTCCTGCGTGTTCAGGTCACGGTAATTGATGCCGAGCTGCTCGAGACGCCGTAATAGCGCCGCGACCCCTGTCTGCTCGAGCGCCGCATCGAATGTGAACTGAAGCTCGCAGCCGTGCGCATTCAGGGCGAGCTGCCACTCTGCGAGTTCAGGCGGTATTGCCGCGAGCGGCTCCTGCAGCGTCAGGGTCAGCTGCCGCTTGCCGAGTTTCTTCATCAGGACCTTCTTGTCCTCGACGACGATCAATTCGCCGTTATTGACGACACCGATCCGGTCCGCCATCTCCTCGGCCTCGTCGATGTAATGCGTCGTCAGGATGATCGTCACGCCCTGGTCGCGAAGCCGCCTGACTAGCGCCCACATGTCGCGGCGCAGCTCCACGTCGACGCCTGCGGTCGGCTCGTCGAGGAACAGGATTCGCGGCTCGTGCGCCAGCGCCTTCGCAATCATCACGCGCCGCTTCATGCCGCCGGAAAGCGTCATCAGGATGTCGTCGCGCCGGTCCCAGAGCGAAAGATCACGCAGCACGCGTTCGATATGAGCAGCGTCCGCTGCGCGGCCGAAAAGCCCGCGACTGAACGCGGCCGCGGCGCGCACCGTCTCGAAAGCCTCGATCGCGAGTTCCTGGGGAACCAGGCCGATGCGCGAGCGGGCCGCCCGATACTCCCGCTGGATGTCGAAGCCGTCGACCAGCACGCTGCCGGACGTCGCCTTGACGATGCCGCAGACGATGCTGATCAGGGTCGTCTTGCCGGCACCGTTCGGGCCGAGCAGCGCGAAGATCTCGCCCGGCCGGATGTCGAGCGAGACGTTCTTCAGCGCGGACTGGCCGGTCGCATAGGTCTTCGTGAGACTGGAGATCGAGATGACGCCCGGCATCGGTGCATTTTACAGGCGATGGTCGATACTGCTATTAAGTTGGCCATGACTCCCGAACTGGCCGTCGCGCTGGCTACGCCCGCCTACTGGATGGCGGTATTGCTCACGCTCCTCCTGGCTGGCATGACCATCGGCTTGCACTACGAGGCATTGCAGCAACTGAATCAGCGGATGCCGAACTGGAAACTGCCGCCGCATCCGCGTGTGCTCGTGATGATGCTCTGCATCCTCGCGGTCCACATCCTCGAAATATGGCTGTTCGGCTTCGGAATCTACTTCGCCGTCCAGGTGCCGGGACTCGGACATCTCGTCGGAGTTGAGCCGCTCCTTCTGCTGGACGCGGTCTACGCGTCGGCGACCACCTATTCCACGCTCGGCTATGGCGACCTCGTGCCAAGGGGCGCGCTGCGTTTCATGTTCGGCACGGAAGCCTTGATCGGTTTCCTCATGATCACGTGGTCGGCGTCATTTGCCTATCTGGAAATGCAGCGCTACTGGCGCACTTAGCAGCGGCTAGTCCGACTGCAACTCCGCGAGCCGTCGTTCCAGGAACCGCAGCGCCGCGCCCTGTCTGGTCAGATCGAGGGCACGCCGGTACGACTCGCGCGCCGCCTGAGTCCGGCCCAGCCTGCGACAGAGATCCGCCCGCGCCGCGTGGGCCGGCTGGTAGTCCGCAAGTTCGCCACGCTCCAGTATCGCATCGATGAGCACGAGTCCTGCGGCAGGCCCATCCCGCATCGCGATCGCAGCGGCGCGATTGAGTTCGATGACCGGCGATGGCTCGACTTCGAGCAGCAGGTTGTAGATCTCGGCGATCCGGTTCCAGTCGGTCGCGGCCGCCGTCGCGGCTTCTGCGTGCGCACCCGCAATTGCCGCCTGAAACGTGTACGGACCGAAGCGAGGTGAAGCCAGCGCGCGACGCGCAAGCGCGAGCCCTTCCTCGATCTGCCCGCGGTTCCAGAGCGACCGGTCCTGCTCGTCGAGCAGGATGATTTCTCCGGCTGCGGACGTGCGCGCCGCGCGGCGCGAATCCTGCAGGAGCATGAGCGCGAGAAGCCCCGCGACTTCCGGCTCCGGCAGCAATCCGAGCAGGAGCCGCCCGAGACGAATCGCCTCGGTCGAGAGATCGGCGCGCGTCAGCGCCTCTCCGCCAGATGCTGCATAGCCCTCGTTGAATACCAGGTAGACGACGCGCAGCACGGCGTCGAGGCGCTCGGACAGTTCGTCAGCCGCGGGAATCTCGTAGGGAATGCGCGCATCGCGGATCTTCGCCTTGGCGCGAACGATTCGTTGCGCGAGAGTGGACGGTGGAATCAGAAAAGCGCTTGCGATCTCCTCCGTCGTCAGTCCGCAGACTTCGCGCAGCGTCATCGCGACCTGGGCGTCCGGCGCGAGCGCCGGATGACAGCAGGTAAAGATGAGCCGCAGCCGGTCGTCCTCGACGGCGACGTCCACCGCAAGCGCGGGATCGGACGATTCGTGCGCCGCAAGGTCCTCGATTGTGTCGTACCTGCCGTCGATACGCGAATGGTGCCGCATCGCGTCGATGCCCTTGAAGCGGCCAGCCGATACCAGCCAGGCGCGGGGATTCGCGGGCACGCCGTCCCGCGGCCACTGCTCGATGGCCGCCGCGAACGCTTC
>JANLWE010000171.1:0-3132 GCA_031364365.1 Gammaproteobacteria bacterium | reverse complement strand
CGCGGCTTCGGCCTGGCCGCGGAGCTCCCGGATCATCGGCACGGCCTCGAGCACCTTGAGTCCGGCCATGAATTCGGCGACGTCGGCATCGATGATCCGCCGCGCGACGACCGCTTCCTGCTGCCGCGCCTTGACGTTTTCGTCGATCACCTGCCGAAGATCATCGATTGAATAGAGGTAAACGTCCTCGAGCGCGCCGACACGCGGATCGATGTCGCGAGGGACGGCGAGATCGAGCATGAACATCGGCCGGTGACGACGCTCGTCAAGCGCACGCCGCACTTGCTCAAGCCCGATCACGTGCCCGGGCCGCGCGGTCGAGGAGATGACGATATCCGCGGCCGGCAGGTGCGATTCGAGGGCGTCGAGAGCGATCGCCGACGCCTGCAGTCCTTCGGCGAGACGCTCGGCGCGATTCGCGCTTCGGTTCGCAATGATCATGCGTCCGATCTTCTGCGTGTGCAGGTGACGCGCCGCGAGTTCGATCATCTCGCCGGCGCCCACCAGGAGCGCCGTGTGCCGCTCGAAGCCCGTGAAGATCCGGCGCGCGAGCTGGATGCCGGCCGAGGCGACCGAGACCGCGCTCGCGCCGATCGCGGTCTCGCTTCGCACGCGCTTGGCGACCGAGAACGTCGTCTGGAACAGCCGGTTGAGCAGGGCGCCTGCCGTGCCCGCCTTCTGCGCCGCGCGATACGAATCCTTGAGCTGCCCGAGGATCTGCGGCTCGCCGAGGATCAGTGAATCGAGTCCCGCGGCGACGGAAAAGACGTGCCGCACCGCATCGGGCCCGTCGATTCGATAGAGGCATTCGGCGAGCGCGCGGCTGCCGCCCGATTCCGCCGTGAGCCAGGCCGCGAGCGGATCCGCACCGCCGCCGCCCACGCAATAGAGCTCGGTGCGATTGCAGGTAGAGACGATCAGTGCTTCCTGCATGCCGGGCAGCGCGCGCAGCGACACGAGTGCCCGCGGCAGGCGTTCCGCATCGAATACGATGCGTTCGCGCACCTCGATCGGCGCGGTGCGATGATTCAGTCCGAGAACGACGAGCGACATGATGTGCCGGCTGCAGGAATCCGCAGGATTGTCCGGTAACGATCACGGCAGCACAAGCGCTGGGATATAGTGATGTGATGCGCGTTCCGGTGCGTCACATTGCCGTCTTGCTGTTTTCGGCCTCGATGGCGCAGGCGGATGCGAAAGACTTGCAGTGCCCGCGGGACGACGTCTGGACGCTTTCGACCGGCGCGGAACAGGCACTCGAGCGCGGCGAGTGGCCGGAAGCGGCCCGCCTCTACGTCTGCGCCGCGCGGGAAAGCGACGATCCGGCCGTCGCCGAACGGGCGACTCGGTCTGCCTACGACAATTTCCAGCTTGCGCGCGCGGTGGACGCCGCGAAACGCTGGCTCGAACTCGCGCCCGACAGCGAAGTCGCGCGCCGCTATCTCGCGACCGGACTGCTCAGGCTTTACGACGAGGACGCGGCGGCCCAGCAGTTCGCCGAACTCCTCAAGACTTCGTATTCGGACCGCGCGCGCGGTTATCTCGTCCTGCTCGGCATCCTGTCTGCCGAGGGCAACGACACGGGTGCCGCCCGCATCATGGACGGGCTCGCGGCTGCGGATGCCGCCTCGCCCGAGGCGCAGTACGCGTCGAGTGTGCTGTGGCAGCGCGCGGAACACGGTGCCAAGGCGCTGGCTGCGGCGGAGCGGGCCGCCGCGCTTCGCGCCGACTGGTCGCAGGCGGAACTCGCGCGTGTGCGCGCGCTTGCAACCTGCGGGCGGGACCAGGAAGCACTGAAACTCTCGTCGGAACTCGCCGCCCAGGATGATTCATTTCTCCGCATCAGCCATGCCTGGTTCCTGCTCGAGCAGCACCGCCGCGACGAGGCCGTCGCACTCTTCGGGGAACTCCGCCGCTCGGGTGGTTCCGTGGCAGGCGATGCAACCGCCGCGCTCGCCGCGGTCGCGGTCGATGAAGGCCGGCTCGATGACGCGGCGCGGCTGCTGGACGAAGCGGCGCGAAATCCCGAGCAGGTCGAGACGCTCCGCTGGCACGTCGGCCGAATCGCAGAGGAGCGGGGCGACGAGGCGGGCGCGGCGCGCCAGTACCAGGGCATCGAGTCGGGACCGCGGGCGCTCACGTCGCAGCTCCGCGCATATCGGCTGTTGCGAAAACTCGGAGCAGGCACGCTCGCGGAAGTGCTCATCGACGACTACCTTTCTGCTTCGCCTGCGGAGACCGCCGACGTGGTTGCGGGCATCGCTGCGGTGCTCGTCGAGGAGGGCCGCGGCGACGATGCGATTGCGCTTGTCGATCGTGCGCTCACCCTCATGCCGGATGACGGACTCTTGCTCGCGCGCGGCTTCCTGCTTGAACGGCTCGACCGCGTGCCGGAGGCGATCGAGGATCTGCGCGAGGTCGCGTCCAGGCGCCCGAACGATCCAATGGCGCAGAACGCGCTCGGCTACACGCTGGTCGATCGCAGCCGTTCGGTGGATGAAGGTTATCGCCTGATCGAACGAGCGCTCGCTGCGAAGCCGGACAGTTATGCCGTCCAGGATTCGATGGGCTGGGCGCTGGTGCAGATGGGCCGTCTCGAGGACGGAAAAACCTGGCTCGAGACCGCCTGGAAACGCTCAGAGGATCCCGAAGTGGCTGCGCATCTCGGCGAAACCCTGTGGCGAATGGGACGTGAGGACGATGCGCGGCGGCTCTGGGACGAGGCGCTCGCGGACAATCCGGACAGCCCGCCCCTGAAGCGCGCGATCGAGCGCCATCCGAAGTGAGTCCGCGGCACGCCGTCGTGGTCGTGGCGCTTTTCGCGAGCGGCTGCGCGACGCTGACGCCACCGGTAATGACCGGCGACCGGGCGGAGCGCCGCGCGGAACTTCAGGCGCTCGACGGCTGGAATCTGAATGGCCGCATCGCGGTCGCCGCCGGCACCGACGGATACTCCGGTGGATTGAGCTGGGATCAGCGCGGCGAAAAAGCGGAAATCACATTGCGTGGCCCGATGGGTGGGACCGCAATCCGGATCCAGGTTGAGGGCGTCGCGTATGTCGTGACCGACGATCGCGGCAGGACCCATGGCGGCGAAGACGCACGCCGGCTCATCGAGGAGAATTTCGGCCC
>JANLWE010000148.1:0-3047 GCA_031364365.1 Gammaproteobacteria bacterium | reverse complement strand
GTGATCCGCATCCGCACCAGCGATATGGACGAGGCGGCGCTTTGACCGAGCCAGTCGAGAATCCGAAAACCCTGACCATCGAAGCGGCGGTCGCGAAGATCGCACTCGGCGGCGCGCGACGCCATGTGTTCTTCTGCACGCACGGCGACTGCGCGCCGAAGAAAGTCGGCGACGAGTCCTGGAAATACCTGAAGCGGCGCCTGCGCGAAGTCGGCCTCGCCGATGTCGAGGGCGGAGTGCTCCGCACGCGCGCAGATTGCCTGCGGATCTGCCGCGAAGGGCCGATCATGCTGGTTTATCCCGAGGGCACCTGGTACCGGCACGCGACGCCCGAAAATATCGAGCGGATCATCCAGGAGCATCTGCTCGGCGGGCGGCCAGTCGCCGATCTTGCCTTTGCGGCAAACTCGCTATCGGATAGCTGCTGATTAGTAGCAACATGCCGCACGCCATCCGTATTCACGAACACGGCGGGCCGGAGGTTCTGCGCCTCGAGCCCTTCGATCCGGGGCCGGTCGGCGCGCGGCAGGTCCGCATCCGACAGACCGCGATCGGCATCAATTACATCGACACTTATGATCGCTCCGGACTCTATCCAGTCTCGTTGCCGAGCGGCCTTGGCCGCGAAGCCGCCGGTGTAGTTACGGAAGCAGGCCGGAGCGTCAAGGCGTTGAAAGCCGGCGATCGGGTGGCGTACGCGGGAAACACGCCGGGCGCCTATGCCGAGGAGTGCGTCATCGACGCAGCCCGCGTCGTGAAGCTCCCCGATGCGATTTCCGACCGGGTGGCCGCGGCGCTGATGCTGAAAGGGCTCACGGCCTGGTTCCTGCTGCGGCGTTGCCACCGCGTGCGACGCAATGAGTTCGTATTGCTGCACGCGGCCGCGGGCGGCGTCGGCCTGATCGCGCTGCAATGGGCGGCGGCACTCGGCGCGAAGGTGATCGCAGTCGTCGGCAGCGACGAGAAAGCGGCGCTCGTCCGCGAGCACGGTGCAACGGAGGTGATCGTCAGCACGCGGGAGAACATTGTCGAGCGGGTGCGTGCGATCACGCAGAAACGGGGTGTGCCGGTCGTGTACGACGGCGTCGGCAAAGACACGTTCTTCGCGTCGCTCGATTGTCTTGAGCCGCTCGGCCTGATGGTCAGCTACGGCAATGCCTCGGGTGCCGTGCCGCCGTTCTCGCCGCTCGAGCTCACGCGCCGCGGGTCGCTCTTCCTTACGCGGCCGACCCTGTTTCATTACACGGCGAAGGCCTCGGATCTCGCCCGCGGGGCGCGCGAGCTGTTCGACATCGTCGGCAGCGGCCAGGTGAAACTGCGGATCGGGCAGACGTACCCGCTTTCAGAAGCCGCGCAGGCACACCGCGACCTGGAAGCCCGCCGGACGACCGGCAGCACCCTGCTGATCCCCTGAAATTCGAGCCCCTGGCTTGGCTATTGGGCAGGCAATCGACTTCCGGCTGCAATAGGCGCCTTCGAAAACGATACAACCGAAAACCGCGCGCAAATGGTGAGGATTCACAGCGGAACGGAAAGGCCGACAGCCGCATTCGCTGCCGTGAATTACCGCGATCACTGGTTCTGGGTCGACAACGGTGACTGGCAGACCAAGCGCGCGATGACGGCGATCACGTTCTTCTTCACGCTGGCGGATACCGGGACCAACGACAAGCTGCCCTTGATCACCATTCCGGCGCAGTAGCTGCGTGAACCAAATCGGATCTCGCGAAACCCGTCAGAGCTTGAACGAACCGAAATCCTTGCACCAGAGTCCGTCGGGGGCGTCGGGTTCCGAATCTCTCCGCGCCTTCAACTGGTAAAGATCCTCTGCGGTAATCTTGCGTTCCCGCAACCGGTCAAACAGGTGGTCGCGAAGCGCTGAAGGCAATCCAGTCCACTGGATTCTGGGCACTACTCACCAAAGGTCATGCGGGCCAGTTCTTCCTTGAGGCGCTTCTGTTCCTCCACATCGCTGGAACGTGTCAGACGGTCAGCAAGCTCCAGGAAGCGCGTTCTTTGCTGGTCGCGGGCTTCGATACCCGACTCGATGAGGTCAACAATGATGCGGTTGGCGCTCGTGCTGCTGGTCTTCGCCAGGGATTTCACCCGGCGCGCGACGCGCGCGGGAAGACTGATGCTCTGACGGACGGTCTTTTCGGTGCTTGACATGAAATCAGGATACACCACCCTGCACCAGGATGCACCAGAGGTGAAAGTACCCTTGCTACGGCAATGTAGCGAGAATGAATTTCATCAGTGCTGCACAATAGCAGTAGTTAAGCCGCGACCAAAAGCCTCGCCGAATCCACATGAACCGTCGGCGACGAAAGCAAAAAGCCGCGACCCGCAGCGAATCGCAAGCGTCTTCACCAGCCGAAGTCAGCCCGGCCATTCGCACGAGTGGAATCGGTCGGCGGTGGATCTGGCTGGCTTGCGGCGTATTGGCGGTTGCCGCGGTGTTATGGGCGGGTCTGCATTTTGGTCCGTGGAAAACGGTTGGCAGCGATCCTTCGATCGAAACGGCGGCACCGCATCACGTCGGCAGCGCGGCCTGTGCGGAATGCCACGCGGAGCAGCGGGCTGCCTGGACCGCCTCGCACCACGACCTCGCGATGCAGGAAGCGACCGAGGCAACGGTGCTCGGGGATTTCAAGGACGCGCGTCTCACCTATGCCGGAGTGACGACCGAGTTCTTTCGGCGCGACGGAAAATTCATGGTGCGCACCGACGGCGCGGACGGAAAGCTCGCCGATTTTGCGGTCCGCTACGCGTTCGGGGTCGAGCCGCTGCAGCAATACCTGATCGAGTTCCCCGGCGGCCGCCTGCAGGCGCTCTCGATCGCCTGGGATTCCCGTCCCGCGGAGCAGGGCGGCCCGCGCTGGTATCACCTCTATCCGGGTGAATCCGTCGATCATGACGACGAACTGCACTGGACCGGTTTGCAGCAAAACTGGAACTACATGTGCGCGGAATGCCACTCCACCAACCTGCAGCGGAACTACGACGCGGCGAAGCGGAGTTACGCGACGAGCTGGTCGGAGATCGAC
>JANLWE010000079.1:0-41290 GCA_031364365.1 Gammaproteobacteria bacterium | reverse complement strand
CCCCTAGCAGGTTGTTGAAAAACGCATTTTGAGCATGTGGTTTCGCATTCTTTCTTCACTCGCGCAACGACCAATCAATCACTTGCGACAATCAAGACAATGAAATCAGTTGCGCGAAATCGATTTTCAACAGCCTGCTAGAGGGGCCTTTCCTTTTTCTGGGTGATCAGGGGGGATTTCCGAGGCGTCTGCCGGCCCGACGGCGGCTACCCTTGCTGACCCGCAGACCATGGCCAGACACTGATGTCAGCCATCCAGTCGTACGTCAGCGTCGCGACTTGTTCCAGCGCGACGCGGGTCTACCGCCGTCGCCGTCCCGAACGCACGGCGCTCTACCGGCTGGTGCAGCAGCACTTTGAGACCCGGCTGGCACACCGGCGCGAGGGCGATTGTGGGCATGTCCCGGTCCCGCGCCCTGCCCCACAACAGAAAAGGCCATTTGAAGTTCCTATCCGCCCATACTGCCTAGTTAATTCGGCTCGCCGGGTAGCATCAATAGGCGAGAAAACGGCCTATCGCTGGCGTCCGGCAAGACGGCAGCTCTGACATCCACCGGACTCCCGAGTCATGCAATCGCTGGAGCACCGCAAACAGATCGACGGACTTCGATTTTTCGCTTTTCTCTCGGTGTTCATGATCCACAGCGACGTCGAACACTTCTGGTGGGGCAGTTACGGGGTCTCGCTGTTCTTCGTGATCAGCGGGTTCCTGATCACCCGAATCCTGATCGCGTCGCAAGACCGGCCGCGCGGTCAGGCACTCAAAGCCTTCTACGCACGCCGCGCATTGCGAATTTTCCCCGCCTACTATCTGGTGCTGGGACTGGCGGCAACCACGGTCGGCATCGCCTACCTGCCGGCATTCGTTCTCTACGTGATGAACTGGGGGGCCTTCTACTACACGTGGATCCAACCCGCGCTTGCGGACGCTCCGTGGGATCCCGTGCGGATGTATGGCGTTCACTTCTGGTCGTTGTGCGTCGAAGAGCAGTTCTATCTGGTTTTCCCGCTGCTGTTTTCCTTACTGCGACCGGGGCGCACGCGGCTCCGCTGGTTGCTCGCGCTGTGGGCAGCATGCATCGCCTTTCGATTCCTCTTCGCCGCGCTCCTGCCAAAGTCGGCGTATGGCTTGATTCCGCTGGTCTGCGGCGAATATCTGGTCGCGGGTGCGGTAGGCGCCGTGGTGTTCGCGGATACGTCGGTGACCGCCGAAAGGATTCGCACCGCCGCCCGGCAATGGATGTTTCCGGTCGGCTTCGCGCTGGTGGTGGCGCTGTTCGCGCTGTACGGACCGAAGACACCGTCGATCGACCACGTCATGCACCCGCCGCACATCCAGACCCTTCTGGCGCTCGGCTTCCTCGCGATGGTGCTGGGATTGTGGCAAACGGACAATCGTTGGGTGCTGGGATTCTTCAATTACGCACCCTTTCGTTTCCTCGGCAAGATCAGCTACGGGCTATACCTCATCCACCTCTTCATGTGGCCCCTCTTCGACTGGCTCTCCGCGCATTACTCCGTGTTACGCGGCGTTCCTTCTCTTGCAGCCCGGTTCGTACTGACGGTCGTGTTGGCGACGACGATGTGGCATCTAGTAGAGGCGCCGATCTTGAAGCTCAAAGGCAGATTTCAATATTGAGTTCACCTGCGGGCTTTTCGTAGCGACCGCACGGGGGGCCGAAATCTAGTTCTTAAACAACGACAGGTTGATGGCATCGGCCATCGCCTTGTAGCCGGCATCGTTCGGGTGCAGGTTGTCGCCGCTGTCGTAGGCCGGAAGGATCCTGGTCGGCTTGTTTGGGTCGCGGATCGCCTTGTCGAAGTCGATCACCGCGTCGTAGGCATTGCTGGTCCTGATCCACTGGTTGACGACCTGGCGCTGTTCTTCGCCACCGTCCGTGTAGTAGAGCCCCGGCAGGTACGCCTGGAAGGGGGTCAGCGTCCCTCCATAAACCTTAAAACCCATCGCATGCGCGCGATCAATGATCTGGCTGTGACCGGCAATGATTTCGTTGGCACTCACGGCGGCGGGAAAGCCGATGTCGTTGATGCCTAGCAGGACGATCAGATAGCGCGCGCCGGACTGCACCAGTACGTCACTATCGAGACGTGCTAATGCGTTCGAACCAACCGTATCCTTGCCATGCAGGATCCGGTTGCGGCTGATGCCCGCATTGAGCACCGCCACCTTGCTGCCACTCTTCCGCGCGGCCAGCCGCTCGGCCAGACGATTCGGCCAGCGCTTGTTGGCGTCCGCCGTTGAGCGGTTGCCTTCGGTTATCGAGTCGCCAAGTGTGACGATGGCCTTGGAACTCCTGGCGGCGTCGACTTCAACGCCCATCAGAAAGTAAAGGGAGTCGGTCGTGGTCGTCGCGGGCATGCTGTCGACGCCACTGAAATTACCTTCAGCCGAAATATAGGTCGACTGCAAACCCTCCGAATGCTCGGTCGCCGCGACTTGGTTGCCCGCGATGTAGATGCTGACCGCCAAGTCGCCGAGGTCGGCAACCTGGAGATTCACGGGATCACTGACTGCCAGAGCGCCGGGCGGAATCTTCGTGGAGCGCGACCCGCCGAATGTCAACACCCGGTCCGATCCTGGTGCGATCGCTGCACCCGTACTGCGCAGCGCCACATGTGCCGCGTCGATCAGCAGCGGGTCGGAGCCGAAGGCGTTCGACAGGCGCACGCGCAACCGTTTGCCACCTATGCTCACTCGCACGATCTGGCGAATTGTCTGGTCTTTCAGTTCGACGGGGCTTTTTGCGGCCTGTGGGCTTGCACTCCAGGTACCCACCCAGTGGTTGGCACTTGTGCCGTCTTTGGCAATCGCCGCAGGCTGCATGGCAATGCCCACGACGGCCAACATCGTCCCCGCAAGGACGGCGCGCGCGCGCCGGAGAAACGCAGCAGGAAACGCGGAACGAAGGCTCAGTTGAGACGTTTTTTCGTGTATCGGTCGCGGACGCGACAAGAGGGGTCCTCCAAATACGGGAAAAGCAGTTGGTGCGCGGCCACGCGCCCGGACTAAAGAATCAAGGGTCCTTTCGAGCCTCTTATGGCGGGTCGCCATGCCGTGGTTCAAACTGATAAGCGCATCATCATGACGCGGCGTTATGCAGCTAATATTATCTTCTCCAACAAATATGTGGTCTGTGCGATAGCGCACGTAGGGGAGAGTAGTCCTGGCGGGTTCCTCATTCAATGGCGCCCCTGACCTGGTCACTCTGTTTTCGTTCAACCGGGAAGATCCAGTGAAGCATTACGGCTCCTTGTCAGCAGGGAGGTACCAGAGTGCTTCGGGTGGCCGAAGGCAATGTCTTTCGGCGCAGCATTTCGTCGCTCAGCCCTTGCAAGCGTTGCTCCATGTCGCTCTCAACCATGCCGACGAGCAACCGAGTCGGAATCAACGTTTTGAGTATGCTGTGAACGTAGTAGCTGATTTGTGTGCCGCCCCCCAAGGCATGCAGACGCGTGACTACTTCAACTTCGCCGATATTGCCTCCCACCGAACGAGCCGTGACGGTGTCGCAAGGCGTCGTTTCCATTTCCCATGTTGATTCAACTGAAAATCGGAACGGACCAAAGCGTGAGACCTTTGTCTGCGCCACTCTCAACGTCTCTCCGAGCTGGCTTATGACCTGGCTGCTTTTCAAATCAAGGATGAACTTGGCGTGGTGGTCATAGTCGTTCAGCACTGCCCATGCTTCGCTGAGAGTGACCGGAACGTAAGCATTGGCAACTACGACGATAACATCGCCGTCGTGATAGGCAGTAACGTCAATTGCGGCATCGGCAAGGTGCGGGCTCAGGCAAGCAACAAATGCAAGAAGTACGTAATTCATCGGATCCGACTGATAAACGCATCATCATGACGCGGCGTTATGCAGCTAATATGATCCTCCCCGACAATTATGTGGTCTGTGCGGCAGCGCACGTCCGATTCTCCCGCGCATGAACACTTCGAATCAGCAATCTGTTCTGGTCACCGGCGCCAGTGGCTTTATCGGGGTGCATCTCGTGCGCCTGCTGGTCGCGCGTGGCCGCCCTGTATCCTGCCTGGTGCGCCCGACCTCGCATGTCGAGGAGCTGCTTGCCGCGGGAGCTCGGCTTGTCACTGGCGATGTCAATGATCGCGCGGGCGTCGCGCGGGCGATCGCGTTGTCGAACGCACGTGTCGTATTCCACCTCGCGGGGCTCGTGCGGGCCATGTCTCCCGTAGAATTCATGCGCGTGAACGCCGCGGGCGTCGAGGCGGTCGCTGCGGCGTGCACCGAGCAGGCGGAGCGCCCAGCGCTCCTGCTCGTTTCATCGCTCGCCGCTGCGGGGCCCTCGGGCGAGGCGCCGAAAATGGAAAGCGATCCGCCGTTGCCGGTCTCGGACTATGGGCGCAGCAAATTCGCTGGCGAGAAGGCGGCTGCGAGGTACGCCGGCGCGCTACCCATTACAATCGTTCGTCCGTGCGCCGTGTTCGGTGCGGGCGACCGCGGGATGTACCAAATATTCAACGCCGTCGCTCGATCCGGTATCCACGTCGTGCACGGGCATGGCGACCGGCGCATCTCGCTCATCGCTGTGGCGGACCTTGTCGAATGCATCGTCCTCGCTGCCGAGAACGGCGAGCGCCTCGTGTCCGACGGCTCGGGGCGCGGCATCTACTTCGCTGGCGCGGAAGATCTTTCTCATGTCGAGATCGGCGTCGCGATCGCTCAAGCACTCGGGAAAAAGCTGCCACGTATCGTTCGTGTCCCGGAAGGGTTGATGCGGGTGGCCGGCTTTTGTGGCGACTTCGTTTCGCGGATCCGTCGACGCCCGGGGTGGGTCAGCAGCGACAAGATCTCCGAAGTGCTCGCGGGTTCGTGGACGTGCTCGTCGGCAAAAGCGCGGCGGCAGCTGAGCTGGTCGCCCGCGGCGCCGCTCGCCGATCGACTCCGTGAAACCGCGCAGTGGTACGTCGACGCGCGCTGGCTCTAGGAGCCTGTCGGGCCTCACAGCGTCCTGTCGTAGATCCGGTAGGTCTTTGCGAGTTTCATCCCCGCACGCCTGAGCGTCCCGCGCGAACTCGTGTTGCTCTCGAGCACCCACGAAAACTCCCAGCCGGTGATGCCCCACGGCTTGGCCGCCTCTACGAGCCGATCGAGCAGCACGATGGCAAACCCAGACTGCTGGAAAGCGGGCAGCATCGTCACGGTCAGTGCACGCGCGACGTTGATCCGCTTCTTCCCCCACATCAACCGGAAAAGGCCGAACGGAAACAGCCGGCCATTGAGCTTGCGGATGATCTGGTTGTAATCAAGCAATGCGAGCGCGGCGCCGACGGTCTTTCCCCCGACCATCGCAAAGGCCACGAATTCCGGCGCGATGACGTGCCGCAGCTCCGCGGCGATGTGTTTCACTTCGCCCACCTGCAGCGGGGTGAAGCCCCAGGTACCCTCGAGCGCGCTGTTATAGAGTTCGAGGTAGGTTCTGATTTCCTCGTCAAAGCGCGACGCGTCCAACCACCGCACCGAGAGGCCACCGCCTTCGAGCGCGGACGTCACCGCGGATTTGTAGCGTTCGACCAGCTTCGCGAGGATAGCAACGTCCATCTCGTAGGCGAGGAGGTCCTGCGCCTTGCCGAATCCGCAATCCTCGATCAAGGCGGCGTAGTACGGCGGGTTATAGGCCATCAGAAACACCGGCCGTTGTCCAAAACCGTCGACCAGCAGGCCGCAGGTGTAGTTGAGCGACGGATTCACGGGCCCGCGCCACACTGTCATGCCCCGCTGCAAGAGCCACGCGCGCCCGGCGTCGAAAAGCCCGTGCGCTACAGCGGGGTCGTCGATGCACTCGAAAAAACCGAAGAAGCCCCGCTTTTCGTCGTACTTCCGGTTGTGGACGTGATTGACAAAAACGGCGACACGGCCAACGGCCATGCCGCGGCGCTCGGCCAGAAGTGTCACCATCTCTGCGTTGTCGAAAAACGGGTGGCGTCCCCACCCGAGCAGGAGGCGTTCCTGCGCGAGTATCGGCGGGACCCAGTCCGGATCGCCCGCGTAGATCGTCCACGGCAGCCTTTGAAAACGTCGCCGATCCCGCCAGGAAGTCACCGTTCGAACTGTCACCGCATCTTTCATTGCAACGCCCGGTCTTCCATCACCCGCCGACACACCTTCGCGATATTCAGCGCCGCGGAATTGTTCTGCACGGGCAGCAATCTGCGTAACTCGTCCATCGGGTAGTCCGAATACGTTTCTTTGCCGAGGGCGAGGCCGACGAACACCGTCGACGAATACCGGGTGATGAGCACGTTGCAGTTGGCGATCATCTCTTCCGCGCTTCCGTTCCTGAATGTCATGGCTCCCGGGGCGTATCGACTGACCTCGTTCTCGGCGCGGGCAAAGTCTTCGTTAGGGTGGAACTTGAAAATCATCGGACGCCCGTTGGCGATCCTGCTAGCATCCAGGATGAAGGACTTGCGATCCTCGCCGCGGAAGATTTCCCGCAGCGGCGACGTGCACACGAGCACATAATGGCGGTGGGGAAAAGCGTTGTTGCGGTAGCGCTCGCAATTGTCGAAGTTCGGGATGCCGCTCACTACGATCTTTTCCGCCTTCGCGCCCTTGCGGACGAAGAACTCACGGTACCCGTCGCTCGCGACGCAGAACGCGCGGTAGGCGTCGCTCAGGCCGGTGGCGGCGGTGCCCGCGATCCAGAGTGGAAGCCACCGGTGGCGCTGCACCAGGCGGAAATTGCGGTCTTCCGGATCGGTGATGCCTTCCTGGACCAGAACGATCCTGCGGCCGCGGATATTGCCTTGCACGAAGACATCGGAGCACGTGACCACGAGATCGTACGCGTCGCGGCGCCCCTGGTAGTCGATCGCCAGATGCTGCGCCTCGAGGTACTGCCGGCAGCGCCTTGCCAGCTTGTCGCCGATGATGGTGTACTCCAGCAGCTTCAGCCGCCGCATCGCTTCGAGCACACCATCGCAGTAAAAGGGCGTAAACGCCTGCTCGTACTCGCTGAGGTGCCGCGAGACCTCGTGCATCTGCGTGGTCTGGTTCATCGATCCGCAGATGAAGAGGATGCGCTTGCCCACCGTCATGTCTCCCCGTCCCACCGGGTCTTGAATGTTCCCGCGACGAACACGATCGCGGCAAAGCCGGCCGCTACGCCCGCGAACCGCAGGGTGGCCGCATCATCGACGAAGACCATCGCCGCGCGCAGCGCCTCGTTCACGTAGTAGAGCGGCAGCAGCTTGGCAAACGACTGCAGCAAGGGCGGCATCATCTCCACCGGGAAAAAGGTGCCCGAGAGGAACATCATCGGAAACAGGAAGGCATTGCCGACCGCCGACGCGCTTTCCGCCTCTTTCGCGAATGGGGTGAGCAGCATGCCGATGCCGACGAAGGCAATGACTTCGATCACGACGATGAGCGGGAGCCAGGCGCCGATGTGCAACCGAACGTCGAAGACGGCGTAGCTGACGAGGAGGATCGCGACCGTCGAGACGATGGAGAGAATGAGCTGGTACAGGATGCTGGAGACGAGCCAATCAGTGCGCGTGATCGGCGTCGTTGCGAGCTTGCGCAGGATGCCTTTCTGCAGCAGCTCCGCGTTCATGTTGAGCGCGTTTCCCAGGGCAGAGGTCATGATCGCCATCGCGATGATGCCCGGGACGAAGAACTCGATGAAGCGGTACTGCTCGGAGAGAATCGAAGTCGCGACAAGCGTGATGAAAGGCGGCGTGCCGGTCATCCTCTGGTTCATCGCGGCCACGATCGCGTCGAGCACCTGGATCTTGGTGTTCACCGAAGTCGAGCTGGGATCGTGGACGTACATCAGTCGCACGGACACGCTCACATCCCCTGCGCCGAGCCGCTTTGCTTCCAGAACGGCGTAGTTCTCGGGGACCACAAGCACCAAGTTCTGCTTGTGCTCCCTGGCGTATTGCGTGGCGTCGACGCCGGCTGGAACCGGCGTGATCCTGAACGTGTGATCCGTCGTGAGGGCATCGAGCAGCCTGGCCGATGCTGCGCTGTGGCTCAAGTCTTGCACCGGGAGGTCGAAGTTGAGGTGCTCCGGCTTGGTAAAGATCGTGCCGAAGACGAGTACGAGGATCACCGGGAATGCGAGCGTGAAGAACATCGCCGATTTTTCGCGGTAGAAGCTCTTGAGCCGCACCGTCAGGTTGGCGGCGATGATTCTCGGCGTCATTTGGAACCCTCGTTCGCGGCGTCCGAGTCATGCTCTTCCGTGAGCTTGAGGAACACCTCTTCCAGGTTCGGTTTGCGTACCTCCATGCCACGGAGGGAAAGGCCGGCTCTTTCGATTTCCCCGAGAATGGCCCGCACGTCGTCTGCGTTATTGACCGGCACGCCGATGCTTTCGTCGCTCGACCGCGTGGCGTCGAAGCCCATTTGGCGAATCAGCCCCGGTGCCGCCGCGTCGCTCGACCCCAGCGTAAGCCACATGTGATTGGCGTGCTGTTCGGTGAGGCGTGCCGGCGAATCGGTGGCCACGATCCTGCCCTTCGAGATGATCGCCACGGTATCGGCCAGTAATTCGGCCTCGTCCATGTAGTGAGTCGTGAGAAAGACTGTCTTCCCACGGTCCTTGAGGCCTTTGAGCACGTTCCAGACCGCGTGCCGGGCGTGCGGGTCGAGCCCGGTCGTCGGTTCATCGAGAAACACGACCTCCGGGTCGTTTACGAGCGCAGCGGCGATGCCGAGGCGTTGCTTGAGGCCTCCCGAGAGGGTATTGAACCGGGCGTTCGCCTTGCTGCGCAGATGAGTGAGGTCCATGAGGGCGTCGACATCGGCGTCGCAGCCGAACACCTGCGCATAGTACGAAAGGCTCTCGCGCACGGTGAGCCGGTCGAACGAGCTGAAGTCCTGCGGGAGCACGCCGATCCGCCGAACGACTTTGGCCTTCGACCTGGTGACGTCCATCCCGAGCACGGTGACCCTTCCGGACGTCGGCGCGCGGATGGTCTCGATGATCTCGGCGGTGGTGCTCTTGCCGGCACCGTTGGGACCGAGGAACGCAAACAACTCGCCTCTGGCGACGGTGAACGAAACGCCGTCGACGGCCAACAGCGTGCCGTAGCGCTTGCACAGCTGCTCGACGACGATCGCGTGTTCGGAATTCGGCATGTCGTGGCGCATTGGGTCCACGCGACGAACGCGGTCGTCGCGTCAGAGTTTTGCGAGCTCCTCGACGATGGCACCGACCACGTTCCTGATGTGTGCTTCGGTGTGATTGGTGGTGATGAACAGCCGCAGGCGTGCCGCGCGCTCCGGAACCGCGGGATGGATGATCGGCTGAACGATGATGCCACGGCTGAAGAGGGCCCGGGAAAGCAGCAGGCACTTGACCGTGCTGCCGATGATGACCGGAATGACCGGGGTTCCGCCGGAAAGACCGGTGTTGAGGCCGCGTTCGCGGGCAAGGTCGAGGAAGAGGCTTGACAGCTCCTGGAGCCGGGTGACGCGCTCGGGTTCGCGCCGCAGCAGCGTCAGGGCTGCGAGCGCAGCGGCCGCGTTGGGCGGCGAGATGCCGACGCTGTAGACGAAACCGGGGGCGGTGTATTTGAGGTATTCGACGAGCGCGGCCGAACCCGCGATGTAGCCGCCGCAGCTCGCGAGCGACTTGGAGAGCGTGCCCATCCACAGCTCGACGTCGGAGCGATCGATGTCGGCGTGCTCGCCAATACCGCGTCCGGAACGGCCCATGGTTCCCAGCGAATGGGCCTCGTCTACGAGCAGTATCGCGCGATGCTTCTTTTTGACTTCGACAAAGCGCGCGACGTCGGGTAAGTCGCCGTCCATGCTGTAGACGCCTTCGATCGCGATCAGCACGCGGCGGAAGCCGTGGCGGATGCCGGCGAGCAGCGCGTCGAGCGCGCGCCAGTTGTTGTGAGCGAAGCCACGGGTCGTCGCGCCCGAGAGCCGCGCGCCCTGCAGGATCGAGTTGTGGGCGAGGATGTCGTGGACGATGAGGTCGCCCGGGCGCATCAGGTGGCCGATCGTCGTCACGTTGGTCGCGTGCCCGGAAACGAAGACGATCGATGCGGGTGTGCCGAGAAACTCGGCGAGCGCGGTTTCGAGGTCGCGATGGATCTGCTTTTCGCCCGAGACGAGGCGGCTTGCACCGGCGCCGGTTCCGTAACGATCGATCACGGCCTTGGTTGCGGCGGTGACGAACGGGTCGCGCGCCATGCCAACATAGTCGTAGGCGCAGAAGTTCGCCACCTCGCGCCCGTCAATGTGGGCGATACCGCCCATGCCCAACGCGTGCATTCCCGTGCCCTGGTCGACACGGAAGTAGGGATTGACTTCGGCGACGGCCAGCAGCATGCGCTCGTGGCGCTTGAGCTCGAGGTATTCGGGAAAGAGCGTGACATCGTAGTTCTCTGCGGGGACTGCGCCCTCGGGGGCGTCGCTGTACGGATGATCGATCTGATGCTTCTGAACGGCGGCGGCGAGCTCGCCGAGGGTCGTCGCCTGGCTGTAAACGGTGTCCGGCAGATGCCGGCCGAAACTTCCGTCGAGCGCGGCCACGAGTTCGACCCGCTGCAGCGAATCAAGACCGAGCGCCGAGATCGGCGTTTCGGGCGTGAGGTCCGCAAGGCCGGTGCCAGACATCGCCAGCGCGTGCTGGCAGACGGCGGCGAACGCGGCGGATTGCGCGGGCATTATCGAAGGTGCGAGATTTGCCTGGGGGCGGTGCGGGTCGAGCGCCTTGAGCTGGCCGGCGAGGAAGGCGGCGCGGCTGGCGAGGCGCTGGACTTTGCCGCTGCTCGTCTTCGCAATCGTGCCGCAGCGGATCAGCACCACGGTGTCGAGCGCAAGGCCATGCTCTTCGAGAACCGCAGCCCGGACGGCATCGACGACCGGCGCCAGGTCACGGCTGCCGTCGCGCTCGACCTCGTGTACGAGCACGAGGCGCTGCGCATCACCTTCGTCGACCGCGAATGCGGCGCCAAGACCGGATGCCAATAACGGGTGGCTTTCACGCGCCGTGGCTTCGATGTCCTGGGGATGATGGTTGAGCCCGCGCACGATGATGAGATCATCGAGTCTGCCGGTGATGTAGAGCTGGCCCTCGTGGAGGAAGCCGAGATCGCCGGTGCGCAGGAACGGGCCGTCGCCGTTATCACTTCGCCAAGCGTTGAATGTGGCCGCCGTATTTTGCGGGTCGTGCCAGTAACCCTGGCCGACGGATTCGCCGGCGATCCAGATCTCGCCAACTTCGTCGGGTCCGGCAGACGCCAGGGTCTGCGCATCGACAATGGCAAGGCGAAGCGAACCGACGGGCGCACCGCATCCGACCAGGCGGCGGGCATGCGGCGCGGTGTCGGGCAGCGGCTCGACGCGACCCAGCGAGAGTGCCTTGTCGCTGAACGCGCGCACGGCGGCACCGGTGCCCGATTTCGGTCCCGTGACCATGAGCGTTGCCTCTGCCAGGCCGTAGCACGGGTAGAAGGCCCTGCGGCTGAATCCGCACTGGGCGAAGGTTTCGGCGAATCGATCAAGCGTCGCGGCCCGGACTGCCTCGGCGCCAATGAAAGCGAGGGACCAGGAGGAGAGGTCGAGGGTCGCGCGTTGCTCCGCTGTAGTCTTGCGCACACACAGATCGTAGGCGAAGTTGGGCCCGCCGGAAATCGTTGCGCCGGATTTGCTGATCGCGTCCAGCCAGAGGAAGGGATTCTTGAGGAAGGTCGCGGGGGCCATCAAGATGATGGTCATGCCGGAAAAAACCGGCGTGAGGACGCCGCCGACCAGCCCCATGTCGTGGTACGGCGGAAGCCAGACGAGGGCCGTGCTGTTGTCCCGAATTTCGAAGACGCCGCTGATCGCGCGCGTATTTTCGATGAGATTGGCGTGACTCAGCATGGCGCCTTTCGGCCGGCGGGTGGAGCCGGACGTGTACTGGATCATCGCGAGGGAATCCCGGGCTGGGTCGTACTCAACCCAGCCTTCGGCGCGGACGTCGGCGATTTCGTCCGTGGCAAGCCACGGAATCCCCGCGGCCCGGCCGGCCATCGCCTTGAACTGGGCGATAGTACCCGCAGTGCTGAGCACGACGGACGCGCCGGAATCGACGGCGAGCGCCTCGAATCGATCGCGCGTGCGGTGGCGCGGCGGGTAAGTCGGGACGGCAACGCAGCCCGCGTAGAGTGCGCCGAAGAACGCCTCGATGAATTCAAGGCCGGGCGGATACGCAAGTATGACGCGCTGGCCCGCGAGTTCCATGTCCTGAAGGCACGCGGCGATCGCGCGTGCGCGGCGGTCGAGTTGCGCGTACGTCATCGCCGTTCGCTGCGGCGGGTCGTCGGTCGGGCACACGAATGCGACGTTATCTGAGCGCTCGCTGGCGAGTCCGCGCAGGCAGCGGAGCAGATTCGCGCGGCCGGGGCGCAGACCGATCTGGGCGGCAGTTCGAGTCTGCACATCTAGCACATTGTTCTCCGGCTGCGCTGGCTAGCGGCGTTGTCGTCCTCGGCTGATTCCACCGGCGCCTTGAGACGCGGTGCCCGCCGGACGGTTGTCAGGGGGCGACGACACTGCCATTCATTGCGCCACCGTGCGCCCTCGATGTGGCCGACTGCGTTCCGAGTCTGGCCGAAAACTACTGGCCCAAGCCTTTCGCCTGCCCTGAACGGCGCCCCATGACCTCGTGGATTCATTATATTCGTTCGGCTCGGCAGAGCCAGTGCGCGGACGGTCGTCCCAAATGGGCGGCTGAATCGCGCGCTCAGGGTCGCGCTCGTCGGGTCGTGAGGAACAGGCTATTATGAAAAATCCCGTATGGAGCCTGCCGCGGCATCGGCGCCCACGGGAGCGCAACCGCACACCGGATTTACCACGATGACAGCCCCGTTGACCGGAAACGTCGCGCTCGTGACGGGTGCCGCCCGCGGCATCGGCCGCGCTATCGCAGTCAAGCTCGCCACGGCGGGGTGCGACGTCGCCGTCAATTACTACAACAGCGCCCACGAAGCCGATGTGCTGTGCCGGGAGCTCCGGGCGCTCGGGCGGCGGGCCGTCGCGATCCAGGCGAGTGTCGGCGTCCCCGAGAGCGTCGATGAGCTGTTCGCCGAATTCCGCAAGCACTTCGACCGTCTCGACATCGTCGTCAGCAACGCTGCCTCCGGCGTGCTGAAGCCTGCGGTCGAGATGACGTTGAAGCACTGGCGCTGGTGTCTCGAGAACAACGCGCTCGCGCTCAACCTGCTCGCACAGCGTGCGCTGCCGCTGATGCCCGACGGCGGCCGTATCGTCGCGCTGTCGAGCCTCGGCGCGTCCCGTGCGATGCCCGGCTACGGCTTCATCGGCGCGTCAAAAGCGGCGCTCGAAGCGCTGGCTCGTGCGCTCGCGCAGGAGCTGGGGCGCCGCGGCATCCGCGTGAACGTCGTCTCCGCCGGTGTGGTCGACACCGACGCGCTCGCGAGCTTCCCGAACCGGGAACAGCTGCTCGCCAGCTATGCCGAGCGCGCGCCGGCCGGGCCCGTGCTGACCCCCGAGGACGTCGCTGGTGCGGTATATCTCTTGTGCCTGCCCGAAGCGAACATGATCAATGGTCACGTGCTGGTCGTCGACGGCGGCTTCTCGATCTCTGCTTGAGCACGCGCATGCAGGTGACATCGGGCATCGAGGGCAAGACCGCGATCGTGACCGGCGGCAGCCGCGGCATCGGGCGCGCGATCGTCGAGCTACTTGCCGCCGAAGGCGCCGACGTCACGTTCTTCTACCGCGACAATGCAGCGGCGGCGGCCGACGTCCTCGCCGCCGGACGCGCGCGCGGCGCCGCGATTGCCGCCCTCCAGGTCGACGTCCGCGATTCGGTGGCGTGCGCGGCGGCAGTCGACGGCCTCGCCGAGCGCCGCGGGCGCATCGACATCCTCGTCAACAACGCCGGCATCACCCGCGACAACGCGCTTGCCGCGTTCGACGACGACGACGTCGCGGCAGTGCTCGACACCAACGTGAGCGGCGTGTTCAACGTGACTCGCGCCGTCGTGCCGTACATGACGTCGCAGCGTGCGGGCACGATCGTCAACCTCTCTTCGGTCTCCGGTGACAAGGGCGGCCGTGGCCAGACCAACTACGCCGCGAGCAAGGGCGCGATCAACGCGTTTACGCGCGCGCTCGCCGTAGAGCTCGCGCCGCGGAAGATCCGCGTCAACGCGGTCGCACCGGGTATGATCGAAACCGAAATGTCGGCCGATGTGCGTGAGCAGTCTGGCGATGAAGCGCTGAAGAAGATCCTGCTGCGACGCTATGGCAAGCCCGAAGAGATCGCGTACGCGGTCTGGTTCCTCGCATCGGCCTACGCGAGCTACGTGACGGGGCAGGTGTTCAGTGTCGATGGCGGCTTCAAAATGGAATGATGACGATGACGCAACAGGAAATCACGCGCGACGAAATCACAGCGGTCTTCCCGACCATCGCGGCAACGATGGCGGACGCTCTAGGCTGCGACCTCGACGACATCAAGCTCGACGTATCGCTGATCGAGGGTCTCGACGCCGAGTCGATCGACTTCCTCGACATGGTCTTCCGGCTGGAGCGGGCGTTCAAGGTCAGGATCCCGCGCGGCAAGATCGTCGAGAACGCGCGCGGCACGATGTCCGAAGCGGAGTTCGAGCAGAACGGTCTCGTGACCGACGCCGGGCTCGCGCAGCTGAGGGCGTACTTGTCGGAGATTCCTGCGGAGCGCTTCAAGACGCCGACGAAAGTGAAGGACATCCCGCGCCTCTTCACGCCGGAGACGTTCTGCAAGCTCGTGATCTCAGCGCAGCGATCGGCTAAAGCGGCCGGCTGATCCCGTCGCTTCCCTTGAGCCGCCATGGCTAACCACTTCGCCGCGTTCTCGTTCGTCGACCGTATCACCGGGATCACTCCCGGGGTCCGCGCGCGGGGGCTGTTCGCTGTGCCGGCCGCGCTGCCGGCGTTTCCGTCCTGCCTCGTCGCCGAGGCCGTCGGGCAGCTCGCAGCGTGGGTGGCGATGGCACAAGTCAATTTTCGCGGCCGCCCGGTCGCGGGGCTCGCCAACGAAACGCGGTTCCATGGCGACGTCGCCCCCGGTGCGGTGCTCGGACTGGCCGTCGAGATCGACAGCTGCGACGACGAGGCGGTCGCCTACGCGGGCCGCGCGACGAGCGGTGACGCGCTCGTGATCGAGCTTCTCGACTGCCTGGGGCCGATGCTGCCGGTCGCAGAATTCGACTCGCCCGAGGCACTCGCCGCGCGCTTCGAGCTGCTGCGCGGGCCCGGTGCGCCACCGGGACGATTTGACGGCGTTCCGGCGCCGGAGATCGTCCGGGGCGCGGGCGTTCCCGGCGAGAGCCTCGCCGCCGTGCTGCGCGTGCCGGCCGTGGCGCCGTTCTTCGCCGACCACTTCCCGCGCCGCCCCGTCTTCCCCGCCACGCTGCTGCTCGACGCGCAGATCGGCCTCGCGCTGCAGCTCGCGGCGGAAGCGCCCGACCTGCCCGCTGGCACGCAGCCCACGCCGGTGCGGATGACGCACGTGAAGATGCGCTCGTTTATTTCTCCCGGCGAGGTGCTCGCGCTCGATGCGCAGCGCGCCCCAACCGGCGGCGGCACAGGCCTGATCATGCTGAGCGCGCGAGCGAACGACAAGACGGTCTCGACCGCGCGCCTCGAATACGCGCCGCGAAGGGTCGCTTGATGGGCCGGCGGCGCGTCGCGATCACCGGCATCGGGCTCGTCACGCCGGTCGGCAACGATGTTGCCACGACGTGGAGCGCGCTGCTCGAAGGCAGGAGCGGCGGTGCTCCGATCAGCATCTTCGACGCGAGCGGGTTTCCGGTCCGCATCGCCGCCGAAGTGAAGGAATTTCACGACGACGACGTCCATGACCGCAAGCTCGCGAAGTTCGCGAGCCGCTCACAACGGTTCGCGCTGGTGGCGGCCGAGCAGGCGCTTTGCGACGCCGGTATCCGCCCGACCGCGGCCGATGCAACGCGCTGGGGCTGCGCCGTCGGTGCTGGCATGATGAAAGTCGACTTCGACGACTTCGAGGCAATCCACCACCACTCGGTCGTCGACGACACCCTCGATCCCGCGCGCCTCCTCACCGACGACCGTGCGAACGATCCGCTGCTGTTTTGCCGGACCACGTGCATTTCCGGCCTGTCGCTGCTCGTGCGCCGCTACGGCATCCAAGGCTACGCCACGTCGGTGCACACAGCGTGCGCGTCGGGCGGGCAGGCAATCGGCACCGCGTCGAAGCTGATCCGCCGCGGCGCCGCCGATCACGTGCTTGCAGGCGGCTTCGACTCGATGATCAACCCGATCGGCCTGTCCGGCTTCTGCCTGCTCTCCGCATTGTCGCCCGACAATGCAACGCCGCACCGCGCGAGCCGGCCGTTCGACGCGACGCGCAATGGCTTTCTTCTCGGCGAAGGCGCGGGCTTTCTCGTGCTCGAGGACTGGGAAGCGGCGCGCCGCCGCGGCGCGCGCATCTACGCTGAACTCGCGGGCGACGGAAATTCGCTGTCCTCCTACCGGATCACCGATTCGCCGCCCGACGGCGATGGGCCGATCCAGGCGATGCGACAGGCGCTCGCCGACGCCGGCGCGACTGTCGCTGACGTCGACTACCTGAACGCCCACGGTACCTCGACGCCAATGAACGACCGCAGCGAGGCCGCCGCCGCGCGCGCGGTGTTCGGCGCCGAGGCCGCCCGCGTCAGCGTGAGTTCGACGAAAAGCACCATGGGTCACCTGATCGCCGCCGCCGGCGCCGTGGAAGTTGCCGCCTGCGCACTCGCGATTGCGAAGGGCGAAATGCCGATCAACGCGAACCTGACCGAGCGCGACCCGGAGTGCGACCTGAACCTCATCATCGGAGAGCCGCGGCGCCAGCGCATCCGCGTGGCCATGTCGAATTCGTTCGGCTTCGGCGGCTCGAACAGTTGCGTGGTGCTGCGCAACCCGGAAGAAGTCGACGGCGCCGGCGCGGTGCGCGCCTGATTGCAGCGACGGCCATCGCCATGCCCAGAATCGTCATCACCGGCACCGGCGCAGTCTGCGCCGCCGGCAAGCACCCGGAAGACATCTTCGCCGCCGTCCGCGACGGCCACAGGGCGATTACAGAGATCCGCCAGTGGGACGCGTCCGGCTGGCCGACGCATGTCGCCGCCGAAATCGCCGACTTCGACGCGCGCGAGATGGTCGAGGACCGCAAGCTGCACAAGTTCATCCGGCGCACCGACCTCTTCGGACTCTACGCGGCCGGCCGCGCGATCGAGGGCTCGGGCCTCGTGTCGCATCGCGTGGGGCTCGACGAAGGCGCCGCGGCGGTGTTTTCCGACCGCACCGGCGTCTGGGTCGGCTCGGGCAGCGGCAACTACGAGAACGACTATGACTTCTTTCCGCTCCTGACCGCCGCGCGGCACAACATGCCGGCGTTCGGGCGCGAGCTCGGCAACACGGTCAACCCGATGTGGCTCCTGCGCTCGCTGCCGAACAACGTGCTGGGCCACATCGGCATCAAGTACGGTTTCAAGGGCGCCAACGCCTGCATCACCAACCACAGCTGCAGCGGCGCGCTCGCGGTAATCGAGGCCACGCAGGCGTTGCGCACCGGCGAGGCGGAGCGCGCCGTCGCCGTCGGGCACGACACGCCGATCGAGCCGCAGATGATGTTGTTCTACTCGCGGCTCGGCCTCATCGCCGCCGACACGCTGCGCCCGTTCGACGCGCGGCGCGATGGCAGCCTGTTCGGCGAGGGCGCGGGCGCGTTGGTGCTTGAGACCGAAGCCTCGGCCGGCGCCCGCAATGCCACCGTGCTGGGCGAAGTTCTCGGCGCCGGGTACGCGTCCGAAGGTCTCGGTCTCCTCGCGGTCCGCGAGGACGGCGACGGTCTCGCGCGCGCGATACGCGAGGCACTGGCCGACGCGCAGCTGTCGCCGGCCGACGTCGGCATGATCGTCGCCCACGGCAACGGCACGCGGGCCTCCGATGCGTCAGAAGCGGCCGCGATCCGCACGGTGTTCAGCACGGCGTCGCCGCCCGTCACTGCGTTCAAGTGGGCGTTGGGGCATCTCATCTCCGCCGCCGGCATCCTCGAGACGGTTGTCGCGCTTTGCGCGCTGCGCCAGCGGATCGTTCCGGGAATCGGGACGCTCACCGAAATCGATCCCGATTGCGCGGGCCTGCGGGTCTCCGCGCAGCCGCAAACTTCTCGGAGCGACGTCGCGCTGATCCTGAGTCGCGGCTTCGCGGCGACCAACGCAGCGCTGCTGGTTCGCGCGGCGTAACTCGCAGGTCGCGCGGTGACAGACAACAATACGGGCTCGAGTCGCTGCGGGATAGACACCGTCGAAATCGCGCGGATCGAACGGCTGCTCGCGCAGACGCCGGCCACCGATCTCCGCAAGCTCTTTTCCGCACAGGAACTGGCCGACAGCGGCGACGGCCCAGGCCGCACTGCGAGTCTCGCCGCGCGCGTTGCCGCAAAGGAAGCCTGCATCAAGCTCTTTCCGCGCGAGGCTGCGCTCGGACAGATCGAGCCGGCGGATTTCTCCGTCGCGCGTGACAACTACGGTGCGCCCAAGGCCGTGCTGAGTTCGAACGCGCAGGCAGTGCTGGCCCGGTACCGACTGAACGGCATCGCGCTGTCGTTGACGCACGACCGAACCAACGCGTCCGCCGTGGCGCTGGCCGCGCCCGCGGAGGTCGCGGTGCCGGCCGCTGGCCGATTCCTCTACCGCTTTGTGCCGCTGCGGCGCGACGTCGTGCTCGCGAACCTGCGCCTCGTGTTCGGTGGCAGCGCGTCCGCTGCCGAGATCGAGCGGCTCGCGGCCGCGCACTACGGGCACCTGTGGCGGCTTGCCGGCGAGTTCATCGGCTTCCCTTGGGTGTCGGAGGCGCGCAAGCGGGCACACTTGCGCGTAGAGAACCTCGACGCACTCGACACTGCAATGGCGCAGGGCAAGGGCGTTCTCGTCCTGACCGGCCATTTCGGCAATTGGCAGGTCGCCACGACGGCCACCATTGCCCAGTTCCCGCACTTGCGCGGCAAGTTCCACTTCGTGCGCCGTGCGCTGAAGCCGCAGTGGCTCGATCGCCTCGTCACGCACCGCGTCAACCAGGCGAGGTTGCAGGTGTTTCCGAAGTGCGGCTCGCTCGATGCGATGCTCGCGCGCCTCGAGCAGGGCGATGTGATCGTGTTTCCGTTCGACCAGTACGCGCGGCCTCCGGACGGCATCGAGGTCGATTTTTTCGGGCATCCCGCGTGGACATTCAAGAGCCTCGCGATAATCGCGCTTGCGACCGGCGCGCCGGTGTTGCCGGCCGCCGCCTGGCGGGAACCTGACGGCCGGCGCGTGCTGCGCTTCGAGGAAGCGCTGCCGCTCATCAAGTGCGAGAATACGGACGAGGCGATCCGGCGCAACACGCTCGGCTTCAATAGGGCGCTGGAACGCCTGGTTCTCCGCCACCCGGAGCAGTGGTATTGGATGCAACGGCGCTGGAAGCCCGCGGTGGGCAGGTGGCCGCCGCGCGCGAACCGCTGACACCGCGCGCTTCGAAAAGGCGCACGCCCACAGTCTGGCGTGGCCCGACATTCGCATCTACCATGCCCGCCCCCGCCCGAACGCGAGGCTGTATGGCTCGGCACCCGTGAGCTCGCGTTCGACCAGTTCCCGCCCGCTGCGCCACAATGCCCGTGGCGACGCAATTCGTGCGCCGACACCGCTCGACCGCACTCGCTACCGCCGGCAAAGTCACTCCACGCGCCGGCAACCAGCGCTCTCGTCCCCTCCAGTCGAGTGGTGACTGGCACACTGAAAAGCGCAGGAATTCCAGACGCCCGGAGATATAATGCTCCGCATGCACTCAATCGAGGCGAAGGCGCTCAGGAACTTGCGGCACCGCAGCCGCAGGAAGCTGCGCAATTTTCCGTTCGACGCTTGAAGGATGGGGAACCGGCTGGGAGCGTGACCGCCCGGTCGTCGCAACGGAGACTCCTGAGGTTCGCGCGCCTGTCACTCGTGCTGCTCGGCGCTGCGTTTGCGGCCTCGCATTTCGGCGAGCTGCATTTCATGCTCGACAACCTGTCGAACTTCCCGGTGCAGTTCGCCGCGGCCTTTCTCGCCTGTGCAGCCGCGCTCGTCCACCTCGGCGACCGGCGGCTCGCGCTCGTGTCAGCCGTCGGCGTCGCGCTTTCGCTGGTGCCCGTCGTGCCGTGGTACTTCGCAGGCAAGTCCGAGCCGCCGGCGCCCGGTGCGAGCACCGTCAAGCTCTTCGTATCCAATGTCTACGTCCACAACCGGCAACATGCGCAACTCCTGCGCCTGATCGACAAGGAGCAGCCGGACGTCGTCGGGCTGGTCGAGGTGAACTCCCGCTGGCTTCGAAAAGTCGCGCAACTGCGCACCAGTTATCCGTATCACTTCGAGATTCCGGATGAAGAATTCGTCGGTCTTGCGCTCTATAGCCGGCTGCTGCTCACGAATGCGCATGTCCTCGGCGTCGGCGAGGCCGGGACGCCGGCGATCGCCGCGACGATGGAGACGCCTGACGGCGAGATCGAATTCATCCTGATGCACCCGGTGTCGCCGCTCGACACCGATCACGTGCGCAGGCGCAATGCCCAGTTCCGCGCGCTCGGCCGCTACGTTGGAACATTGCAACGACCCGTCGTCGTTGCCGGCGATCTCAATGCGACGATGTGGAATCGCAACTACCGTGCGTTCGCGGAACTGGGCGGCTTGCACAATGCGCGCGCCGGCCGCGGCGTCGGCCCGACCTGGCCGTCCATTGGGCCTCTCGGCGTGCCGATCGATCACATAACCGCGACCGAGGCCGTGCGGTTCCGGAATTTCCGTGTTCTCGAAAGTATCGGCTCCGATCACCGGCCGGTTTCTGCGGAATTCAGCCTGCGTTAGTCCCTGCGGCTTGTCTTCGCATGGGGACGGATGCATGCTGCAGGGGGCCATTCGAACGCGTCAGCACATAGTCAGGGAGTGCGCCAGCTCGCAAATGCCCACCGACACCATGCGCCGTAATCGGCATCGCTGCTTCGTGCTCCTCCTCGCCTGCGTGGTGGCGGCTCCGGCTTGGGCGCAGCGCGGCGCGCTCACCGTACCGCGCAATCTCGACCAGCTTACCGATCGCGCCGCCGACATCGTGCGCGGCACCGTGGTCAGCGCGCGCGTCGAGAAGCATCCGGAATTCACAAACCTCGACACCGTGGTGGTGACACTGCGCGTGCGCGAGACGCTCAAGGGTCATGCGCAGGGGACGTTCAGCTTTCGCGAGTACATCTGGGATTTCCGCGACAAGCTCGATGCCGCGGGTTATCGGAAGGGGCAGGACATGCTGCTTCTGATGATCGCGCCCAGCCGCTACGGACTTTCGAGTCCCGCGGGCATGGACCAGGGACGATTCCGGATCGAGCGCGACCGTTCGGGTCGCGAGACCGCCACCAATGGCACGGGCAACATGAGACTCTTTGACGGCCTCCGTGCCGTAACGGACAAGGAAGGCGTCACGCTTTCATCCAGCCAGATGAGCCTTGTCGCGACGCACCGGAACGGACCGGTCGAGTTGCGCGAGTTGACCGCGCTCATCCGTGAATTTGCGAGGAGTGAGTAAGGTGCAGGCAAGGCTGGCACAGGTTGTCGCGCTGCTTGCCCTGCTCGCCCTGCCGGCCGGTGGCGCCTACGCCGGCGGACCGCTCGCTTTGCGGACCGACGGTACGCCATTCGTGTGGAGCACGGCTGCCGCGATCCCTTATCGCACCGACAACGGACCCCTGAGCGCGACCGTCACCGAGAGCGCGGCCCGCACACGGGTCGATACGATGTTCGATGTCTGGCAGAACGTGGCGTCGGCGACCCTCAGTTACGCGCGCGCCGGGTTCATCAGTGCCGTCGGCGCTTTCGCCGACGGCGACGTGAGCACCCTTCCCGAATACAACGCGGCGCTCGGCGATTGCGAAACCGGTAATCAGAATCCGATCATCTACGACGCCGACGCCGCGATCCTCATTGCATTGGGTAAAGATGAGGAGTCGGTGATTGGATTTACCGGGTCCTGTGCGCTCGACACGGGCGCGGGTGAAATCGTCAGCAGTCATGTCGTCATGAACGGCCTGTTCCAGGATGGGACGAACAATCCCGTCCCGGACCTGTCGGCCGCAGAGTTCGATGCGACATTTATCCACGAATTCGGTCATTTTTCCGGTCTTGATCACTCCCAGATCAACGTTGGGTGCGCAAGCGGGTTTTGCAGCAGCGACGACCTCGCCGGGCTGCCGACAATGTTTCCCTTCCTGATCTCCGGCACGCAAGGGACGCTTTCAATCGACGACATTGCGTGGATTTCGAGGCTTTACCCGGCGGCGGGAGGAAGCGGCTTCGCGGCGACCCACGGCACGATCAGCGGCACCGTATATTTCTCCGACGCCGAATCACACGCCCGGTTCGTCAACGTCGTGGCGCGGCTCGTCGACAACCCCGGGACGGCTGGCATCAACGAGAGCCGCACGACGGCTGGAGCCGGCGTATCGGGATACAAGTTTCGCTTATTCAACGGCAACCCGATCAATGACCCGGATGGCGATGGGATGGGAACCCAGACGCCCGGTGACATCGGTCTCTATGAGATTTCGGTTCCACCGGGCAACTACATGATCGAAGTTGAATCCGTGGACGAAAAATTTACCGAGGGTTCGAGCGTCGGCGGACCGTTCCGTATCCCGATGCCGGGCACGGCGCCTGCGCCCATCGGACCGATCAGCGTCGCGGCCGGCGCGACATCGTCCGGAAACGACGTGACACTCATCGGCAGCAGCGATGCGCGCTTCGACCAGTTCGAGGGGCCGTGAGAGCTTCAATTCAATCGCTGGTGCGCGCAGTCGTCGGATCGCTGGTATTGACGCTTGTCGCCAGTTGCGGCGGTGGCGGCAGTGACGGCGGCGGTTCGGCCCCGCTCAACATCACGACCACCACGGCCAACAACGGCGTCGTCGGCATCGCCTATACCCAAACGATTTCCGCAACCGGGGGCAGCGGTACGCGGAATTTCAGCGTCAGCGCCGGGGCGCTGCCCGCGGGCCTCACGCTGAGCGCTGCGGGCTTGATCAGCGGCACGCCGGCCGGGCCCGCGGGAAGCGCGAACTTCACCGTGTCGGTGACCGATACAGCCCAACAGCCGGCGACCGACGCGCAGGCGCTTTCGATCGACGTCGTCGATCCTCTGGTGATCACGACCACGGCGCTGCCTGACGCAACGGGCGGCGAGCCGTACTCGGCTTCGCTCGAAGCGCAGGGCGGCTTGCTGCCTCTGACCTGGACTTTGACCGCGGGCACGTTGCCCGCCGGGCTCACCGGCCCCGATCCTGCGAGCGGCGCGATCGGCGGCACGCCGGATCCCGTATGCGTTGCGGCGGCAGCTGCACTGACGGTACAGGTCACCGATTCAGGCACCCCGGCGCAATCCGACACGCAGGCGGCGATCAGCCTGGCCGTGGAACCCGCGGCGCTCGAGATTACGACCGCCACCCTGCCGGCGGGCACGGTTGGTGCAGCCTACAGCGCGATCGTCGGGGCCGCCGGCGTGCCCCCGTATTCTTTTGCGATCACAGCCGGCACGCTGCCGAGCCAGCTTGGGATCAACGCGGCGACCGGCCAGATCACCGGCGCGCCCGACACGGTCGAGGCACAGGCGTTCGATGTGACCGTCACCGATGCCTGCCCAACTACGGTCACCCGGACACTCAGTATCACGATCAGCGTCTCGCTCGGACGCAATGACACGATCGCCGACGCTACGGTGCTGCCGGGCAATGGCACCTACTCCGCTTCCATCAGCCCGAGCGGCCATCCGAATACTGTGTATGCACCCGATGAGGACTACTACGCGATCACGACGACCGCGGCGTCAACCGTGACGGTCGACATCGAAGCCGCCGTCAATGGCAGCCCGCTCGATTCGGTCATCGAGATCGTTGACGTGAACGGCGTCCCCCTCAGCACCTGTGGCGCCCCCGCCTTCGTAACGACCTGTACACACGACGATGAAGACCCGGGCATCGTTTTCGATTCCCTGCTGCAGCTGCAAGTTGCCGGCGCCACGACCTTCTACATCCACGTCGTGGATTGGAGCGGCAATGCCCGCCCCGACAAGCTCTACGACCTCGTGATCAGCGGTGTGAACTAAGCTATCCTCGCCGGGATCGCGATCCCGCGATTCCGACGGGGGGGCAGGCAGATGAAACGACTTTCGGCTTTCTGCGCGACGCTTCTCGGCAGTCTCGCACTCAGCACAGCTTGGGGCGCTCCGAACGAGCGCAATATCGTCCTCGTCACGCTCGACGGCGTGCGCACCCAGGAACTCTTCGGCGGCCTCGACGAGGTGATTGCCGGTGCGCCGGAAGCGCAGTCCGGCATCTACGAGATCGATGTGACCCGCAAACGCTACGGGGGCGCGACGGCGCAAATGCGCCGTGAGGCGCTGATGCCATTCTTCTGGAAGACGCTCGCGCCCGCCGGCATGGTGCTCGGGAATCAGGCGCTCGGCAGCAAGGTCACAGTGCGGAACAACCAGTGGTTCTCCTATCCCGGTTACTCCGAGATCCTCACCGGGGCGCCGCAGCCCGAAGTCAAGAGCAACGATTTCGTCCGCTATCCGCACGAGACAGTACTCGAGTACGTGCAGCGCAAGCTAAACCTCAAGTCGGCCGAGGTCGCGCAGATCGGCTCCTGGGACGGATTCAAGTATGCCGCCTCGCAGAAGGACGGCACGTTCTTCATGAGCGGCGCCTACGGCCTTGTCCCGCCGGAGCTCAGTACGCCGGAAATCGATCTGCTGGGCCGAATGCGCCAGCAGGTGATCGAGAACTGGGAGGAAAGCAGCAACGACGCGCTGACATTCCACATCGCCCTCCGCTATCTGAAGCAAAACAAGCCGCGCGTGCTCTGGCTCGGCCTCGGCCAGTCGGACGACTGGGCGCATGCCCGCCGCTACGACGTGGTGCTCGATTACCTGCACCTCGCCGACGGTTTCCTCGCGGAACTGTGGCAGACGCTGCAATCGCTCGACGGCTATCGCGACAACACGACGCTGATCGTCACGGTTGATCATGGCCGCGGCCGAACCCCCGCCGACTGGGCCGAGCATGATTTCGGCATCGAGGGCAGCCAGGACATCTGGATCGCGATCATCGGGCCAGACACGCCGGCGCTCGGCGAGGTCAAGAATTTTCCGGATGTGACGCAGAGCGATGTCGCCGCGACGATGCTGCAGTACCTCGGCATGGATTATCGCGAGTTCAATCCAAAGGCGGGGCCGCCGGTGCCGGGAAGCCTGAAGGCAGATTAACGCCCGGCGCGGATTCCGACCGGAGCTGTGATCTGCGTCAATTCCCCGCAATTCTGCGGGGCGCTCCCGAATTTGACCGGTATTCGGGTGTCCAGCGATGCCTGCATATGTAAGATGTAATCCGATGCCTTCTAATCCATCGCCACCCGTACCTCCCTCGCGCGACGGCGTCGACGCCTCCACCACCGGAACCTTCGTGGTGGACGAAGTCCTGAGTGCCGCGAAGCTCGACCGGCCACTGGTTTCGATCGTGCTTCCCGCGTACGAGGAAGCGTCGATCCTGCGCGAGCACGTGATCGTCCTGCTCGATTACCTGAAGACGCTGAATCAGCGCTTCCGTTTCGAGATCATCATCGTCAATGACGGCAGCCGCGACCAGACCGGGGCGATCGCCGATCAGCTCGCCGCGGAATTCCCCGGAATCAGGGTCTTCCACCACCGGCGGAACTTCGGCCTGGGCCAGGCGCTGAAGACGGGATTCGCGCAGTTTCGCGGGCAGTACGTCATCGTGCTTGACATCGACCTGAGCTATGGGCCGGATCACATCGAGCTCCTGCTCAATCGCATTACGAAGACCGGCGCGCGCATGGTCCTCGCCTCGCCCTACATGCGCGGCGGACGGGTTGTCGGCGTGCCCTGGCTTCGGCTCCTCTTCAGCCGCGTGGCAAACTGGTTCCTCGCGTGGGCTTCCGGTCAGCGCATCAGCACGATGACTTGCATGGTCCGGGCAATCGACGGGCGATTCCTGCGGTCGCTGCACCTGCGCAGCACCGGAATGGACGTCATGCCAGAGATGATCCACAAGGCGAAGCTCCTGCGTGCGAGCATTGAGGAGATCCCGGCCGAACTCAACTGGGAGCGTCAGAACCGCCTCGGTGGACGGCGCCGGTCGAGCGTCCGCATCCTGCGGCAGATTCTAGGCACCACGGCTTCCGGTTTCATTCTCCGGCCCTTCACGTTCCTGCTGATTCCCGGGTTGCTGCTGCTTGCGTTTTCCGCCTACGTCAACACCTGGATGGTCATCCATTTCATCGACGCCTACGTCCAGCTGGATTCGACGCTGGAGACGGCGCGCAGCATGTCCGCCGCGGTCGGGCTTGCCTACAGCCAGTTCCCGCACACCTTCATCGTCGGCCTGCTTTCGCTGATGCTTGCAATGCAGCTGATCGGCATGGCCATGCTGTCCCTGCAGAACAAGAAGTACTTCGACGAGCTCTTCCACCTCGGGTCGAGCCTGCTCCGAGAACAGCGTGAGGCGAGCGCGCGCCGCGACGATGGTTCGCCACGCGCACCCTAGGAATCGCCCATGACCGAGCCTTACGTCGTCACTGGATGCGCCGGCTTTCTCGGCTCGAATCTCGTCGGCCGGATGCTCGAGGCCGGGCACAACATTGTCGGGATCGACAACTTGTCGATGGGCAAGCTCGACAACCTCCACGCGTTTCGTAACAACCCGCAATTCCGGTTTGTCCAGGCCGATGTCACCGAGCCCTCGGCGCTCGCCGGCCTCGACGGCAGCTACGCTGCCATCGTTCATCTCGCGGCGTTCAAGATTCCCCGCTACGGCAAGGCGATTGACACGCTCAAGATCAACTACCGCGGCACGGAGAACGCGCTCGACTTCGCCCGCCGACTCGGCTGCAAGCTGGTGCTCGCTTCGACTTCGGACGTTTACGGTCGCAATCCGAAGCTGCCGTTCAGCGAGGATGGGAGCGACAGTGTCATCGGAAACTCGAAGTCCCCGCGCTGGGCCTATGCGGTCTCCAAGCTCTTCGACGAGCATCTCGCGCTCGCCTACCAGGACGCCTACGGCTTCCCGGTCACGATCCTGCGGTTTTTCGGTTCCTACGGGCCGAAGCAGCCGCTCAGCTGGTGGGGCGGCCCACCGCCGGTGTTCATCGACTGCGTGCTGAACGACAAGCCGATACCGATCCACGGCGACGGCAGCCAGACCCGCAGCTTCACCTACGTGAGCGACACGGTCGAAGGCATCTACCAAGCCACGCTGCGCACGGAAGCCAACGGCGAGATCATCAACATCGGCAGCACGCAGGAGATCACAATCCTGGACCTCGCGCGCCGCATCAAGCGGCTCTCGGGGATGCCCGGCGAACTAAATGTCGAGTTCGTGCCCTACGTCTCGTTCACGGGCCGAAAGTACGAGGACGTGATGCGCCGCGTTCCCGACGTCGAGCTCTGCAGCCGGCTGCTCGGCGTCCGCGCCAAGGTCGACATCGACGACGGACTCAGCCGCACGATTGAATGGCAGCGTAACGTACGGTAATGCGCATCGGCATTATCGGCGGCGGACTCATGGGACTCGCGCTGGCGGAGCGGCTTTCCTCCTCCGGCCATCGCGTCAGCGTCTTCGAGCGCGCCGAACAGCCGGGGGGACTAGCCACCTGGCACGATTTCGGCGGGTTCGTCTGGGACCGCTTCTATCACGTCATCCTGCCCTCGGACACGGCGCTCGTGGAGTTCATTCGCCGCATCGGGCTCGCGGAAGGGCTCTGCTGGCGCGCGACGCGCACCGGTTTCTACGTAGACCGCGCTTTTCATTCGCTGAGCAGCGGTCTGGATTTCCTGCGTTTTCCGCTACTCGGGCCGTGGAGCAAGTTCCGCCTCGCGGCGACCATTCTCTATTGTTCGCGAATCGAGGACTGGCGTCGCCTTGAGGGCATGACCGTCGAAGATTTTCTCGTGCGATATTCCGGGCGAGCGACCTTCGAGAAGATGTGGAGGCCGCTACTACTCGCCAAGCTCGGCGAGAATTACCGGCGCGTTTCTGCGGTATTCATTTGGACTTACGTCAAGCGCCTGTTCTCGGCGCGTGATGCGGCGGCGCAGAAGGAGCACCTCGGCTACGTCTCCGGCGGCTACCGCAGCGTGTTCAAGCGCCTCCTCGAGATGATTGGCCAGGCGGGCGGCGTCGTCAAGACCGGCGTCGAGGTCACCGCAGTCGGGCCGGCGGCCGCGGGAATCCAGGTCGCGTCGGCTGGGGAGACGGAAGTCTTTGACAAGGTCATTTTCACCGGACCCGTCAATGTCCTGCGATTGATCGCGGATCCGGCCCTCGTCCAGGTTCTGCCACAAGGCGACGTCGAGTATCTTGGCGTCGTCTGCCTGGTGCTCGTCACCCGAAAACCCTTCTGCCCGTACTACATCCTGAACATCGCCGACGAACGGATTCCGTTCACGGGCATCATCGGCATGAGCTCGCTCGTGGACGCGACTGAGACCGCGGACCTGTGCCTGACCTACCTTCCAAAGTACGTGCTCTCCGACGATCCGGTCCTCCGGCGGCCGGACGACGAGCTCAAGGCGGAGTTCATGCAGGGCTTCCGCCGCATGTACCCCGACTTTCCGGAGTCGGACATCGTCGGCGTGCACATCAACCGGGCGGTCAAGGTGCAGCCGCTCCAGGTCCTCGGTTATTCGAGCCTGGTGCAGGCGCCGAAGACCCGTCACGATGACTTCTACGTCGTCAATACAGCGCAGTTCGCCAGCAACACTCTCAACAACAACGAGGTCATCCGCAGCGTGAACGCCTTCCTCAGCCAGTTCGGAGCCGAATTCAGGGGCGCCGCATGAGCCAGACCCAGGATACGCGCGGTTATTTCGCGCATGAAACCGCCGTGATCGACCAGCCCTGCGAAATCGGCGCGGGAACGAAGATCTGGCACTTCAGCCACGTCATGCGCGATTCACGCATCGGCGCGCGCTGCAACATCGGGCAGAACGTCGTCGTTTCGCCGAAGTGCACCATCGGCGACAACGTGAAGATCCAGAACAACGTCTCGATCTACACGGGCGTCATCATCGAGGATGATGTGTTCTGCGGGCCCTCGATGGTCTTTACCAACGTGATCAATCCGCGCAGCTTCATCGAGCGCAAGGACGAATACCGACAGACGCTCGTCCGTCGCGGCGCGTCGATCGGCGCGAATGCAACGATTGTCTGCGGCGTGACGCTCGGGCGCTATTGCGTGGTCGGGGCCGGCGGCGTCGTCACGCGGGACGTGCCCGACTACGCGGTCGTCTACGGCAATCCGGCGCACATCCGGAGCTGGATCTGCTATTGCGGCATCGGCATCGAGCTCGGCGGCGACGACGCAAGGAAGAGCGAAGCTGCCTGCACGGTCTGCGGCCGCCGCTACCGTCGCGAAGGCCGCAATGTCACCGAGGCCTGAACAGGGTGCCGCGATGCGATTGATGCAGGTCGTTGGCGCGCGCCCGCAATTCGTCAAGCTGGCGCCGGTCTGCCGCGCGATCGAGGCGGCCAGGGGCCGTGGCGCTGCGATCGAAAGCCTCATCGTGCACACGGGCCAACACTACGATCCGGCGATGTCAGACGTTTTCTTCAACGAGCTCGAACTGCCGCGGGCGGATGTACACCTCGGCGTTGGCTCCGGTTCACACGGCCAGCAGACCGGCCGCATGCTCGAGAAGCTCGAATTCACCTTCATCGAGCGGCACCCGGATCTCGTCATTACCTATGGCGACACCAATTCGACGCTCGCCGCGACGCTCGCCGCGGCCAAGCTGCACGTGCCGCTCGCCCACGTCGAGTCGGGCCTCCGGAGCTTCAATCGACTCATGCCGGAGGAAACGAACCGGATCGTCGCTGACCATCTATCCGAACTGCTCTTCGCCCCGACGCCCGAGTCCATGCGCAATCTCGCTAATGAGGGACTTGGCGCTCGAGCCTTGCAGGTCGGCGACGTCATGCTCGAGGCCATCCGCGCCTACACGCCGCTCGCGCTGTCGAAATCGCAGGTCCTCGGGACACTCGGCCTCCGGAAAGGCAACTATCTCGTCGCAACCCTGCACCGCGCCGAAAACACCTCGGCTGAGCGCCTGAAACCGTTGCTCGACGCACTCGGCCGGATCGGCACGAAGAGCCGTCCCGTGGTGCTGCCGATGCATCCGCGGACCGCGAAGAGCATCCGCGACGCAGGGTTTGCGCTGCCCGACGGTGGCGGACTGCGGACGATCGAGCCGCAGGGTTACCTCGACATGATTTGCCTCGTCACCAACAGCCGCCTCGTGCTCACCGACTCCGGCGGATTGCAGAAAGAAGCGTTCTTCCTTGGCCGTCCCTGCGTCACGCTCCGCAAGGAGACGGAATGGGTTGAAACCGCGGAATCCGGCGCCAATCTCGTCGCCGGCACCGAGGCCGGGAAGATCGTCGACGCCGTTTCGCAGTGGGATGCAAGGCTCGCCCGCGGAGAACCGGATTTCTCGGCCGCGGTCCGGAGCGCCTTCGGCGACGGAACTGCATCGACACAAATTGTTGCGCGAATCCTCGATTTCCTGTCGAGCCGGCCAGCCGCCTAGATGACGACCGCGGCCCGCGCCGCGCAGTCCGAGAATGTGCTCCGAGTCACGTTCGGCACCCACAAATGGGCGCCGTCCCTGCGATATCATGTTGAATCAAGGGGATAATCAATCGCATGGATCCAGTACAGATCGCAGTCGTGGGCGTCGGCGGCTGGGGCAAGAACCTGGCGCGTAATTTTCACCAGCTCCCTGACGCCAACCTCAAGTACGTCTGCGACCTCGACCAGAAGAAGCTTGACCAGCTGGCGCGCCAGCTGCCCGGCGCCGTGCTCACGCGCGATTACGACGCAGTCCTGCGCGACCCCGACCTGCAGGCGATCGTCATCGCAACCCCAGGCCCACGTCATTTCCCGCTCGGCAGGATGGCGCTCGAGGCCGGCAAGGACGTCTACGTCGAGAAGCCTTTCACGCTCGAGATCGCGCATGCGGTCGAGCTGATCGCGCTCGCCGAGGCGAACAAGCGCGTGCTGATGGTCGGCCACCTGCTCGAATACCACCCGGTGGTGACACGGCTTCGCGAGATGATCGGGCGCGAGGAACTGGGCCGCCTCTATTACATCTACAGCCAGCGCGTAAATCTCGGCACCGTGCGCGCCGACGAAAATGCACTGTGGAACTTCGCGCCGCACGACATCTCGGTTATCATGTTCCTGCTCGGCGCGACGCCCACGGACGTGACGGCCCGTGGCCAGTGCTATCTGCAGAAAGGCGTCGAGGACGTCGTCTTCCTCACCATGAATTTCGGCGACCAGGCGATGGCCCACGTGCACGTCAGCTGGCTCGACCCCCACAAGATCCGCAAGCTGACGCTCGTCGGCGACCGCAAGATGGCGGTGTTCGACGATCTCGAGGCGAACGAGAAACTTCGCATTTACGACAAGGGTGCGCTGGTCAACCAGGACTACAACACTTACGCCGAGTACGTCGGGCTGCGATTCGGCGACATCACGATGCCCTACATCAAGGTCGGCGAGCCGCTCCAGATCGAGTGTCGGCATTTCATCGAGTGCGTACGCTCGCGCAAGCAGCCGGTGAGCGATGGCCAGGACGGGCTTCGCGTCGTCAAGGTGCTCGACGCCGCGCAGCGTTCCCTGAAGCTGAACGGCGAACCGGTGCGGCTCGCCTGATGCGCTACGCGAGCCTGTCGCTGGACCTCGACAACCAGTGGTCCTACATGAAGACGCACGGTGACGCCGGCTGGCAGTCGCATCCGTCGTATCTTGACGTGGTCGTGCCGCGGATTCTCGGGTTCCTCGCCGCACGCCGCCTCACGATCACCTTCTTCATCGTCGGCCAGGACGCGGCCCTTGAGAAGAACCGCGCGGCGCTTCGCGCCATTGTGGACGCGGGTCACGAGATCGGTAACCACAGTTTCCGGCATGAACCCTGGCTCCATCTTTACAGCGCGGCCGAGCTGGATCAGGAGCTGCGCCAGGCCGAAGAAGCGATCGAATCGGCGACCGGCGTCCGGCCGCGCGGGTTCCGCGGGCCCGGATTCAGCCTCTCCGAACATACGCTCGAGACCCTGCTGCGCCGCGGTTACGACTACGACGCGACGGTCTTCCCGAACCTGCTCAATCCGCTCGCCCGTGCCTATCTCTTCTCGACCAGCAAGCTGACAGCCGAAGAAAAGGAGCAGCGAAGCGCGCTCTTCGGCACGTGGAAAGATGCATTCCGTCCGGTTCGCCCGTTCCAGTGGCGGTTGCAGAGAGGCCGGCTCCTTGAAATTCCCATCACAACGCTACCCGGGCTCAAGATCCCGATGCACCTGAGTTACCTGGTCTATCTCGCCAAGTTTTCGCGCATCGCAGCCCGGAGCTACCTACGCTTCGCGCTCGGCGCCTGTGCGGCGACCGGCACACAGCCCTCGATCCTCTTGCATCCGCTCGATTTCATGGGTCGCGAGGATTGCCCCGCGCTCGAGTTCTTCCCCGGCATGGATCTCGCGCTTGAGCGCAAGCTTGCGATCGTCGCCGAGCTCTTCGACATCCTGTCTGCGCGGTACGAAACGGTCACCGTAGGTGAGCACGCACGACGCGCCGCGTCGGGACGCGATTCGCTTCGCACGCTAACGCCGGTTTTCCCCTCTTAGCCGCAGCACTGGGTATCGAGAGTGATGCCCGGCCGCCGCGCGATCCTGATCCTGGGTGCCCTCCTGGGCAGCCTGTTCCTGTACCTGGCCGTCCGCAAAGTAGACTGGCCGACGCTCATCGCGACGCTCAATCATGCGCGCCCGAGCTACATCGTGCTTGGACTCCTGGCGATGCTCGCCTTCTTCGGCGTCAAGGCCTGGCGCTGGAGATACCTGATTCACCCCTTCGCCCGGGCGACGACCCGGGAACTGCTGCCGTCTGTGCTCGCGGGCCTTGCCGGGAATTACGTGTTTCCGCACGTGGGCGAGGTCGCACGCGCCGTGCTCGCCAGCCAGCGTGTGAGAGCGCCGGTCAGCGCGCTCCTCGCCTCCGTCGCGATCGAGCGCATCTTCGACTTCCTGGTGATTCTCGTAATCGTGCTTGCGGTGCTCGAACCGGTCGGGCGCATGTCGGCGGAGATTCAAGCGGCGAGCTATGTCGTCGGAGCGTTGTGCGCCGGAATACTGGCGGGGGTCGTGCTGTTCCTGTTCCGGACCGAAGCTTGCCTCCGGTTCGCGGAACGGTTGCTCTCCCTCGTCTCGGAGCGTCTGAGTTCGGGCATCCTGACGCAGCTTCGCGCCGCGAACGCGGGCCTGGGCGCGATCGCCCGGCCGCGGCTATTCATACCGATTTTCCTGTTGTCGGCCCTGCAATGGATGCTGATCGTCGCGGCGATGACCTGCAGCCTCAAGGCCGTCGACGCCCCGGTGACACTCGCAGGCGCCGTGTCGGCCATGCTGTGGAACGTGATCGGACTCACCCTGCCCGCCGCGCCAGGCCACGTCGGCACCGTGCAGCTCGCCTTCATACTGGGCCTCTCGCCCTTCGGCGTGACGCACGCGGACGCGTTCGCGGGTTCAGTGATCTACAACTGCCTGGCCGTTGTGCCGAGCGTAATCCTCGGCTTTTCGGGACTGCGGCGCGCAGGGGTGGAGCTTCGCGCTCGACTCTTCGGTCGCTGAACGGCGTGGCCTACTTCGCCTTCATCATCATGCGCGCCAGCGCATCCTCGCCGAGTGGCGCCCTTTGCTTCACACGCAGGCTGTCCGCCCACTCGCGATTGAAGTCGCGCTGGAAGCGCCGGTTCAAACCGTAGGTGATGAGCATCGCGATCAGCGCGCCGAGACTCGCAAGCGCCATGTCCTTGTGCGCGTCCCAGATGTCGCCCTGCGTGCCGAGATAGGCCTGGCCGAGTTCGCCGCCGAACACTTCCGCCGCGCCCCATTCGATCAGTTCGAAGAGCGCCGAAGTCGACATCGTGAGATCGAGCGGCAGGAAATAGCCCCAGAAACCGCGGACGTCGGCGACGCGCAGGAAAACTTCGCGCACCGGATACGCAAGCAGCAGCCCGTAGCTGAAATGCACGACGCGGTCGAAGTTGTTGCGTTCCCAGCCGATGAGATCGTTGAAGGTCGAGCCGGTCAGGCGCTCGAACCAGACGTCGTAGGGAACCTCGGCATAGGTGTAGTGCGCTCCCACCTGGTGCAGGCACATGAAGACGAAGATCAGCGTGTAGGAGACACGCGAGAGCACGAGTGTGCGGTTGTAGCCGATGAGGAAGGCCACGGCCGCGATCGCAAGCGTGTTCTCCACAAGCCAGGTAGCGCGGTCCCAGGGCCGGATCGCGAGGATCGCCCACCAGACCGCGAAGATTACGCTCAGGATGAGCAGATACCTGCGATGCGGAATGCTCATGCAGTTCTCCCCGGCCGGGAAGCCCGCACTCGCTCAGCGCAGACGTTGCAGGAGGCGGGCGACGGGAAGGAGCCCGCCGAGGGGCAGGAAACGGACGAGTGACAGCGCGAGCCGCGGCTTCACCGCGAGCAGGCCTGCGAACACGCCGAGCGCCACGATCTTCCCATTCCCGCCCATCATGAAGCGCATCGTCTCGCTCCGCGGAAACGAATCCGCCCCCGGCTCCAGCAAGCTTGCGATCTCGGCTCGACTCTCGGCGAGCCGGCGTTCCGCGGGCGAGCGGAGATCCGGCTGATGTCCGTCCGCTGCGATTTCATTCGGCGGCATGGTCACCTCCGTTCAGGCTGCGGTCGATGAGTTCGCGGTCTCGGCTCCATTCGTTCCGCACGCGCGAAAAGAACTTCGTGTCCACCCTTGTGCGGCGCCGCAGGACCGGAATCGCGAGACCCGCGGCAACCACCGCAAATGAAAGCGCGAGGCCCGCAGCGGTCCACAGGCGCCAAGGACCGTCCCAGGTGAGCGCGAGCAACCAGGCGCAGAACATGAGAAGCGCGATGAACGAAGCCGCGGCCGCGAGCAAGAGCGCCAGCAGACGTCGCGCGATGGACGCCACCGCATCGCGCGCATCCTCGCCCGCGATTTCGGCATAGGCATCCAAGTGCCGCAGGACCGCGGGCACCAGGGGTGCAAGCATCGAACGCATCGGACTACCCCTCGCGGGCGGCGGATCAGCGACGGCCGGCAATGAACCCGAGCACGATGCCGACCGCAGCGGCAATGCCGAGCGCGGCCCAAGGATTCTCGCGTACGTATTGATCAGTCGCTTCCGTGACTTCGTCGGTCTGCCCCCGGATCGCGGCGATGCCCTGCGTGGCGGACTTCTTCGCCTTCGATAGCGTCTGCTCGACCTTAGCGCGAACCTCCGCGACTTCCGCGTCATCGACATTCGCGACCTTCTTGATCAGGTCCTCGACATCCGTGACGAGATTGCGCCATTCGGCCCCGCGCGCGGTTGCCGCCTGGATACCGTTCCGGTCCGACTGCAGGCCACTCTTGCCCGTTTCGATCACGTTTTCCATCGTTCGTCTCCTTCGCGCTTCATCCTAACATTACGACCTGATGGGCGCAGTTGCGGGCTTTTGCCGCGCGCTCAGGCGCGCCGGCTCAAGCTGATGAAAAATGTCACCACCGCGCCGATCAGGAACAGCACGAACAGGATCTTGGCGATACCCGCTGCGCCGCCCGCGAGTCCGCCGAACCCGAACACCGCAGCGATCAGGGCGACGACAATGAACACGACTGCGTAATAAAGTATGCGACACCTCGATTCCGTCCGTGGATTGAGCCTGACGCAGACACGGGTCCGATTCCGTCGGCCACCGTGACTACAGGACGTAGGACGGAGACCACAGCCACAGGGAACCAAGGAGGCGAGCGCATGGGCACCGCGACAGGCAAGCCGAGCATTGAGACGATCATCAAGGATCCCGTGAAGCACTTCCGCTCGCCGCGTGAAGTGGTTTCCGACCCGGACTTCACGCTCGACGACAAACGCCGCATTCTAGATTCCTGGGCACTCGACGCGCAGCTCCTGTCGGTCGCAGAGGAAGAGAACATGGGCGGAAGAGATCGCCCGGGCCTTCGCGATGTGAAGCTCGCCCAGCTCGAGCTCGAGAACCAGGCCTGACCGAGGCGAGCCGCCGCCGGTTCGACCTCCGCGAAGCGGCCGGCTAGCCCATCCGGGCCGAGAAAATCGGCCGACGATTGTTGCGCGGTACGATGTCGTCGTCGCAAGTGCCGAGGTGGCGGATCTCCCTGAATCCTACCTTCGCCAGCTCGGCCTGAACGCTTTTGGGTGAGGTCGAGGCATTCGCCTCGAACAGCAGCACGCCCCGCGTCACGTCGGCAAGCAATCGATAGAGATGATCCGGTTTCTGCACGTGCGCCTCGATCGCGAGGCACAGCACGACGTCGAATGGCGCGCCGATCTCCCGCGCCTCCAGCACGTCCAGGTCCCCGACCCTGAATTCAAGTCGCTCGATGCCGGCGAATGTGGCGATGCGCCGCGCGAGATCAACTTTTTCCGGGTCGTATTCGACTCCGAGTCCGCACGCCGGACCGTAGTTTGAGAGCTGGAACAGGATCGCGCCATTGTTGCAGCCCAGATCGAGCACGCGCTTGCCGCAAATGTCTTCCGGGCGCACGCCAAACTGCTCGAGCCGCCGCGCGGCGTCGCGCTGCGCCTGGTCGCGCCGCACGGTGAATGCGGGTGTCGAGAAAGCGCAATAGATGACGTCCTTCGTGGACAGGAAATGGCGCGTTTTCTTCTTGCGGAACGAGGCTGAAGCGGAGCGCAGCTCTTCCGTGAGCCGGCTTTGCACCGCCGCACGATCGGACAGGGAGTCGCCCGGATTCATCGCGCGAAGTATAGCCAGCTATACTTGCCGCCGTGCGCAAACTGAATGAGTTCGTGAAGCGGCTGCGTTGGGGGCCGCTTGAAGTGCGGCGCAAGCACGGCCTGATCAAACTCCACGACGTCCTGGCCGAAACGAGCTTTGCGGGCAGGTACTGGATGATCATGGGCCTGTTGCTCGGCTGCATGCGAGACGGCGGACCGATACGCTGGGACCGGGATGCGGATTTCGGATTCATGGACGAGGATCTGCCGCATTTCCTCACCGCCGCCGGCAAGCTCAGTGACCATGGTTTCGCCATGCGCCGGTCGCAGGTCAACAACGATGGGCGCATCACGAAGTGGGCGTTGAAATTCCAGGCTATCAAGTACGAGTTCTTCCAGTTCGAAAAGCAGGGCGGAAACTTCCGCTGGTACTACCATCGTCGCAAGCCGGCGATGGAACTCATCAACGAAGTGCCCGGACATGGGCTGACCACCTTTGAGTTGTACGGCCGCCGCTGGCTGATGCCGGACACGGCCGAAGAGATCCTGACAAAAATCTACGGCAACTGGCGCAAGCCAGATCCCAACTATGTTTATTGGCGCGATTGCGGCGCCACAATCGATCGCTATCCGTGGACCGGCGAGCGGCGTCCGCTGGACTGATCGGCGACGCACCGCAACAGGAGGCCGATTTCATGACCAAGGACCACACGAAAACGGTGCTTATCCGGAAACCCGGCAAGGTCGCACCGGATGAGCGCGGCCGCTCAGTCTGGCTCGGCAAGGTGGAGGCGGTCGAACTCGAACTCGTGTCCACGACTGCGCTCCAGAAGATCCTGAAATCCGAGGGCGGCGAGGCCCGGACCGAGATCCAGAAGCTCGCGTCCGGGCGCAAGGACGGCGTCCTCGCGCGCGACACCGCGACCGGTCACTTCCGCATCGTGAGCGAGAACGATCTCAAGAAGGCGCTTGCGGCCGAGTCTGGCGGCAAGCCTGGGCGCAGCGCCGAAGTGACGGCGCCTCCGCTCACCGAGACGACGCGCCGCGCCGCCGACGAGCTGTCGCTGGTCAGCACGCAGATCCTGCGGAAAGTCCTGAAGCCCGACGGAAAGACCGAGATCGTGAAGGCGAAGCCCGGCAAGAAAGACAAGTTCGGCGGCTTCAACCCCTACGACAACAACTGAACAGCGGGCGACCCGCGCGGGCGGACATCAGCCATTGCGGGCGCGGCGCCACTCCTGTGCCCAGGCGGGAAGTTCCTGCGGCGGCATCGGGCGCGAATAGTGGAAGCCCTGCGCGTAGTCGCAGCCCATCTCCGCAAGCCGGGCCGCGACCTCTGCGTTTTCGACGCCCTCCGCGACCACCTCGAGATCGAATGAATGCCCAAGCGCGATGATCTGCTCGACGATCTTGCGATCTGCCTCGTCATTCAGCATGTTCATGACGAAGGACTTGTCGATCTTGAGCTCATCGGCCGGAATCTGCTTCAGGTACGACAGCGACGAGTAGCCCGTGCCGAAATCGTCGATTGAGATGCGCGCGCCGAGTTCGCGGATCTCCGTCAGCACGCGGTGGCTGCGCTCGCGATCGACCATCAGCGCGTTCTCCGTCACCTCGACCGTCAGGCGCGAGAAATCGACCGACCAGAGGCCGGCGGCATTACGGATGACATCCACGAGCTCCGGATTGCAGACGATCGACGGCGTGACGTTGACCGCGACGCCGATCGTGCTGAGGCTCTTCGGCCACTCGCCGAGCTGGCGGAGCGCGCGGTGGAAGGCAAAGCGCGTCAGCGGGTCGATCTGGCCAGTCATCTCAGCGACATCGATGAAGATCTCGGGCGGGACATTGCCCGATTCCGGGCGGTTCCAGCGCATGAGCGCTTCGACACCCGTGAACTGGAGCTTTGGCAGCGAAAGCTTCGGCTGGTAATTCATGACGAGATCGCCCTGCTCTAGCGCACTCGCGAGTTGGGTCTCGAGATCCCAGCCCGCGACGAGCTCGTCCGCCTTGCGGGCGGTGTAGAGTACAGTTGGCTGCAAAGTTTTCCAGGCTTCGAGCAGCGCGATCTCTGCACACTGCATCAACGCTTCGGGATGGCGCGCATGACCCGGGTACATCGCGATGCCGACCGAGATCCGCATGTTCGTGTGCTGGCCTCCCACGGAAATGGGCTCAGTGCCGCTCCGCAGGATCTTGTTGGCGGCGAGCAGCGCGTGACCTTCGTTCCGAAGGTTCGAGAGTACGAAGACGAATTTGCGGTCGCCGAGACGGGCGAAGTAATCGCCTGGACGCGAAACCTGGGACAGGCGGTTGCGGAGCTCGTCGAGCATGCGCCCGGCATTCACATGTCCTGCGCTCGCGAACAGCCGCTCGAGCTGGTGCACGTACACGACGAGCACGGCAATGCCGTAGAGCTTCGCCTCGCGCGCCGCGAGCCGGGCGCGGATCGCCTCGAGGCAGTCGGTATAGCCGCTGCTGCCCGCCGGCGTCGGCGACGCATTGATCATGGCGTCAATTGAGGTAGTACTCCGCGGGATCAACACTGTAGGCGCCGGGCTCGAGTCCGGATTCGATCCAGAGCGAGGCCTGGTCGTCGGCGGTCGCCGAAACCTGGTTGAGGTTCACGACGCGATAGTTCGCGAGCTGCTGCTTCTCGGCATCCAGGATGATCATCACTTCCGGGCGGAGCCTGCGGATGCGGCTCTGCGCCGTCACGACCGCGACTTCGCCGGTATTCAGGAGCACAAGCGTGCCTGTCGGGAACATGCCGATTGCCTGGGTGAACTGGTCCACGATCTCCGACTGGAACTCGGTTCCGGCGAGCGCGCGAAGCTGCCGCAGCGCGCCATAGGACGATTGCGTGCTCGCGTAGGGACGCGAGGTGATCATCGCGTCGTAGGTGTCGACGACGCCCGCGATACGCCCGTACACGGGAATCTCGCTGCCTTTCAGGCCTTGCGGGTAACCCGATCCGTTGTGGCGTTCGTGGTGGTGCGAAAGCATGTCGAGTACGCGCGGATCCACGTCGCCCGACCCCTTCACGAGATCCAGCCCGAACTCGACGTGGCGGCGCACGAGCGCGGTCTCGGCGGCGTCGAGCTTGCCGGGCTTGTCGAGGATCTCGCCCGGAATCCGGATCTTGCCGACATCGAGCAGCATCGCGCCGAGCGCGACGACCCGAAGCGCATCGCGGTCGAGGCCGATTTCGCGGCCGAGCGCAGTCGCCCACACCGACGAAGCGAGCGCATGCGAATACAGGTAGGCGCCCTTGCGGCGGATGCGCATCAGGCAGGACATCGCGGCGGGATTGCGCAGCACGCTGTCCACCATTGGCAGAACGGCGGCTTCGAGCTTGTGGACGTTCAGCCTGCCGGAACTCTTGAGCTCGCGCATCACATCCTCGACTGAGGCGTAGATGGCCACGTGGATACCGGAGGCTTGTTTGATCTCGTCCTTCAGCTCGCGCATCGCCTCGGCCGGGGGGCGCGTCGGAAGCGGAACGACTGCAACCGCCCCTGGCGGCTCGTCGTCGACTTGAGTGTCGATGACGATCTCCCGGCAGTGGCTCCGCACCGCTGCGATCTCCTCGTCGTTGCGGACATAGAAGCCCTGAAACAGGAACGGCGTCTCGAGCCAGGGGCGATCGAGTTCGGACACGTACATGCCGACCTCGAGCTCAGTGACTGGGATTTTCCGGTATCTGGACAAGGCGATGCGGTCCGTGGCCCGCGGATGGTCCGGAGACAGTGACAAACTGCGCGGAAGCCGAACGTGACGGGGGGCGCAAAAATATGACCGGGCGCATTTCGGCCCGGAAAAGGCTGGATTTCGGACATAAAGAAAGGCCGGTCCCGCGGGGGACCGGCCTCAGTATCAACAGTCAGGCTTCAGCGTGTCGCCCTGATCACTACGCGCCGGTTGTTGGTACGGCCTTCCGCAGTCTCATTGCTGTCGGTCGGGCTCGCCTCGCCAGCGCCGGTCGCGACCACCATTGACGCACTCAGACCTTTGTCGATTAAGTACTGCCGCACCGACTCCGCACGGCGCAGCGACAGGCCCTGGTTGTAGGCATCCGAACCGACGCCGTCGGTGTGGCCCTCAACGGCGACTTTGGTGCCAGCGACAATGTCGGCCGGTCTGGTTCTCAGGTCTGCGACGAGTCCGTCCAGCATTCCACGGGTCTCGGCGGTCAAGGCTTCAGAATTGAATTCGAACACCATGCCACGCAGCGTGATTTCTTTGAAGCAGCCGATTGAATCGACGGCCATACCTGCGGGCGTTGTAGGGCAACGGTCCTTGTCGTCCGTCACGCCGTCCTTGTCAGCGTCGCCCGGGGGCGGCGGCGGGGGCGGCGGGGGCGGCGGGGGCGGCGGGGGCGGC